>NZ_JBHIMY010000003.1:0-161242 GCF_042194535.1 Bartonella sp. CR84HXZ | reverse complement strand
GATATTGAAACTAAAGTTACGGATGGATCTGTACAATATGATAAAGATGAAACAGGTAAAAAGACCAATACAGTTACATTAGTTGGTGGAGATGACAGTTCTCCAGTGTTAATAGACAATGTAGCGGATGGAAAGATTGAAAAGGATTCGAAAGAAGCTGTTAATGGAGGTCAGTTACATGATTACACAGAACAGCAGATGAAGACGGTTCTTGAAGATGCCAATAAGTATACGGATGAGAAAGTTAGTAGTCTTGTCAATAATGGCGTTAACGAGGCAAAATCCTATACGGATATGAAGTTTGAGACGCTAAATTATGCTATTGAGGATGTTCGCAAGGAAGCAAGACAAGCAGCAGCGATTGGTTTAGCGGTGTCCAACTTACGTTACTATGATATACCAGGATCTTTAAGTGTTTCATTTGGTAGTGGTTTGTGGCGCAGTCAATCCGCATTTGCTATTGGGGCTGGTTATACATCTGAAGATGGAAATATTCGCTCGAATGTATCTATTACGAGTGCTGGAGGTCACTGGGGGATAGGTGCTGGAATTACTCTGAGGTTGAGATGATAATAGAAAAAATGGCTGTTATTGTAAAAAAGAGAAGTATTTTAGTAAAGGTTCTGTTTGCTCTTGCCTTAATAGGCAAGAGCGAAAGCTCTGCTAACGAGAATGATAATATTTATACAGTGCATCCACCACACTTATCGATACCTAAGGGAGAACCTGGTGAAACACGTCGAATTATTATGCAGTTTTATGATTGGACTTTGATTTGTGACGAAAAACAAAAGCTTAAACATAAGCAAGGTATATGTAATGTGACACAGACTGTTCATGATCAAGAAGGAAATACCATTTTTAGTTGGTCTCTTGTGTCTACGACAAGTGGTCAAGCAGTGATGCTTTTTCGAACATTGCCAAATTCTGATATAAATGTTCCGATTCAAATGTTTGTAAAAGGTGTTAAAAAACCTGTTCTTATTCATTATACGCAATGCAATGAAACCGTTTGTTTGGCACAATCGCCTGTAGGGCCGGTTTTGACTAAACAAATAGAGCAGGACAATAAAGTACGTATTTCCTATAAACTTAAAGAAGGAAAGGTATTTTCTTTTACTGTACCATTTAAAGGGTTAAATGCGGCACTTAATTCTTTACGTCCTTAGAATCCATCGAGTATTTTTAACAAGAGTCATTTTTTCATAAATCGTTGTATTATATTTTTGAGTGTAAATTATAAGGTCAAATAAGTAAGAATTTTTATATAATATGATATCAAGGTGATTTATTGGAAAGAGTGAGAGTTTTATGAATATAAAGTCACAATAAGTTCTTTATATGTAATAGAAAATAAAGTTAGTATTTTCCATAAAGCTTAAAGAGTGATTTCGTGAGTTATTAGAAGTAAAAAAGATTAGAAATACTCGATTTAAAATAATTAAAAAGATAGCTTCCTTATAATAGTAAGTAGGCTAAATTCTTTTTTAAAGCTTTAAATGGATTTTTAGAGCGGTCTGATTAAGCATTAATATTTTTCAGATAAATTTATAATCCTAGAGAATTTTTTGAACGATAGTTTAAATTGGTATTCACAAAATAACAGCTATTGTAATTGCATTTTGTAGTACTACGGAACTTTTATTCCAGCATAATCAAAGCCATTTCATTGCATACAACAAACGAGGTTCGTGTGTGGATAACGAGATTGAAAAAAAGAAAAAATTTTTTATAAACCGTACTAATGTATAGGTTGTTGTGTCCTTAAGGGGCAGCAAATAGTATGATAATGTAGGTTTGTTATAATAGAAGTGTACTCCGTGTAAATGATATAAAGAAAAGAGCAAAATTTATAAAAATTGATGCGAACGTAAACGATTAATTTATAGTTTTAAGTTCATAAAGAGAAGCATGATTTCACGGAAACAACCAAAAGATTATACAAAAATCTGAATGATGCTAGTGTAGAAAATTTTAATGATAGGCAAAGAAAGAATGATTTCTTGTATTTATCATTTGATGCTGCATTATTGCTTTATTTAGGAATGAGAAGAAGAGTTTTCGCGTTTATTTATTGGGGGAACGCTCAAGGGATAAGAGAAATGACCCCGTTAAATTATGGTTCAAAAGAGTTAAAGCGAGGAGAAATATACGATACCAAAGCAGATCAGTTGTATGATCAGTGCGGTAGTAATACAAATAATCGTTCTGCATTGTCACGAACAGAAGCATACTCTGTTTTTGTTGATATAAAGAGACAACAGAGAAAAAAACATTATGAACAGAAACAGGCTTTTGTTCAATCTGAGACAGCTTTTGAGTTTCATAGTCAGATAATGATAGGTGCTCAAAAAACAACAAAACTCAAAGCGCCTTTTCTTCGACGGTTCCCTCCAGTAAAATCTCCACCTCTTTATGCGGCACTTGATCTCGGAACGAATAATTGTCGTCTTCTCATTGCATCTCCCAGTAAACCTGGATATTTTCGTGTTGTTGATGCTTTTTCTCGTATTGTAAGATTGGGAGAAGGTTTAATAAATAACGGTTTTCTTAATACACGAGCTATGGATCGTGCGATTGAAGCATTAAAGATTTGTCATCTAAAGCTAAAACAAAGGCATATTAAGCGTTATCGCTTGATTGCAACAGAAGCTTGTCGTTCTGCAGAAAATGGTAGACATTTTATTCAGCGTGTTTTGGAGGAGACAGGTCTTGAATTGGAAATTGTTGATCGGCAAACAGAAGCGCGTTTTGCTGTTACAGGGTGTAGTACACTTGTTGAACCAAATACTGACGCAATTGTGCTTTTTGATATTGGAGGAGGATCATCAGAAATTGTGCTACTTGATGTTTCTCAAAAGCGTTCTTTTCGTTTAGCTAGACAAATTATCGCTTGGACTTCTCTTCCTGTTGGTGTTGTTACGCTTTCTGAACGTTTTGGAGGGAATGATATTAGCTTAGATGATTTTGAAAAAATGAAAAGCTATGTGCGAGGGTTATTAAATAATTTTTCAGATCGTCATAAATTAGGAGAGTTAGCGCAAGGTTCGAAGTTTCATCTTTTGGGAACCTCCGGTACAGTTACGACTTTAGCAGGAATGTATCTTAATTTAGAGCGTTATGATAGGAAAAAAGTGGATGGCATTTGGATGAATGATGCAGACATTACTCTTATGACAAAACGCCTATTGTCATGGGATATAGAAAAACGTGTCGTAAGTCCTTTTATTGGGCGCGAGAGAGCAGATTTAGTTTTAGCTGGTTGTGCAATTTTAGATGTTATTCGGGAAGTTTGGCCAAGTCAGCGTTTAAGAGTTGCTGATCGTGGATTAAGGGAAGGAATTTTGATAGAGCTGATGTTGCGCGATGGGGTATGGTGTCGTCATAGAAAGAGCGGAGATTTAAAGCGTTAGAGAATTAAATATGGAGACAATGAATAACGATGAAAAAAACAACAAAAACACCGAGGGGTGGCTACGGAGGTTCAGGGTCACATGAATTATATCAGCGCGTAAAAAAGAAAGCAGGAACCATTAAAGCTTCATCACGACGATGGTTAGAGAGGCATCTGAATGATCCTTATGTCCATCAATCAAAAGTAGATGGTTATCGTTCGCGTGCGGCTTATAAACTCATTGAAATTAATGAGCGTTATAGGTTTTTGAAAAAAGGTCAAAAGGTTATTGATCTAGGAGCAGCACCTGGGGGATGGTGTCAGGTGGCTGAGCGTATAGTAGGGTCAAGTGATGAAGATCCTAGCGTTGTTGGTATTGATTATTTACATGTTGATCCATTGCCTAGAGTTGCCATGTTGGAAATGGATTTTTTGCATACAGATGCACCGCAGAAATTAATTGAAACTTTAGGGACAAAACCGGATGTGGTTCTTTCTGATATGGCAGCGCCAACAACAGGTCATCGTCAGACGGATCATTTAAGAACGATTTATTTATGTGAAGTTGCGGCTGATTTTGCTCTTTCGGTTCTTAAGCCTGGGGGACATTTTTTAGCAAAGGCTTTTCAAGGAGGAGCAGAAAACACTCTTCTCACGATACTAAAACAGCATTTTAAAAAAGTCTATCATGTTAAACCGCCTGCAAGCCGATCAGAATCAGTAGAGCTTTATCTTCTAGCACTTGAATTTAAGGGAAAAACAAAAATACAAGAATAGCGCCTTCTTTTAAGAAGATTTAACTTTACTTAACCTATTTAGATGTGATGATTTTTTCTCAAAGAGTTATCGGCGATATTGACAGTTTTTCTGTTATCAATGATGAAAAACTGGTAAAACTAATGTATTGCCTATAGAGGTAGAGAGATTGATTCCTCAGAGAGTGCTTCCAATGAAATTTCTTGATCAAGCTAAGGTTTATATTCGTTCTGGTAATGGAGGTTCTGGAGCAGTATCATTTCGTCGTGAAAAATTCATAGAATTTGGGGGACCTGATGGGGGGAATGGAGGACGGGGTGGTGATGTTTGGGCTCTTGTTGTTGATGGGCTTAACACGCTGATTGATTATCGCTACCAACAGCATTTTAAAGCAAAAACAGGGGGGCATGGCAAGGGTCGTAATATGACGGGTGAAAAGGGTGACGATGTCATCCTTAAAGTTCCGGTTGGGACGCAAATTTTTGAAGAAGATAATACAACGTTAATCTGTGATTTAACGGAAGTGGGACAGCGCTATCGTCTTGCAAAAGGAGGGAATGGCGGTTTTGGTAATCTTCATTTTACAACATCGACAAATCGGGCACCGCGTCGTGCAAATCCAGGTTTGGCTGGAGAAGAGCGCGCAGTATGGCTTCGCTTGAAATTAATTGCTGATGCTGGGCTTGTTGGTTTACCTAATGCTGGAAAATCAACTTTTTTAGCTTCTGTAACGGCTGCAAAACCAAAAGTTGCAGATTATCCTTTTACCACTCTACATCCTCATCTTGGTGTTGTACGTATTGATGGTCGTGAATTTGTTTTGGCTGATATTCCAGGATTAATTGAAGGAGCGCATGAAGGTGTGGGAATTGGAGATCGTTTTTTAGGACATGTAGAACGTTGTCGCGTACTGCTTCATCTGATTTCTTCTCAAGAAGAAGATGTAGCAAAAGCATATCAAATTGTGCGTCATGAACTTGAGGCATATGGAAATAATCTAAGTGATAAGACTGAAATTGTCGCTTTAAGCCAGATAGATACTCTGACAATTGAAGAGCGTAAAACGAAACAAGAAGCTTTGCAAAGAGCTGCGGGTCAACCTGTTATGATGTTTTCTGCGGTTAGCCGCGAAGGTTTAGAAAATGTGCTGCGGGCTGGTGCACATATTATTGAAATGTCACGCAAAGAGGAGATCCGTGGGGATAGCAAGGTTGATTGAGATGGCTGTTGGATCGAAAAAACTTACACACTATAAACGTATTGTGGTCAAGATTGGATCTGCCCTTTTGGTTGATCCTCAGACAGGTTTACGGGTTGAATGGCTTAAAAGCTTGATCAGTGATGTTGTTGAATTGCACAAAAAAGGCGTAGAGATATTGTTGGTGTCTTCAGGCGCTATTGCTTTAGGAAGGACATTGCTACAGCTTCCTAAGGGCGTTTTGAAATTGGAAGAAAGTCAGGCATGTGCTGCTTTGGGGCAAATTGAGTTAGCAAAAACCTATGGTGATGCGCTTGCTCAACATGGGCTCAAAACAGGCCAAATTTTGCTCACTTTATTTGATACGGAGGAGCGAAGGCGTTATCTCAATGCACGTGCAACGATTGAGATGCTTTTATATTTGGGAGCTGTGCCTGTTATTAATGAGAATGATACTGTTGCAACAACTGAAATTCGTTATGGTGATAATGATCGTTTAGCTGCACGTGTGGCAACAATGGTGAGGGCAGATCTTTTAATACTTTTATCTGATATTGATGGTCTTTATACAAAGTCTCCCCATAGTGATCCTACGGCTGAATTTATACCTTTTGTTGCATCCATTACGCATGATATCGAAAAAATGGCAGATGTTGCTGCTTCAGAGTTTTCACGGGGAGGAATGAAGACTAAGCTTGATGCCGGAAAAATCGCTAATGCTGCTGGAACGGCGATGATTATCACCTCAGGCAAGCGTATGAATCCCCTTGCTGCAATTGACAAAGGTGAACGTAAGAGTTTTTTTGCGGCAAGTAAGAAATCTGTCAGTGCTTGGAAAACATGGATTTCTGGTCATTTAGATCCATCTGGTGTTTTGACGATTGATCAAGGAGCCATTAGGGCCCTTGAAACAGGAAAATCGTTATTAGCTGCAGGGGTTATTGCCGTTGAGGGAAATTTCCAGCGTGGGGATACGGTTGCAATTGTTGGTACAGATGGAGTTGAGATTGCGCGTGGACTTGTAAGCTATGACAAAGATGAGGCTGTACGCATTATAGGACATAAAAGTGAAGAAATTGAAGCTATTCTTGGGTATGAGGCGCGCTCTGCTATGGTGCATCGTAATGATATGATTGTACGTTGCTTGACCAATTCTGTTTAAAAAAGTTACTTTTGTTTTTATTGTTTTGGCAGAGTGGATGATACGATGACTTTAGAAGAACAAATGAAAGATATGGGACAAAAAGCGCGCTATGCCGCTGCAGCGTTGGCTGTTGCTTCTTCTGAGCAAAAGAACAATGCATTGGAAATGATCGCTTTAAGTCTGGAGGCTCAGTCAGATGAGATTTTACGGGCGAATTGTCAAGATTTAGAGAATGCTGCTCAGAATAATTTGAAAGCTGCAATGATTGATCGGCTAAAATTAGATGACTTGCGTTTACGTGCAATGATAGACAGTGTTCGCCAAGTTGCTCGTTTATCTGATCCTGTTGGACAGGTCATGAGCGCGTGGAAACGTCCAAATGGGCTTCATATAAGTCGTGTACGAACACCTCTTGGTGTGATTGGTATTATTTATGAAAGTCGTCCAAATGTTACAGTTGATGCGAGTTCTTTGTGCTTAAAAGCAGGCAATGCTGCGATTTTGCGTGGTGGTTCGGATAGCTTTCATTCTTCTCATGCTCTTCATGTAGCTTTGGTACAAGGTTTAGAGCGCTCTGGTTTACCCAAAGATGCTATTCAAATGGTTGGAACGACAGATCGCGCTGCCGTTGGGGAAATGCTCAAAGGATTGGATGGAGCGATTGATGTGATAGTACCACGTGGTGGAAAGAGCCTTGTTGCCCGCATTCAGTCTGATGCACGTGTTCCAATTTTTGCTCATTTGGAGGGACTTTGTCATATTTATATTGATAAATCGGCAGATTTAGATATGGCACGCAATATTGTTTTAAATGCAAAGTTGCGGCGGACAGGGATATGCGGTGCTGTTGAGACAGTTCTCATTGACAGTCAGGCATTAAAAAAGTTTCTTCCTGTTTTAACTGCTTTACAGGAGAAGGGGTGTGAAATTCGTGCTACAGAAGATATTGTTTTTCTTATGCCAGATGTCAAATTAGCTTCTGAAGAAGATTGGTCGCATGAATATCTTGATGCTATTCTTTCTGTTAAAACGGTTGAGGGTGTTGAGGGAGCCATTTCTCATATCAAGCGTTATTCATCAGGACATACGGAATCGATTATTGCTGAGGATTTGGAAGTGGTGAAGAATTTTTTTAATCATTTAGATTCAGCTATTTTGCTGCACAATGCGTCCACACAATTTGCTGATGGAGGTGAATTTGGTTTTGGAATGGAAATTGGTATTGCAACAGGAAAAATGCATGCACGTGGCCCGATAGGTGTTGAACAGCTAACTTCATTTCAATATCATGTTAAAGGAAATGGTCAGGTTAGAGCTTGAGAACACCATTTTTTCCATGGAAAAATTGTATGCCACATGTTGAAAGATCCAATGTTGTGGGTCTTTTTGGTGGTTCCTTTAATCCACCGCATGCAGGGCATCTTCTTGTTGCAAAAATTGCCATTCGGCGTTTGCATCTTGATCAGTTATGGTGGATGATCACTCCAGGAAATCCTTTAAAGGATCGTACACAGTTGCTCTCTTTAGAGGAGAGAATGCAATTAAGTTTTAAACTTATTGACCATCCGAAAATTCGCCTAACAGGTTTTGAACAGGCTATAGGGAGCAAAGTATCAATAGATACAATTTTTCATATTCTTACCCATTACAGTGGCGTAAATTTTGTATGGATTATGGGGGCAGATAGTTTTACGACGATACATCATTGGTATCGATGGCATGATATCGTTTCTATGCTTCCTATTGCGATTATTGATCGTCCTTTAGGCAATCGGTCGGCACTTTCTTCTCCTATGGCACATATTTATCGTCGTTTTCGTTTGGATGAGAGAGAAAGTAAGCGATTACCTTTTATCAAGCCACCAGTTTGGACTTATTTGCATGGACCTTTATCTTTTCAATCTTCAACAAACCTGCGTTTGAAAAAGAATGATTTTTCTTGAACATTTCCTAAGATTCTGCTTCTCTTTAGAGAAATCTCTTTTTAGATTCCACAATGATAAGAAAGGATATTGATCTGAAAAATATTGCACACAAACACTCTTACGATAGTATGCCTTCAAAAGAAAAAAAAGTTTTTTCTGTTAGAGAGAGTCTTGAAGTTATTCTCAAGAGCTTAGAAGATACAAAAGCAGAAGATATTGTTGCTATTGATATTCGGGGGAAGTCATCTTTGGCTGATTATATGGTCATAGCTTCAGCAAATTCGCAGCGTCATGTATCTTCTGTTGCTGATCATTTATTACATACTTGGAAAAATAATGGGCAGGGGCTTGCGCGTGTAGAAGGGCTTGCTGGAGGTGATTGGGTATTGATTGATACAGGTGATATTATCATTCATCTTTTTCGTCCAGAAATTCGCCTTTTTTATAATTTAGAAAAAATATGGATGACTCCGGATTTAAACGATACAGCTTTGCTTCTCTTCGGAGATCATTAAAATGCAAATTTCTATTTTTGCGGTTGGTCGTATGAAAAGTGGGGCGGAGCAAAAATTAGTTCAGCATTATTTGGATCGTTTTTCTAAAATTTCTGGAGTTGTAGGCTTTCATTTAAAAAAGTTACAAGAGATACCAGAAAGTCGTGCTCAAACAGCGTGTCAACGTATGGAGGAAGAGGGGAGAAGACTTATTGAATTTTTACCTGAAAAATGTCGATTAATTGTGTTAGATGAGCGTGGAGAATCGATTTCTTCAATTTCTTTTTCTGAAAAATTGAGGTGTTATCGTGATGAAGGCATTCGAGATGTCGTCATTGCTTTGGGAGGACCTGATGGACATAATGAACAAATAAGGAAGCATGCTGATTTTCTTTTATCTTTTGGTTTGATGACGTGGCCACATCAAATCGCACGTATTCTTCTTACAGAACAACTTTACCGCGCTGTGACAATCGAAAATAATCATCCGTATCATCGTTTTTAATATTTTTGTGCAATTTTTAGCACTTATTTATATATTTATTAATATTGTTTTAGCTGACACCATTTAAAGCATCTCTAATGTATACGATGAGGTGTCATGATTGGGCAAATGAAAAAGCTTCTTCATAGAAAGATGCTATATTTATATGGGGAGTGCGTGATATTTGTCATTTTGCTCTTGAGTATGTTTTTTTGCTTTTCTGTATCGCATGCGGAAGATACAATGAGGAGTACGGAAGCACATAAAGAATTAGGAGAAATTCGCCAAAACATTTCACTTTCGCGTGAGCGTGTTGCTTTTCTTACGCATCAGGTTGAGCATTTAAAAAAAGATCAACGTGTTTTGAGTGATGCACTCATAAAGGCGGCTAAAGAAGAACGTACAGTAGCAGATGATATTGCTAAAAGGGAAGAAAAGCTTAAAAAAATGATAGAAGAGCGGGTACAAGTCTATCAAAGTTTAAAAAATCGTCGCACTGAATTTGCGGAAGTTCTTGCAATTTTGGAACGTATGGGATTGAATCCGCCTCCTGCTCTTATGATACAGCCAGAGGACGCGTTGGCTTCTATACGTAGTTCTGTTTTATTAGGTACTGTTATTCCTCAGATGCAAGAGAAAACACGAGATTTAACACAGAAACTCAAGGAGTTGACCAATTTGAGTAATTCCATTACTACGGAATATACGGCATTAAAGACAAAACTGCAAAATCAAGCAGAGCAGCGAAAACGTCTAGAGCTTTTATTAGACAAAAAAAACAAACTACAAAAAAAATCAGAAAAAGAACTTACAGAACAGCAACAAAAAAATATTGCTCTTGCTAAAAAAGCGCAGTCTTTGGAAGAATTGATTTTAGAGCTCGACCGTCAGTCAAAACTTAGCTCTGATGCATCAGTACAGGTACGGAAAAGTTTGCAATTGTTAGAACAGTCCAATTTTGAAAGCCGAAAAGGTTCTTTACTTTTTCCTGTTTCAGGAAAAAGAATACATCGCTCTAACAAAAATTCGCAGATTACGCGCTTTGGTGAAACGATAGAAACAGAGTCAGGAGCTGTTGTTATATCACCTGTAGATGCTTTTGTTGCTTTTGCTGGGCCATTTCGTTCTTACGGACAGTTAATTATTCTTAATGTTGGAAATGGTTATCATATTATTCTTACTGGAATGTCGAGAATTAATGTAAAACAGGGGCAGTTTGTCCTTTCTGGTGAGCCTCTGGGTATAATGGAGATGCAATTTATTTCAAACAGTGTTGCATTGGATATAGGAAAAACTTCTCCAATGCTTTACATTGAGTTTAGAAAGCAGGGAAAACCTGTAAATCCAACTCCTTGGTGGCAGACTGAAAAAATAAGAAGGAGCCAAAATGATTCGTAAAGTTATTCTTTTGGTCGCTGGGGTATTGCTCGGCGCCTGTTCAATGATTATGGTGCAGTCTGTTGCTGCGAATAATGAAGATAATGCATATAAAAAGCTAGCTATATTTGGCGATGTTTTTGAGCGCGTGCGTATGCAGTACGTTACAGTTCCAGATGATAAAAAGCTCATTGAAAATGCTATCAATGGCATGCTCACATCACTGGACCCTCATTCATCTTATTTGAATGCTGAAGAAGCCAAGGATATGCGGGATTCTACGAAAGGAGAGTTCGGAGGTCTTGGTATTGAGGTCACTATGGAAAAAAACTTGATTAAAGTTGTTTCACCAATGGATGATACTCCCGCTTCAAAAGCAGGTATTTTAGCAGGAGACCTTATTTCAAAAATTGATGATGTACAAACGAATGGTCAAACATTGAATGAAGCTGTTAATAAGATGCGAGGTGCTCCTGGAACACCAATTACCTTAACAATTATTCGTTCTGGCGTTGATAAGCCATTTGAAGTGAAGATTGTTCGTGATATTATCAAGGTAAAAGCAGTGAAGTATCGGGTT
Source organism: Bartonella sp. CR84HXZ (assembly GCF_042194535.1). NCBI lineage: Bacteria > Pseudomonadati > Pseudomonadota > Alphaproteobacteria > Hyphomicrobiales > Bartonellaceae > Bartonella > Bartonella sp. CR84HXZ. The sequence continues at coordinate 149,890 of NZ_JBHIMY010000003.1, read as the reverse complement.
GAGGGCGATATTGGATATTTAAGAGTTATCCAGTTTTCTGAGCAGACATTAGGTAATCTTCTGGCGGCAATTAAAGATATCCAATCTAAAATTCCTGAAGATAAGCTAAAAGGTTACGTTCTTGATTTGCGACTTAATCCTGGTGGGCTTTTAGATCAAGCTGTTAATGTTTCGAGTGCTTTTCTCAATAAAGGTGAAATTGTGTCGACGCGTGGGCGCAAAAAGAGTGATGTGATAAGATTTGATGCGAAGCCAGGTGATGTTATCCATGGAAAACCGCTCATTGTCCTTATTAATGGTGGTTCGGCAAGTGCTTCTGAAATTGTTGCGGGTGCATTACAAGATCATCGTCGTGCAACAATTTTAGGGACGCAGTCTTTTGGTAAAGGATCTGTTCAAACAATTATTCCTTTGGGTGAAAATGGAGCTTTACGCTTAACAACAGCACTTTATTACACGCCATCTGGCACTTCTATTCAAGGAACAGGGATCACGCCTGATATTATTGTAGAGCAACCACTCCCTGAAAAATATAAGGGTTATGATGTAAAAGTTGGTGAGTCTGCGTTAAAAGGACATATCAAAGGAAAACGAGAGAGTAATAAAGGATCTGGTTCAGCTGCTTTTGTTCCGAAAGACCCTAAAGATGATATTCAATTGAATGAGGCCTATAAGCTGTTACGAGGTGAAATGGCAAATGCAGCATTTCCACCAGATCCCAATAAGGATGTGTTAAAGTGAGAAATGATATCTATAGCTTGCGATTTTGAGGAATATTAAATGGATGCAGGTATTAATTTGAAGATTCTTCCATATCGCAAATGTGTTGGGATTGTTGTCTTTAATCATGAGGGTAAAGTTTGGGTTGGGCGTCGTTTAATGACGCCTATTCATGCAGAGACTGAGATATCTCATCGTTGGCAGCTTCCTCAAGGAGGGATTGATGAAGATGAAAAACCATTAGATGCAGCATATCGTGAACTTTATGAAGAAACTGGTATTCGATCTGTAAAGTTGATTAAAGAAGCACAAAATTGGTTCCACTATGATTTTCCACAAGAACTTATTGGGTGTACATTAAGCAATAAATATCGTGGACAAATACAAAAGTGGTTTGCTTTCCAGTTTACGGGAAAGCTTTCTGAAATTGCGATTAATCCGCCACCAGATGGCAATAAAGCGGAATTCGATCAATGGAAATGGATTGATCTAGAAACCCTTCCGTTGATCGCTGTTTCTTTTAAAAAGCATGTCTATATGAAAGTTGTCAGCGAATTTCGAGGTAGCCTTAGACCATTATAAAAGCTATATGATTATGAGAAAGCTTTTTTATTAAGACGCTTTATATCATTTATAAATAATAAACATGTTTCTCTTTTATGTAAAGAACAGGAATATAAAATGAAAAAATTATTTAATTTACTTATAGTTTTTACTCTCTTGAGTATTTCATCTGTTGCATTTGCAACAAATTCAAAAACTCCTGCATCAAAAGATGCGGCAGCGACATTGCCAAATGGAGCTTCTTCTTTGACTGAAACCTACGGTTTGTGGACTATTAATTGTGGTATACAAGAAGGGAAAAGAATTTGTTTTATGCACCGTCAAGAAGTGAATGATCAGGGGCGTGTTGTTGTGGCTATGAGCCTTATTCTCAATGCTGAGGGTGTTGTATCTGGTAATTTAACAGTTCCTTTTGGCATTTTGGTTTCTAAGCCTGTTCGTTTACAAGTTGATGAGGGAAAAGCTGTTATCGAAACTGGTATTCGGACTTGTGTACCAGCAGGTTGCATGGTTCCTGTCGTTTTTGACAAAAATCACGTAGCAGCTTTACGTTCTGGAAAACAGTTAAAGTTGGCGATGACAATTGCTGCTGCAGGTGAACCAGCTTTGAATGATTTATTTGTTCAGCTCAATGGTTTTAGCAGTGCTCTTAACCGTTTGACAGCTTTGCAGAAATAATTTTAAAAATAAAATAAAAGCGGCCTTTAAAAGGCCGTTTTTAGTTTGTTTGTTTTCTATATATTAATAATTAAAACGATGAGATTTAAGATTAATCCTATAAGGGATATTCAGATTTTTTGCTGTTTCTTCTATTTTCATATGCTATTTTTAATTTTGATATTTGTTTTCTAGCTGCATCGTTATTAAATAGAGAGATGAAGAATCTAGATGTCTGGTTTTTATTCAAGAAAAAAGAGTATTGAAGTATAAAACCATTTTTTGATACAAAAACCTGCTTTAATGAAGGTTTTCTATACGCTCTTCTGTTTCCTCGATTGAAAGGGATGACGCATGATTTATGCATTGCTTCGGACGATTGATTTGATTTTTAATATTTATATTGATATTTTAATCGCTAGTGTCATTTTTTCTTGGCTTTATGTCTTTAATATCATAAATTCGCGCAATCGCTTTGTTGTTTTGATAGGAAGCTTTCTAAATCGTCTTACAAATCCGGTTCTAAGCCGTGTCCGGCAAATTTTACCAAATTTTGGAACAATTGATATTTCACCTATTGTAGTGTTCATTATTATTTATTTTATTCGTACTTTCATGTGGCGCGTTTACGCAAACATGTATTTATAGAAATATTACTTGAGGCGAATACATGTTTTATCAAGTTGATAAAAATAACTTGATTTTGTTTGTATATCTCATTCCCAAATCATCCGTTGACAAAATAATAGGGGTTGAATGTAGGGATGGTGAAAAACAATATCTGGTTATACGCCTTCGTGCTGTTCCTGAAGATGGAAAAGCGAATAAAGCTCTCATTAAATTTCTTGCGAAGCAGTGGAAAATACCATCTTCTTCTATTTCTCTGAAAAACGGCGCAATATCTCGCTACAAACAACTTTACTTTTCAACACATTTAGAAGAGCTAAAGCAGATATGGCAATCCTTTAGAGATTGCATCTCGTAGAAAAAATAAATAATAAAGCCTATTAAAAAAACAGGCTTTATTTTATTAAAATCGTTATATTTTTTTATTGCGCTCAACAGCTTTCTTAATTAATTCATGAGCAAAGTTTTTATCACGCCATCCTTCAATTTTAGCCCATTTTCCAGGTTCCAGATCTTTGTAATGCTTGAAGAAATGTTCAATTTGTTTGAGTGTAATCTCGGGAAGATCTGTATAGTCATGAATATTAATATAGCGTTTTGTTAATTTTGGAGTGGGAATGGCAATAATTTTTTCATCTTTACCACCATCATCTTCCATCATCAGAGCTCCGATGGGGCAAACATTGATAACACAACCAGGCATAAGTGGACGGGTATTACAGATAAGGACATCAATAGGATCACCATCATCTGAAAGTGTATGAGGGACAAAACCGTAATTTCCAGGATAAACCATTGATGTATGAAGAAAACGGTCAACAAATAATGCGCCCGACTTTTTATCCATCTCATATTTTATTGGTTGACCACCAAGGGAGACTTCCACAATAACGTTAATATCTTCTGGTGGATTTTTGCCTACAGGTATTTCCTTAATATTCATAGAGACATCCTTTCTGGGATATAGTGAGGCTCAATACAATTAAATATTTTATAAATATTTTACCAAAGAGATTATCAAATTAGCTTAAAATTGATGCACGTGTTTTTTCAAAACGTTTACGTTCATTAGGATCAAGATAGAGTTTGCGGAGACGAATATTTTTAGGGGTTACCTCCACAAGTTCATCATCTTGTATCCACGATAAGGCACGTTCTAATGTCATTCTAATGGGAGGCGTTAGCTTTACGGCTTCATCTTTTCCGGAAGCGCGCATATTGGTGAGTTTTTTTCCTTTTAACACATTAACTTCTAGGTCATTATCTCGTGAGTGGATGCCAATAATCATACCTTGATAGACTTTCACACCCGCATCGATGATCATAGGTCCACGATCTTCAAGATTAAAAAGAGCATAAGCGACAGATTCACCATTGTCATTTGAAATCATAACACCATTAACGCGACCAGCAATGTCTCCTTTATAAGGTTCATAAGCATGGAAAAGGCGATTCATAATTGCTGTACCACGTGTATCCGTTAAAAGTTCAGATTGATAACCAATGAGTCCTCTGGTTGGCGCATAAAAAACAAGTCGGACACGATTACCCCCAGAAGGGCGTAATTCCACCATTTCGCCCTTACGTTCAGACATTTTTTGTACAACAGTACCGGAATATTCTTCATCAACATCGATAACAACTTCTTCGATTGGTTCAAGAGTTATTCCATTTTCATCTTTTTGCATAACAACACGTGGGCGTGAAACACTAAGCTCAAATCCTTCACGGCGCATATTTTCAATGAGAACTGCAAGCTGTAATTCTCCTCGTCCTGAAACGTAGAAAGAATCTTTATCGGCTGATTCTTCAATTTTAAGAGCGACGTTGCCTTCTGCTTCTTTTAACAATCGGTCACGAATGACACGACTTGTTACTTTATCGCCTTCAGTTCCAGAAAGGGGACTATCGTTGACGAGAAAACTCATAGTAACAGTAGGAGGATCAATTGGTTGGGCAGTAAGGGGTTCATTAACAGTAGGATCACAGAAAGTATCAGCAACGGTACCTTTTTGTAGACCTGCAATCGCAACAATATCACCAGCACTTCCTTCTTCAATAGGTTGCCGTTCTAAGCCACGAAATGCTAAAATCTTTGAAATACGCCCAGTTTCTAAAAGTTTTCCATCTTGTCCAAGAACCTTGACATTTTGGTTGGGTCTTAGAGAGCCAGAATGAATCCGCCCTGTAATAATTCGTCCCAAAAACGGATCTGCTTCAAGAATAGTTCCAATCATGCGAAACGGTCCTTCTGCTACACTAGGAGAAGGGACATGCTGCGTCACAAGATCAAATAAAGGACTTAATCCCTGATCTTTTGGTCCCTCGGGGGCTTCAGCCATCCATCCATCGCGTCCAGATCCATAAAGAATAGGAAAATCAAGCTGTTCGTCTGTTGCATCAAGAGCAGCGAAAAGGTCAAAAACCTCATTAATGACTTCATCAACGCGTGCATCAGGTCGGTCAATTTTATTAATAGCAACAATAGGGCGCAATCCCACTTTCAATGCTTTGCCAACGACAAATTTTGTTTGTGGCATTGGTCCTTCAGCAGCATCAACAAGTACAATGGCTCCATCAACCATATTTAGAATGCGTTCAACTTCTCCACCAAAGTCGGCGTGCCCTGGTGTATCAACAATATTAATTCGAGTATCTTTCCAAACAACAGATGTCACTTTCGCTAGGATTGTAATTCCGCGTTCTTTTTCAATATCGTTTGAATCCATCATACGTTCACTTGTACGCTGATTATCACGGAAGTTTCCTGATTGCTTGAGTAGTCCGTCTACAAGCGTTGTTTTCCCATGGTCAACGTGGGCAATGATGGCAATGTTACGCAATTGCATAAATTTTCTTCTTTTCGTTTAATGAAATTTCATTTGAGGCAGAGTCTTTACATTCTTTGCCTGACTATTACAAAACCTTTTACATGTTTTTTTATAATTTTGGAAGATGGAGGTAATATTTTTATGGTAAAACTATTCATCCAAGTCTTTAAGGCTCTATTAAGCTTCAATTACTGGAGCTTCGTAAAAAGTTTTTTATAGTACGGATGTTTTATTCTCGAGCTAAGAATTGTCCATAAAAATCACTGTCAATTTGATTTTTATCAATATGATGTAAGGAAATTATATGAACGCTTGTAAGAATAAGTAAGTATAAAGCTAGCTGTATTATTGTTGTCGTTTTGCAAAGAGATTGATAAAAATCCGGAAGATCTCTCAATCCATAGCCAATTTATTGACGATTGTACGACATTTTTATTCTAATAAAGCTTTTTCTTATTCTATAACTTGTCAATCAAAATCCAGATCTAATGCAACCGTGTATTTGAGGTAAATATTGAGACGATTAAGCATTTTATAAGAAGTTCTAGCTTTTGTATGCCAGATTGGGTCAATAGTTATATCTGTTTTATTTATTTATGAAACCGGAATACAGTCTTATTTAGAAGGAATATGAAGGCATCAAAAGAAAATTCTTATCTTTGCCGTTAAGACAAATTTATGCTTTCAAAAGCATCTAAGCAATATCTTTAAAACCATGAAGATAGTGCATTGCCTCACACTTTTGTTAATCGCATTCTCTAATAGGAGTATGCGTTTCATGCCAAACAGAACGCTTTAAACAGAATAGACTTGTTGTTGCATATTCATGTACTTAAGAGAGATTTTTGAACGTACACTACATCCATTTCATGATAGGGCTCATAAATGATATAATATACGCGAATAGTATACTATCAACACCGTTGTGAAGAAATATAAAGCCTATTGAGCATATCATTATTATTCTTTCTCAGCTGTCAATATTGCAACAGTTTTTGATGCGAGAGAGAGGATATAAAGAAGTATTTAATTTTTTCTTGAATAGTTTTTAGCTATACACCAATCCCCTTTGTGACAGGCAAGAAGATAACTTTAATTCATTTAATATGAGAAGCTTTATGATGAGGCAAATTTACGATATTCGGAGCTGTTATTCAATAAAAATAATAAATTGTCTATGGAGCGATGCGCTAGAAAATAAATTAATGGAGCTTATTCTCTTCTGGAAAGATCTTAGGTTACATGACAAAGTCTTTCCAGAAGAAAGAGTTTTTACTTTACATGTTTAAAGAAGAGTTCCTGACAAAATGATGGAAGCTACAGAAAAATAGATTATAATGCCCATGACATCTACTAAAGTTGCCACAAAAGGCGCAGAAGCACTTGCTGGATCAAATTTTAAACCTTTAAGAATAAAAGGCAGCATAGATCCAGAAAGAGAACCAAAGGTAACGATTCCGACTAAAGCTGTACCTACTGTTGTCGAAACAGCAATCCAATGTTGCCCATAGTCGTAGATACCGAATTGTTGCCAAAGAGCAATGCGCGTAATGCCAATAATTCCGAGTAAGAGACCAAGAGATAGTCCTGTTGGAATTTCACGAATGAACACTTTCCACCAGTCTTTCAACGTGAGTTCACGTAAAGCCAATGCACGGATAATAAGGGATGTAGCCTGTGAGCCGGAATTTCCTCCTGAGCTCATAATGAGAGGTATGAACAGTGTAAGAATAATCGCTTTTTCGAGTTCTGTTTCGAAATGTTGCATAGCACTTGCTGTCAGCATTTCACCGACAAAGAGTAAAGCGAGCCATCCGCCGCGTTTTTTCATCATTTCAGGAAACTTAATTTGCATATAGGGCTTATTAAGCGCTTCCATACCCCCAAATTTATAGGCATCTTCATTCATCTCATCAACCATAGTATCAAGAACGTCATCGACGGTTACAATGCCAATGACATGGTTACTTTCATCAACTACAGGCACAGAGAGAAGATCATGGCGCTGGAAAAGGCGTGCGATGTCTTCATGATGTGTGAAGGGCGATATTGTAATGGGCGAGTCATGGGTAGGGACATTAAGAATTTGTTCATCAGGTGAGGCAAGAATAAGGTTACGCAGTGAAACAGCTTTGAGAAGAATACCTGTTTTAGGGTCAATTACATAGCTGGTATAAACGGTTTCACGTGTTCGCTCGACCTCACGAATGTGATCCAAAGTTTTTTGTATAGTCCAGTTTGAAGGAACGGCTATAAACTCTGTTGTCATCAGTGCCCCTGCTGTATGATCAGGATAACTGGTGAGTTTCTTAAGTTCAGCGCGCGTTAAGGGTTTAAGCAAGGCATAAAGTCGTGTGCGGGTTTCTTTATCCATTTCTTGAAAGACGTCTGCAGCAGCATCGGCAGACATGCCATCAAGAATTTCAACAGCACGATTTATAGGGAGAAGTTCTAGGATGGAAGCAGGTTGCTCAAGCTCGGGTTTATCAAAAAGTTCGATAACATAATCAAGAGGCAGAAGACTAAGAATGGTTACACGTTCCATGATATCGAGGTCATTGATGATATCAATAGAGTCTGCAAAATGCTGATTTTTTAACTTTTCAGCGAGAGCTTCAGGAGAAAAATTTTTGAAGTCGAAGGTCGTTTTAATTTCAGTCATGATAAAGTACCTCCTGAAGAGTTGGAGAGTTGTAAATCTAGATAATAGATGAGATAAAAACAAAAGTTTATGGAAGATTTAAAAAAAACTCCCCAGCTATATTCCCAATTGTTAATATTTGAAGTAAAGTCAAGGGTGAATTATAAGTTATAAACAAGTTTCTGAATCACTAAAACGAGAATACAGCTTAATTTGAGGATAATATAATATAAAAATCAGTTCTGATTTTTACCATCATTTCTTTAATGTAGTTTTGTGATTTTCAAAAGAATCTACAGCAATATTTTGTAAAGAGTGGAGATTATGCCTTTCTTCAAGTGTTTTTATTAATATGCAATTCTATTGTGGTGTGCGAGCGAATAATCTTTATTTCTCCAATATAATATGTTTTGAAATGAAAGAATTTTACGATTTCTAGTTTTTTATTCAATAGCGTTTGGAAAGGTCGTTTTGAAACTCACGAAATAGTTTTAGTATATTATCAATTTGTGTCGTAAAGATAATCGTTACAGCTTAAATTTATAATGGAGACATAAAGTATTATGACAAAAGCAGCAATGCTGGACTGGAAGGGATTTTCAGGTCTTCCTGATTTTTCTTCTATCAGTGATGAAGATTTTAAACCCGCTTTTGAACAGGCACTTCAAGAAGCCGAAGAAGAACTAGAGGCGATTGCGATGGTGCAAGAACCACCAACGCTTGAGAATTTTTTGCAGCCTTTTGAGCTTTGTGGCAAAGCGCTTGATCGTGTCTGTTCAATATTTTTCTTGCGCACCAGTGCTCATACGAATGTATTAATTCAACAGCTAGAGCAAGAGTTCGTTGTAAAACTTTCTCGGTATTCTTCAAAAATGATGATGGATGCACGGATATTTGCGAAAATAGATGCGCTTTATAAACAGTCGCAGCTGGGCATATTTGAGAGTGAAACAACACGTGTTCTTGAATTATGGTGGAAAAAGTTTGTTTGTCGTGGGGCAAAACTCGATGAAAAAGCTAAGAAACGGCTTTTGGAAATTAATGAAAGACTTGCTTTTTTAAATGCTACTTTTGGACAAAATGTCTTAAATGATGAAGCTGAATGGATTCTGTTTTTAAAACAGACCGACTTATCTGGTTTACCGCAAGATCTCATTGATTCAATGAAGGAAATTGCGTGTGAAAGAGGTAATGAAGAAGAGTATGCATTAACACTAGCATGTTCGATTGTTGAACCTTTTTTAAAATTCTCTGATCGTCGTGATTTGCGTGAGGTTGCATTCCAAGCTTGGGCTAAACGTGGTGAAAATAATAACAAGAATGATAATAAAACAATTATTGTAGAGATTGTTGCGCTTCGAGATGAGCAGGCTAAATTATTAGGATATAAATCTTTCGCAGATTTGAAACTCGATAATACCATGGCTAAAAGTGTTGATTCCGTTATGGATTTGCTTATGCCTGTATGGGAGCGCGCAAGAGCGAAGGCTTCTACTGAGCAAATTGAATTACAAAATTTTGCCAACAATCAGGGCAGCAATGAATCTTTAGCGGCTTGGGATTGGCGTTATTATGCTGAAAAACTTCGCACTGAAAAACTTTCTTTCGATAGCGCTGAGATTAAATATTATTTTCAGCTTGATCGTATGATTAAAGCGGCTTTTGGGGTAGCAGAAAAACTCTTTGGCATTACATTTGAAGAAAAAAACGCTGTTGCACTTTGGCATCCTGATGCACGTTTGTGGGAAGTGAAAAAGTCTGATGGAAGTCTACTTGGGCATTTCATTGGTGATTATTTTGCACGTTCTTCAAAACGGTCCGGTGCGTGGATGAGTAGTTTGCAATCACAATATAAATTGGATGGCGGACAAAAGCCTATTATCTACAATGTTTGTAATTTTGCTAAACCTTCTAAAGGGGAGGTTGCTCTTTTATCACTCGATGATGCGCGTACGCTTTTCCACGAATTTGGGCATGCATTGCATGGTTTGCTTTCTGATGTCACATGGCCATCTGTATCGGGAACATCGGTTTCGCGTGATTTTGTTGAGCTGCCTTCTCAACTTTACGAACATTGGTTAACTGTACCAAAGATTTTACAAACTTATGCTACGCATGCAAAAACAGGACATCCTATGCCGCAAGTATTAATGGATAAGGTTTTGTCAGCACAGACATTTAATGCTGGCTTTGCTGCAGTTGAATTTACTTCATCAGCTCTTGTAGATATGGCTTTTCATAAAGGACAAAAGGTAACTGATCCAACAGTGTTTGAACGCCAAGAATTAGAAAAGCTGCAAATGCCTGATACAATTATTATGCGCCATCGTCCTCCACATTTTACGCATATATTTTCAGGTGATGGTTACGCCGCTGGTTACTATTCTTATATGTGGTCGGAAGTCCTTGATGCTGATGCTTTTCAGGCTTTTGAAGAAACGGGAGATGTTTTTAATTCAGAGCTTGCTGATAAGTTGAAACGTTTTATTTACTCTGCTGGGGGAAGTCGTGATCCAGAGGAGCTTTATAAAGCTTTTCGGGGACGGATGCCTTTACCAGAGGCAATGATTAACAAACGTGGACTATAAGATATAACGGTATGGTTGATACCATGCCGTTTTCATATTATTCGAAAAATGCAGTTGTGATTTATGCAAATTTTCTCTTCACCATAGCTCTGTAAACAGAGTTTTTTATCTTATTTGCTTTTTGTTTACGGAGGAAATTAGATTTTGTATTTTAAAGAGACATTATGGGAAAGAAAAATTATCAGCTCGATCTTTTTGATGCCCATTTAATGGAAACCATGATTTTTTTATAAAACTTGACTTTCTTTTGCCTAAAAGGTGAGTGTTTTGTTGTGCCATATCATCGAGGCTCATTGGAGGCTGACGCATAATATTACTCCGCTCTTTATTCTCTGATTCTTGTATAAGTTTTTGAATAACTTGATCGGTTGAGTAAGGGTTTTCATGAGAAAAGGCATAAAAATTTAAAATATTTTTCAATGGTTTTTCTAAATAAGAGGCAAGTTTTTTCTTTCCTTCAGAGGTGAAATGCATGCCATTATTGGTGCGTAATTTGGTTATTTTTCCATTAATATCATAGCCTGAAAAAGAAAAAATTCCTTCTTCATCACTAAAGCCGCTCCAGATATCGAGGAAATATCCTCCTGCTGTTTCTGTTTCTTGTTTGTAGAGCGCATTAAAAATTTTCATTTTTTGTGTCAAAAGGTCATTTCCAAAAGAAGGCTGACTTATCCATATCCATGATTTTCCAGAGGCATGAAGACTTTCAGCAATTTCGATAATTCTTTGTTTGTAGATGTGCATCCATTCTGATTGATCTGTGTTAATTGTGCTATAAGAGTCTGTGATTGGTTGATTATCATTTGCACCGATCATCATGATAATAACATCGGGGTTATTTTGATCAATGAGTTTAGAAATATTGCTTTGCCAAGAATAATAATCCGTTCGAACTAAGCCGGAAGCTGGCATTGCGTTGTTCATGATAACGATATCGCTATTATTTATAAAAAACTTCTTAAGTGCATCGGCAACAGCAGAAGCTGTAAAATCCCCTATGACAAGAATGCGCTTTGCATTCTCATTTTTTAGCTTTTGTATATTTTTTTGTGTTACGATCTTTTTTTGCGGCTTGTCTATTTTTTGTTCTATAATTTGCGGTGGTTGTTGCGTCTGTTTGTTATGTTGTGATAACCATTTGAAGAAGTTCGTTGCTTTACTTGGGGATGGCTGTATGAGCCCCACAATAGAAAGTGAAAATAGCAATAATGTCAAGTATATCAGGCGAACAGAAGACAAAACCTTAGTCTCCATTATTGTTTGCGCAGGAGAAAAAGCACTTGAGATGATGGATATCCATTTGCTTTTAGACCGTGACGTAGTTGAAAGGCTTTAATTGCTTTGCGAGAAGCTGTTCCGATTTTTCCATCAACATTCCCTTTATAATAGCCCAGTGCACTTAAGCGAGATTGCAGTTCTTTGCATTCTTGGAAAGTAAGAGGTTGAAAAGGTCTTTGCCAATCATGCACCAATCCAGGATGTCCAGCGATGCGATCAGCAAGAAGAGCAACAGCAAACGCATAACGATCTGCATTATTATAATGTTTCAGAACAAAGAAATTTTTTGTGACTAAAAATATAGGTCCTTTTGCTCCATCTGGATATTTTAATATTGCTTGTTCAGCTAATGTAGGAAGAGGATGCCCATTTGCGTGTTTTACACCTAATTTTTTCCATTGCTCAAAGGAATACCACCCTTCAGGAAGGTTTTTCCCCTGCGGCACTTTTACCTCTACTCCCCAAATAAGATTAGGTTGCCAGCCATTTTTGTGGAGAAGGTTAGCAGCAGTAGCCAGAGCATCTGGAACAGAGTTCCAGATATCACGCCGTCCATCCTGGTCCATATCAACTGCATAGGCGAGATAACTGCTTGGAATAAATTGTGTATGCCCCAATGCACCGGCCCAAGATCCAGTGAGTTGAGAGCGTTTAATTTCGCCACTTTGTAAAATTTTCATAGCAGCAATCAGCTGTGTATGTGCATATTTTGCACGTTTTTTATCAGCATAGGCTAGAGTTGCAAGAGAGCGAATGGTATCACGCATTACACTTTTATTGGCTAAAACTTTCCCATAGTTGCTTTCCATTGACCAAATAGCAAGCAGAATATTGCGGTCAACACCAAAACGTTTTTCAATTTGAAGAAGCCATTTGTACCATTTTTGAGTTTGGCGCCGTCCTTCTACAATTGCAATATCATGGATACGATTATCGAAATAGTTCCATGAAGGAGCAACAAATTCTGGTTGGTATGCGGCGCTTTTTAGAACTTCTGGATCAATGGCATTAACACCTTTAAATGCCATATGAAACGTAGAAGGGGTAATATTGTGAGAAATAGCTATTTTTTTAAATTCTTTAATCCAGTGTTTAAATCCGCTATCAGCATATGAAAGGGATACAAAAAACATTAAAAAAGCAGAAAAAATAACGGCAGAGCCAGTGAGAAGAGTTCTCCAAGTTATTGACTTCTCTAAAAAAGAGAAAGTCTTCAATTCTGTTTTTTGCATTTTGAAATCCCCATTAATATTCAATTTATTAGATGTGCAATAACTTTATCTTGTATTTAGTTGAATCGATAATATGATCAAGAAGAGGAGAAAACTGAAATAAATAATTCGTTTTAATCTTTGCAATAAATTTTCATATTCTCTTTTACATTTTTGATTGTCCATTATAATGATAATCAAAACAATAAGATATCTTTTTTACCATTTCGTAAAAACATATGTTAAATAAAACAAAAAATATATGAATTCATTGAGGAGGGTGAGTGTGCGTAAAATCCGGAAAGCTGTATTTCCAGTAGCAGGTCTTGGTACGCGTTTTCTTCCTGCGACAAAAACAATTCCTAAAGAAATGCTAACAGTTGTTGATAAACCTGTCATTCAATATGTTGTGGATGAGGCGAGGGAGGCTGGTATTGAGCATTTTATTTTTGTGACTGGACGTAACAAAGCAGTCATTGAGGATTATTTTGATGCGCAAGTTGAATTATACACGACACTAGCTGAATGTGGAAAGAAAGAAGATCTTGCACATTTATACCGTTTACAGCCATTACCAGGGTCAACTTCTTTCACTCGGCAACAGCAACCTTTGGGATTAGGGCATGCTCTTTGGTGTGCGCGTGAATTAGTTGCAGGGGAACCTTTTGCTTTGTTATTACCCGATATGCTGATTCAAGCCAAAAAGGGATGTCTTTCTGAGATGATTAGTCTTTATGAAAAGGTGGGTGGGGGAAATATTATTGCCGTTCAGGAATGCGATCTTGAAGAAGCACATAAATACGGTATAGTTGGCAAAGGTAAACAGATTGCAAATGGTTTTAAAATCACAAAAATGGTAGAAAAACCAGTGCTAGGAACGGCACCATCAAATTTGTACATCAATGGACGTTATATTTTGCAGCCAGAAATTTTTAATATTCTTTCCACTCAAGAACGAGGAACAGGAAATGAAATTCAATTAACAGATGCTATGATACGGCTTTCAAATGAACAAGATTTTTGGGGTTTGCAAGTAGAAGGGCGCACTTTTGATTGCGGTTCTAAAGCTGGTTTTATTGAAGCCAACGTTGCATTTTCTTTGGCACGCGCTGATATGCACAGCCATGTTTCTGCCTCATTGAAAAATTTACTGGAAACCATTAATGTTGAAAAATAATATAGATCTCTCATTTAATTTTATTGATCGAATTTGATTATGATAACACCGTCTCCTCATATGCCTTTGCAAGGTGCTGTTGCATCAGCGCTTAAAACACTTGCCAGTGAAAAGCAGGGGCTTGAAGTCCTTGAAAAAGCTCTTCTGGGAAGTCTTTCTTCTTCTTTTGAAGCGGCTGTTCAAACTATTAGAAATGCTCGTGGACATGTGGTAATTACTGGTCTTGGGAAAAGTGGTCATATAGGGACAAAAATTGCAGCAACTTTAGCTTCAACTGGAACGCCTGCCTTTTTTGTTCACGCTGCTGAAGCCAATCATGGTGATCTTGGTATGATTGGATCTGATGATGTTATTCTTGCTTTATCATGGTCTGGTGAAACTCAAGAGTTAAGTGGTATCATGAGTTATGCGGCGCGTTTTCGCATCCCCCTTATTGCGATGACATCAAGTGAGTACTCTGTATTAGGACGACAAGCTGATATTGTTTTATTGTTACCAAAGATAGAAGAGGCTTGCCCCCATGGGCTTGCTCCTACCACTTCAACAATTATGCAATTGGCAATGGGAGATGCATTAGCGGTTTCTCTTTTAGAAATGCGTGGTTTTACCGCAACGGATTTCAAAATATATCATCCTGGTGGTTCTCTTGGTGCAAGCCTTAAATACGTGTGTGATATTATGCACGAGGGTGATAATATTCCTTTGGTTATGCAGGGAACATCTATGATTGAAGCGATGAATGTTTTGGTGGAAAAGCATTTTGGTTGTGTTGGTGTTGTGAATCAAGAAGGCGAACTAATCGGAATTGTAACCGATGGCGATCTTGCACGTAACATGCATTTTAATTTATCAAAATTTAATGTTGACGAGGTGATGACCAAGGCTCCTAAAGTTGTAAAACCAAATACACTTGTTGGTGCAGCAACAGCTTTCATTAATGATCATCATATTGGTGCATTTTTCGTGGTTGAAGATAAAAAACCGATAGGAATTGTTCATTTTCATGATCTTTTGCGCATTGGCGCTGCCTAGATTAAAGTTTCCCTATCAAATAAAATGTTATTTTAGGTTAAAATAGATTGAATGATACAAAGTCACAGTTTTATTGTGAGGTGACTTTACTGATATTCTGTGGAAGAAAATGGTTATTTTACGCTGTTTAGAAAATTTTCAGGATAAAGATTATATTAGTCTCTTTGCGTATTTTAGA
Organism: Bartonella sp. CR84HXZ; assembly: GCF_042194535.1. NCBI lineage: Bacteria > Pseudomonadati > Pseudomonadota > Alphaproteobacteria > Hyphomicrobiales > Bartonellaceae > Bartonella > Bartonella sp. CR84HXZ. The sequence continues at coordinate 134,386 of NZ_JBHIMY010000003.1, read as the reverse complement.
GAGGATTTTCTATCAGGAGGAGAAAGGATCGCCTCCTGCTTAATGTATGTGCCCCCTCTGTTCTTAAGAGAGGCTTCCCTTGTACGTTGTTTAAGATTTCCGCTTAAGGAAAAACTGTGCTCCTGTATGTGAGGTGCAGAGAAGTTGTGTGGCGTCATATGACATTGTACAATTGACTCTAGAAATTGTTCCACGGAGAATAGAGCGTATTTCAATTTCTATATTTTGGGCATTGAGGTAATTATATGCCCCTTCTGATAGTTTTTCTTCTGTATCTGCTGCACGCGTTTCAAAAACACCATTGTGGAAAGAAGAAATAATACCATTCTCATCAACCCATTTTCCATCAATTCCAGTTGGCATATTTGAGTTATAATATTGCGAAAAGCTACAGGCACTTAACAGCAAGGTGGTAGTTGTAAGACATAAAATATGATAGGTATGTTTCATTTATTGCACTCTATTTAGATTATTTTGCTCTCTAGTTTTTATAACATTATTAAATTACTCCATGAGTCAATATGAAAAATTTGATGAAAATCAATGAAAAAGCAAAAAAATGGAAAAAAATGCCTTAATGTTGTATTTAATTAATAGCTTGATGAAGTTCGTAAGTGAAACACAAGAGGTGAAATATTTCTTATGGTTTACAACAATTTTTATATTAAGCTGCTGAGTAGTCTCAAAGGAGATTATTGACATTATGGTTGGTCCCATTCTTGTTGCGAGTGAAGATTATGGAAGACGTATAGAACTTTCTGCTATGCTGCGAGGTTTTGGTTATCGTGTCATTGAAGCAGAAAATGGTCTCCGTACGATTGATCTTTTACACAGGCGTAAAAACATTGTGCTTGCACTCCTTGATGTCGTTATGAGTGATTTGAGTGTGAGCGATTTGATTAAAATGATTAGAGTTGCTGGTGTTTCTGTTCCTATTGTCGTTATAGCACAACAAGAGAATCAGAATTTACTCCAGAAGGCTTTAACAGCTGGAGCTATTGATTATTGGATCCACCCAGTAACATTATTACGCGTAAGGGTTACTTTGGATATTCTTGCTCTTATTTCTGCCTTGGAGCATGAAGTTCGAGATATTCGGCGAAAAAAAGAGAATCATTTACGGTTTTCTGATCTTTGCATAAAAAGTAGAGCTATGCAGGTAGTGTTAGAACAATCGAGACAAGCAGCAACTTCTTTACAGAATCTTTTGATAGAGGGGGAAGTTGGAACAGGACGTGAGACATTAGCTCGGATTATTCATCATGAGGGATTATTCTCGGAAGGTGTTTTTATTCGCTTTCAATGTTCAGCCATCGTTGATCCAGAAGAAGAAAATCAGCAGTGGTTTAAAGAATTCCTACCATTGGTTTCTTCTCTTGAAAAAGGGACACTTTGCCTTTGTGATATTGATCGACTTGAGCCCATACAGCAAAAACGGTTTGCTCATTACCTTAAAGAAAGGGAAAGGGATACAAAAGGAGATTTTTTCCCTTTTCGGATCATTGCTATTTCAACATCGCGTTTAAAGGATTTGGTTAAAGAGAACTTTTTTTTGCATAGTTTGTTTGAACAATTTTCTCACTTGTCTATTAGCGTCCCTGCTTTACGAGAATTAAGGGATGATTTTCCAGAGATCACACAACGTTTGATTGATCGTATTATCACCGAAACAGGGCGGTCACATGTCCATGGTTTAGCAGGATCTGCTCTTTCCTTGCTTATGCAGTATGATTGGCCTGGTAATAAAAATGAGCTTGAAAACTTTTTATTTCGTGCGATTTTACTCAGTGAAGGACCGTTATTAACTGTTCGAGATTTTCCGCAATTAATGGGAAATCCATTAATGAATGTTCCCAATATCATTGAGGATAATATGCAAGAAGATAATGAACAAGAATCTATAAAATTTTTGAATACTGATGGGCATGTGCGTACTTTTGCAGAGATGGAACATGATATTATCGAGAAAGCGGTTAAACATTATAAAGGACATATGAGTGAGATTGCGCGCCGCCTTCATATTGGTCGCTCTACACTTTATAGAAAAATGGAAGAATTGCGAGCAATAAGAAATCAAGAAAGAAAGTAAAATTCATAACAAATCTCTCTTCATGACAAGTATGAGTTTCAAAAAAATAGAGTGGATTTTGATAAAGTCCGTGGGGGGCTAAAGAAAACAATCATTTATTGTAAAATTTATCTATAGAGGATGATTTTGTAGATTTAAATGAAATATAAATTTTATGTGACTATTTTAATCGTCTGTTTCAGTTTATACAATTTTAGTTGAGTTTACATTTATTAAAGCAGAGAAGCATTTTTAAAAACTTTTAAATACTACCGCTAAAATTTTTGTATCATTAATATTAAATTTATACTCTCTTAAGCAAGAGGTGGCATTTTATCTGCTACACGGTTAAGATAAAGTGATTAGTATTATCGTTTGCATTACTGATGATGCGATAGCTTAAAATAGAAAGTTTGTCCTCTTTGACTCTTTTACATATTGTTATTGGTTTTGTCCTCTTTTTTTTTATTGCATCTATGTTGGCAATCTACACCTATGGGCGTTTTATGAAAAATGCTAGGGGGCAATGTTCTTATGCGCTACCTATTCAGAAAGATGAAACTAAGCTTGATCGTATCATTAGTCAATTAGCTGAGGAAGAAAATGGATTGGGGATTGATAAAGATGCCCTTTCCCTCATTATCAGCAATTTGGATGCGTTTTGTGTTCGTGCAATAGGAGCTGCAGAGGCTGGGCGTAGCCTTGATCTGATGTATTATATTTGGGATGATGATTTAACAGGGCGTCTATTATTAAGTGAAATAGTTAAGGCAGCGGATCGGGGTGTTCGGGTACGGCTTCTTTTGGATGATATTAATGCTCAAGCACGTGATCCAGCTTATATTGCGCTAGATAAACATCCTCATATCGAGGTGAGAGTGTTTAATCCAGGACGATCGCGTAAAGGTGGATTACGTCGTGGTTTAGAGATTATATTACGGGCGATTACTGTTACACGTAGAATGCATAATAAAGCTTTTATTGTTGATGGTAGGATCGCTTTTGTAGGAGGACGTAATCTTGCAGATTCTTATTTTGATGCTGGTGAAGAATCCCATTTTCGAGATTTAGATTTGATGTTAATCGGACCCTCTGTTAAAAAGGTGGAAAGTATTTTTGATGATTTTTGGAATAGTGCTGTTGTTTTGCCAATTCATACTTTGGTTGTTCCTAAAAGCGCAAGTGATCTTAGCTATTGGAAGGATAAATTACAAAAATTTCGGGATTCCAAGGTTGCAAAAGTTTATTTAGATTATGTCAAAGAGCACATTAATTTTGATTGTTTTATTCAAACAGGAAGGCGGTTATTTTTAGCAGAAAAAGTTGTTGTTCTTTCTGACCCTCCAGAAAAAGCATTGCGTAAAAAAGCAAGCAATTGGCTTATGAAGGCACTTTCAAAGGTTATTGGAAATGCCCAAAAAACGGTTCAGATTACGTCACCTTATTTTGTTCCTGGTAAGGTTGGAACGCAGAATTTTAGTAATTTGGTTTCAAAGGGTGTTGATGTCAAAATTCTGACGAATTCTTTAGCAGCTACTGATGTAGCATTGGTGCATGGTGGTTATGTATCGTATCGTAAGGCGTTGTTGAAAAGTGGTGTTAAGCTTTATGAATTAAAAGCGGAGGGCAACACCCATGGGTTACGGTTGTTTCGATCGAGTAAGGCAAGTTTACATGCCAAAGCTTTTTTAATTGATCGTAAAACAGCTTTTATTGGATCTTTAAATTTTGATCCAAGATCAGCATCATTAAATACAGAAATGGGCATTCTTTTTGAATGTGCTCCCATTACAGCAAGATTAGATTTGTTGTTTTCTGAAGAAATCACAGGGGAAATGAGCTATCATCTGCGTCTTGGTAATAATAATCGTATTTATTGGGATTTTATTGAAAATGAAAAAAAATATAGCATTGACCATGAGCCAGAAAGCAGTTTTTGGCGTCGCGCATTTGCAAAAATAATAAGTTGGTTACCTATTGAATCACAATTGTAAATTTTATAAACCAAAAAAAATATTTATTTTTCTTTTCATTTTGTTTGTAGCATGGCATAATTTTTTGCCAATCTACCATGTATGAGAACCGCAGTTGTATTTTAAAGCTCCTTGCGGTGTTTTATTATAAAAGGAATTTTGCTATGGCAAAGATTGTTGAAACGGGGACAGGTGCATTGGCACTGACTTTTGATGATGTACTTTTACAGCCCGGTCATTCTCTTGTTATGCCTAGTCAAGTGGATCTCAGTACGCGCATTGCAGCGGATATTAAGCTCAATTTGCCATTGCTTTCTGCTGCAATGGATACGGTAACAGAATCGCGTTTGGCAATTGCTATGGCTCAAGCTGGAGGTCTTGGGGTTATTCATCGTAATATGTCTCCTGCAGAACAGGCAGAAGAAGTCCGCCAAGTAAAAAAGTTTGAATCTGGTATGGTTGTTAATCCAGTCACAATTGGACCAGATGCAACACTTGAAGAAGCGAAATCTTTGATGCGCTCTCATGGCATTTCAGGTATTCCGGTTGTTGAAAATAGTGTTAAAGGTGAGACAGCGGGACGACTTGTTGGCATTTTGACCAATAGAGATGTCCGTTTCGCATCAGATCCAAAACAAAAAATTTATGAATTAATGACGCATGAAAATTTGATCACAGTGCGTGAAAATGTCCAACTTAATGAAGCAAAATATCTTTTACATCATCATCGTATTGAAAAATTATTAGTTGTGGATGAACAAAATCGTTGTGTCGGACTGATAACAGTTAAGGATATTGAAAAAGCAAAATTAAATCCAAATGCTGCTAAAGATTCTCAAGGGCGCTTGCGTGCTGCAGCGGCCAGTAGTGTTGGGAATGGAGGGATTGAGCGTGCTGAACGCCTCATAGACGCGGGTGTTGATGTGTTGGTCATTGATACAGCGCATGGACATTCTCAACATGTGCTAGAAACTGTTGAACGAATTAAAAAGATGGCTTCCTCTCCAGCTGTTATTGCTGGGAACGTAGCAACCGCTCAAGCAACGCAGGCATTGATTGACAGTGGTGCAGATGCGGTAAAAGTTGGTATTGGTCCTGGCTCTATTTGCACAACGCGTATTGTTGCTGGTGTCGGTGTTCCTCAACTTGCAGCTATTATGAATGCTGCAGAAGTTGCTGAAAAAGCGGGCATTCCCATTATTGCAGATGGTGGAATCAAAGCATCAGGTGATTTTGCTAAAGCTTTAGCTGGTGGGGCTTGTGCAGCGATGATTGGATCTCTTTTAGCAGGTACAGAAGAAAGTCCTGGTGAAGTTTATCTTTATCAAGGTCGATCTTTTAAAGCCTATCGTGGTATGGGATCTGTTGGTGCTATGGCACGAGGATCGGCAGATCGCTATTTTCAAGATGATGTTCGTGATGAACTTAAGTTGGTTCCTGAAGGTGTGGAGGGGCAGGTGGCTTATAAAGGGCCTATAGCATCAGTTCTACATCAGCTTGCTGGTGGACTTCGTGCTTCAATGGGGTATGTTGGAGCAAAAGATCTCGTAGAGTTTCGTGAAAAAGCAACGTTTGTACGTATTACGAATGCGGGACTCCATGAAAGTCATACGCATGATGTTTCTATCACACGGGAGAGTCCAAACTATCGTGGGCCAGTTTAAAGATATTTAAAGATATAAGAGCATAATGTCATATCGTATAAATATAAAATCTTCCGAGAACAAGAAAGAGGGACTGCGCTTTTTTCTGTTTGTGATTTGGTGTAATAATCCCAAAAAGGAAAGAATTAGAGGTCAAAACTCTAATTCTTTCTGTTAAGACTATATGAAATAAGTTATATAAAATTAGAATTAACTTTTTGTAGTCTTCCGTCCTGTCTTTGACGCACGTTGGCGAGTGTTTGTCTGATCACTTTGGACGGATTTCTTTCCGTTGTTTGAGGGCATTGTGTTATGACGGCTTTTAGATGAAGTTGTTTTTCCATTATTATAAGTCATTATTTTCTCCTTTTAAATTGTCTGGCAGTTGCCAGTAGAGTAAAAACGGTCATGCCAAATAGTGGTTCCAAGCATTTTCTAAAAAGTTAATTTTTTGGTGAACGTAAGATGGACGTGTTTAATTTTATGAGAAGATTTTTTCTATTTTTTCAGATGGATAGCCCTAAAAAGATGGGAGATATTTGATTTTTTCTGTTATTCAGATAATCCTCGTAAATTTTATTTTACGCAATAATTAAGGAGTTTGTTTTTTCGTAATGCATGGCGGAAATAAGTTCTTTATGGATGGCTGCGTATCTTTTAGTATAAGAGGTAGAGGGATAAAAAGTGAATGGGCAGAAGATGAAAGGAAAAATCTAGATACTCTAATATTGGATCTTATAAAAAGTATGATCAGATCATTTTAATGTTGAATGTAAATTTTTAATGGTTTTGAGAAGGTTTTATTGGCAAGAAGAAGATAATATTATTTTTTTAGATGATTTAAGATTTTATTATTTTAATGGGAGAAATGAATGCGATTAGGTGGGCGTTTGCAAGCAGCAATAGATGTTCTCAAAGAGATAGAAATGAAGCATCGCCCAGTAGGAGAAGCTTTAAAGGATTGGGGGCTTTCTCATCGCTTTGCTGGAGCAGGTGATCGCGCAGCTATTGGCACAATCGTTTATGATGTTTTAAGACGACGCTATTCTTTACAATGGCGTATGGAGAGTGATGATATCCGAGATATCGTTTTTGGTGCCTTATTAGATTCTGGAAAAATGACGCTGGAGCAAATTGACGGTGAGTTAGCAGAAGATCGGTTTGCGCCGCAGTTATTAGGAGCTAAACAGCGTAAATCGTGGCAAGGTCAGCAATTAGTGGATGCTCCAGACTATATTCGTGGTGATATTCCGCAATGGTGTCAAGCGCATCTGCGTCCTTTATTTGGTGATAATTGGATCACTGAAGCGGCTGCGTTAGCAACGCGTCCTTCTTTAGACCTACGGGTAAATAACTTAAAGGCAACACCAGAAAAGGTGTTGAAAGAATTAGCAAAAACCAAACTTAAATCTTTGCCATGGTTTGAGCAAGCTTTGAGAATTGCACCGATTGAAAAGTTTAACCGTCATCCTAATGTTCAAGTGGAACCAGCTTTTCAAAAAGGACACTTTGAAATACAGGATTTAGGATCTCAAATTGTTGCTCACCTTGTGGAAGCGCGAGAAAGCATGCAGGTATTAGATTATTGCGCAGGTGCTGGGGGTAAAACATTAGCTTTAGCTTCCGATATGAACAATCGTGGGCAAATTTATGCCTATGATTCAGACAAAGCTCGTTTGGCTCCTATTTTTGATCGTCTTCGACGCGCTGGTGTTCGTAATGTACAAATACGAGTGCAAAGAGAAGAATTAAAACCATTAACAGGTCAGATGGATAGAGTTCTACTAGATGCACCATGTAGTGGGACAGGAACATGGCGTCGTCGTCCAGATGCGAAATGGCGTTTAACATTAGAACAGGTGAAACAACGCCAAACAGAACAGAGATCTATTTTGAATGAAGCGATAGCTTATCTTAAGCCAAATGGGCGCCTAGTCTATATTACCTGTTCTCTCTTTACAGATGAAAATGAGGAACAAATTTCCCGTTTCCTTCAACAACATTCTCATTTTGCTCCAATAGATATGCCAGCGCTTTGGCAGAAACATTTTAGTTTTTCTCCTGTGCAACCAGTTTTTTCAAATTATGGACTTACTTTGTCGCCGGCCACAACACAAACAGATGGGTTCTTTTTATCTGTGTTGCAAAAAAAACATTGATCCATATTTTTGCATTTTTTATCATAAATTTTACGAGAATAATCTTTTTCTTAAGAAAATAGGCTTGTGAAAAAAGAAAGATTGAATCATAACTCGCATGAGTTTTCTTTTACAATTGTTGATTGGTTTTCTATGAGCATATCACATCCAGACACGGTTCTTATTATTGACTTTGGTTCACAAGTTACACAACTTATTGCACGACGGGTACGAGCAATGGGGGTATATTGTGAAATTGCTCCTTTTCAATTGGCTTTAGAAGCTGTGCGCCGCATAAATCCTAAAGCTATTATTTTATCAGGGAGTCCTTATTCCGTTATTGATGAGGGCTCTCCGCGTGCTCCAATGGAAATTTTTGAGGCGGGTATTCCGATTCTGGGTATTTGCTATGGTGAACAAGTCATGTGTGTTCAGCTTGGAGGAAAGGTTGAAGCTGGACATGAGCGTGAATTTGGGCGTGCTTTTTTGGAAGTGCAAGAAGAGAGTGCTCTTTTTGATGGAGTGTGGGAAAAAGGTTCTCGTTATCAAGTATGGATGAGCCATGGTGACCGTGTGGCAGCTTTACCAGAAGGTTTTCGTGTCATAGGGACCTCAAACGGAGCTCCCTATGCGGCTATTGCTGATGAAAAAAGACATTTTTATGCAGTACAGTTTCATCCTGAAGTTATCCATACACCAGATGGTACAAAACTTTTGCAAAACTTTATTCATAAAATCTCTGCTATTAAAGGTGGTTGGTCAATGGCTTCTTATCGTGAGCAGGCAATTGCTACGATACGACAAAAAGTTGGGAAAAGTCGTGTGATTTGTGGTCTTTCAGGGGGGGTGGATTCATCTGTTGTAGCGGTACTCCTTCATGAAGCCATAGGAGATCAACTGACATGCATTTTGGTAGACCATGGGCTGATGCGCAAGAATGAAGCTGAAGAAGTTCTCACGCTCTTTCGTGATCATTATAATATAGAGCTTATTCACGTTAATGCTGCCGATATATTTCTTAATGCTTTAGAGGGTGAGACAGATCCAGAAAAAAAGCGCAAAACGATTGGTCGCCTTTTTATTGAAGTTTTTGAAGAAGAAACTAAAAAAATAGGAGGTGCAGAGTTCTTAGCACAAGGAACACTTTATCCAGATGTTATTGAGAGTGTGTCTGCTATTGGTAAAACGGTAACCATTAAAAGCCATCATAATGTGGGTGGGCTGCCAGAACAGATGAATATGCAACTTGTAGAACCGTTGCGTGAGCTCTTTAAGGATGAGGTTCGCTTGCTAGGGCGAGAGTTAGGATTACCAGAGCAGTTTATTGGTCGCCATCCTTTTCCAGGTCCAGGTCTTGCAATTCGCTGTCCAGGTACTGTGACCCGTGAAAAATTAGAAATTTTACGTGAAGCAGATGCTATTTATCTTGAGGAAATCCGTAAAGCTGGTCTTTATGACGAAATTTGGCAAGCTTTTGCTGTTCTTCTTCCTGTTCAAACTGTTGGCGTGATGGGGGATGGTCGCACTTATGAATTTGTTTGTGCTCTTCGTGCCGTCACATCTGTAGATGGAATGACTGCTGATTTTTATCCCTATGATATGGCGTTTTTAGGTAAGACGGCAGCACGTATTATTAACGAAGTTAGAGGGATTAATCGTGTTGTATATGATGTAACCTCAAAGCCTCCTAGTACTATTGAATGGGAATAATTAAAATGAAGGATAAGCCTTTATCTGGCAATCTGTACGCTAATATCGTTTAAAATTGAGAAGTGTGGAATTTTGCATGTCTGAGAAAAAAATTGTTGCACACCGTGGCGGAGCTCATCTTTATCCTGAAAATACTCTTTCGGCATTTAATAATGCTATAGCGTTAGGTGTTGATGAAGTTGAATGCGACGTTCATTTGCTGAAAAGCGGTGAAGTGGTTGTCTTTCACGACTTCCGTCTAGACCAATTGGTTGGAAAAAAGGGGTATATTCACGACATTGATAATGAAACACGCAAACAACTCTGCGTAAAAGGAAGCCAAGAAGCACCTCCCTTATTAGAAGAGGTGCTTGATCTTTTAGCACCAACGAATATTGCATTGCATCTTGAAATCAAGACATGTGGTGAAGTGGAGCGTGAAACAATATTATCCCAAAAAGCGCTTGCGCTAATAAAAAGCCGAAATTTATCAGAACGGGTTTCTGCAATTAGTTTTGATCCTTTGATCCTTCGTCCTTTTATTGAAGCAGGAATACCATCTGGTCCATGTGTTGATAATCTTGAAGGTGATATGTACCGTCATTTTTCTGTATGGAAGCAATTAGGTTATTCTGATCTAAGTTTAGATGGCTCCATTGTTTCACAGGACTTTATTGAATCAGCTCTTGAGGCTGGTTTTACTGTAGGGGTATGGACAATTAATGGAAAAGCTCGGTTATCACATTGGCTTGACATGCCTGTACATTATATTACGACAGATCAACCCGATCTCGCATTGCAATTGCGTGCACAAAGGTAAAAATACATCAATACAAAGGGAACTATATATCCTCATAAAGCTAGCGTAATGAAAGAAGAAAAATTATCTAATATATAACAATAATACATTGATTTATAATGATAATTAATGGTTTATTCATATGAATAAGAGATCTTAATACGTAAGATTTTCTTATTTCAAATCTTTTTACAATGAATCAATCAAAATCATTCGTTTACACATTACAAGCAGGGTTGGTGTGTGGATAAAAAATTATTGAGAAAAGAATAAAAATATTCATTTAACGTATTTCAAATGCAAGACTTGTTGAAGCATTAGGGGCTCATATGATGGCATACAAAAAGTCTTATATAATTTAGTGGAGAGACTTTATGGCTATATTTTATAGGAGCTATCATGAAATGTAGATGTATTGAAAGATTTTTTAACAGCATGAAAATTGGTAATACAATGTCATTTTGTTTTGCGTGAGGAGCGTGATCTCACTACAGGAAAGGAACTATTAAGCGTTTCAAAATGATTTTCGTAGTTTTAAGAAAAATTCTATTTGTCTCTTCGTTAAATTCAGTAGCTACATCGTGTTAAAGTTATAAGCCGAAAATTATAAGACAAATAGCAAAAGAATAAATAATTCTTTTTAAAAAAAGTAAATCCAGATATTAAAATAGTCATTGAATGACATTTACGATCTATATCTTTTTACCAATTGACTTTGCTTATTTAAGCCATCTCACTTTTTTCAGATAGTTACAAACGCGTATCTCGTTAATACATAAGAAAGCTTATAAAAGAAAACGAATAAATTTAAACAAATTCATTTGACCTTTTGGTGGTTCCTGTTTAAATGAGAGAATATATTTCTGAAATAAAACTGTCATAGCATGTTCATGTGTAATACTATAAATTTAGGGGTAGTTTGTATTCCATCACTTCAGAAAGGGTGAGCCATGAGTCGTTTTTATCTTTCCATAGCGGCCACGGTTGCTATCATAATGTCTACAGCGGGAATAACAGCAAGTTTTGCGCAGACAAAAATCAGCTTTTGGCATTCTATGAGTGGTGAATTAGGAAAGCAAACTGAAAGTCTCATTAACGATTTTAATGCAAGTCAATCAGAGTATAAAGTTGTTCCTTCATTTCGCGGCGAATATGAAGAGGGGTTGATTTCACTCATTGCAGCATTTCGTGGAAAGAAACAACCAGTGCTTGCCCAAATTTATGACGTTGGTACTGGAACTATGATGGCTGCAAAAGGCGCAATCTATCCATTTTATCAACTTATGGCTGATACAAAACAAGAATTTGATCCTACAGATTATTTCCCTGCTATTAGTGGTTATTACTCCGATGAACAGGGACGTATCATCTCTATGCCATTTAATATTTCAACTCCCATTCTTTATTATAACAAAGATATCTTTAAAAAAGCAGGGCTTGATCCGGAACAGCCTCCTAAAACGTGGCAAGATATAGAAGACTTTTCCAAAAAAATTCTTGAGACTAAAGCGGCAACTTGCGGTTTTACGATGGCTTATGCTGCTCAATGGATTGGTATAGAAAATTTTTCAGCGTTGCATAATGTTCCTTTTGGAACGAAGGAAAATGGCTTTAAAGGACTTGATTCAGAACTTACATTTAATGGACCTTTACAAGTGCGTATGTGGACTGACCTGAAAAAGTGGTCTGATCAAGGTATTTTCCGTTATGGTGGTCCAGCAGGTGCATTAGATTCAACACCAATGTTTATGGCACAAAATTGTGCAATTTTTATGCAATCTTCAGGATCACGTGCTGGAATTGTTTCGGAAGCTCAGTTTGATGTGGGAGTTGGTATGCTACCGTATTATAAGGATGCAGAAGGAACACCACAAAATTCAGTTATTGGGGGAGCTTCTATTTGGGCGTTTAAGGGACATACCCCAAAGGAATATGCAGGGGCAGCCGCTTTTCTTAAATTTCTTTCAAAAACAGAAAACCAAGCAAAATGGCATCAGGAAACAGGTTATCTTCCAACCACAAAAGCGACTTATGAATTGAGCAAAAAACAACATTTCTATGAAAAAACGCCAGGTGCGGATATAGCTATCAAACAGATTAATCTTAATCCACCAACAGTTAACTCGAAAGGGATAAGATTTGGTAATTTACCACAAATCCGTGCCATTCTTGATCAAGAGTTGGAAGCTGTTCTTAGTGGTTCAAAAACACCGAAAGATGGTTTAGATGAGACCGTTGAACGTGGAAATAAACTCTTGCGTGAATTTGAAAAATCTAATCATTAATCTCGTTTTATTGTTAAACATTAAAGACTCAACAAAAACAGTTGAGTTCTTTTTGTTTATCTTTTTAAAGTCTCTACATTTAAAGAGCCCTACGAATGCAAGAAAAACATGCATATTTTAAAAATAGTCTACTTTCTTACGGACTGCTTTTCCCTCAGCTTCTTGTGACTTTTTTGTTTTTCTTTTGGCCTGCTGCTCAAGCAATAAAATCATCTTTTGAGCGTGAAGACCCTTTTGGCTTTACAACAACCTTTATTGGTTTTGAAAATTATCTAACCGTTCTTTCTGATCCTACTTATCTGCAATCACTTCTTACAACCGCAGTATTTTCCATCTCAGTTACTGTCGCTTCAATGACAATATCACTTCTCTTAGCTGTCTGTGTTGATCGTGTCATCCGTGCAAAAAAGGCTTATACAATGCTTTTGCTCTGGCCCTATGCTGTTGCTCCAGTATTGGCAGGTATATTATGGCTGTTTATCTTTCATCCCACCATCGGAATTATCCCTTTTCTTCTCGAGAAAATAGGGGTGCTATGGAATTATCGTATTAATGGCACTCAAGCAATGATTCTTATTGTCATAGCGGCTAGTTGGAAACAAATTTCTTACAATTTTCTCTTTTTTCTTACAGGTCTTCAGTCTGTTCCGCGTTCTCAAATAGAAGCAGCCGCCATTGATGGTGCTGGTCCCTTTAAACGATTTTGGACTGTAGTCTTCCCGCAAATTTCACCAACGACGTTTTTCCTTCTTATTGTCAATGTCAATTATGTTATGTTTGATACCTTTGGTATTATTGATAATACAACTTCTGGAGGTCCTGCGCGTGCAACGAGCATCCTCGTCTATAAAGTATATGACGATGGCTTTAGAAATCAAATAATCGGTGCATCAGCAGCACAGTCAACAATATTGATGTTGATGGTTATTGTCTTAACCTTTATTCAGTTTCGCTGGATTGAGCGTCGTGTACAATATTAGGAAGTAAATTATGGTTGAAAATCGCCCTATTTTGAAATTTCTAACCCATATTACTCTCATTATTGGCATTATCATTATTTGCTTTCCAGTTTACGTTGCTATCATTGCATCAACCCATAGTTCAGCAGCATTCAACTCGGGAACACTTCCTCTTTTACCTGGGAAATATGCTTTGGAAAATTATAAAACAATCTTTGGTGATGGCCTTGCACAACTCGGTCTTCCCAACCTCTGTCCACTCTTAATGAATTCACTCATTATGGCTCTAGGGATTAGTATTGGAAAAATTATTATTTCACTTTTATCTGCTTATGCAATTGTTTATATGCGTTTTCCTTTCCGAAAAACTGCTTTTGTTCTTATTTTTGTTACATTGATGCTCCCTGTCGAAGTTCGTATTCTTCCAACCTATGAGGTTGTTGCGAAATTGGGGATGATCGACACCTATAGTGGAATGATTATTCCACTTATTGCATCTGCAACCGCTACATTTTTATTTCGCCAGTTTTTTTTGACTATTCCAGATGAACTCTTAGAGGCGGCACGTGTTGATGGTGCAGGTCCAGTTAAATTTTTTAAGGATATTCTTCTTCCTCTTAGTAAAAGCAATATCGCTGCTTTATTTATCATTATGTTTATTTATGGATGGATACAATATCTTTGGCCTCTTATCATCACAACGGATCAAAATCATCAAACGATCCTTATTATTTTAAAACAGCTTATTGTCGAATCACTTCAACATGATCCTCAATGGAATATACTCATGGCAGTATCGGTTGTTGCCATGGTTCCCCCTGTTCTTGTTGTTATCTTCATGCAACGGCTTTTTATCAAAGGCCTTATTGAAACGGAGAAGTAATTATGGCCATAATCCAGTTATCAAATATAAAAAAACGGTATGACAACGGCATTCTGGTCATTGATGATTTAAACTTAACTGTTGCTGATAAAGAACTTCTTGTTCTTGTCGGTCCTTCAGGGTGCGGAAAATCAACCTTATTGCGTATTATAGCAGGACTTGAACAAGTTACCTCAGGTGAATTATGTATTGATAACGAACGTATCAATGATCGTGAACCAGCTGATCGTGATATTGCTATGGTTTTTCAAAATTATGCTCTTTATCCCCATATGACAGTTCGTGGAAACTTAGAATATGGTCTTAAAAATCGTAAAACTCCTAAAGAAGAAATTAAAAAACGCATCGCACATGCTGCAAAACTTTTGGAGATAGAATCATTTCTTGATCGTAAGCCACGACAATTATCAGGAGGACAACGTCAGCGTGTTGCAATGGGGCGTGTGATTGTACGTCAACCCCGTGTTTTTCTCTTTGATGAACCTCTTTCAAATCTTGATGCAAAATTGCGGGCGCAAATGTGTATTGAAATAAAAACACTACAGCGTTCATTAGGAACGACCAGCCTCTATGTTACCCATGATCAACTAGAAGCTATGACATTAGCTGATAGAATAGTCGTTTTGAATAAAGGAGCTATCGAGCAAATTGGAACACCAATGGAAATTTACGACACTCCAGCAACAACATTTGTTGCTGATTTTATTGGTTCTCCTCCTATGAATTTTCTTGATCGCCATGTCTTAGAACAACATTTAGGGCATTCATTTTCTTATGGCGAAGAAACTGATCTTTTAGCATTCAGACCTGAAATAATCTTATTGGGCGAACATCCAGATAAAGGACCTGTCTTTCACACAAAAATTGAGCTTATCAAGCCTATCGGAACAGGTTGCCATGTTTTAACGCGTTGGAATAATATCATCTTTACGATTGAAATAAAAGAACGCTTGACACACGACTATGGGCAAAAACTAAGTTTCACTGTCGCTCATCAGAATTTTCATACTTTTAACAAAAACACTGGAAAGCGTACAAATAGTAAGTAAGCATTAATTGATGTGACACGACTTTCTTTTATGTTGCGTTTCGATTTTCTCGATTGCATTTACAAAATCAGGTTGTAACCGATGGGATTAAAAACAAAATTTTAAAAGTTTTGGTAATGATCCATTGTCCCATGGCGCTGAGAATGTCAAAACATTTATATGAAGAAAATATGCATTTTCACGGTCTGTGAGAAGAATATTATTTTCAAATCTCAAACATAATAAAATCATTTTCACTATAAAAAAATATCAATATAAAATAACCATTGATTAACCATATTTTGCTCATAAAAAACAATATATTATTATGTGTTTCTTGATGTAATAATTTATGTAACTTATAAAAAGTAAATGAGAGAAATAGAGGGAAACAATAATTCACAGATGAGAGGGGATGCGCCCCATATCGTAGCTTTGATCCCTAACATAAGAAGTCTATTTGATCCAAAAAATACGACGCTGTTCTAAATAGTCTGTACGAGAATAGGCATATTCTATTTTACTGCTGACTATATGATCTTAAATGGTTTCAGAGATCCTATAAGAGGCATCTGTTTTTTTAGCAATCACATAAATTAGAGAGAAACCTGCACGCGCATGCTGCAAGTTTATTTTTTCTCATGTAAATCACTATGCAATTCTCAGCGAGGGTATCCGATCAGTTGCAAAAGAAATCACTGAGAGATAGAAGGCGCGCTTGTTTTACAATTTTCATTACTTTTAATGATAAAAGCAGATGAAACACATCTGTAACATCCCATCGATCTTTCTATATTCTTGAGTTAAAAAATTGCCTATAGACCATTCTTAAACAGATTTTTATGAATATGACATAAGGGATTGGTGCGAACACCTATAAGAATCAGCAGGGACAAAGACAGTTATCTTGTTGTTTTGCAAAGCATTTTATGAAAGATGGTATATTTTTTCAATATATTGCCAGTCTATTAATGATTTTATGGTATTGCTTTCTTATAAAGTGCGTGCTTTTTTGTTGCTTATAAATCAACCTAAACTTTATACAGCAGTATGTTTGAGACAAATATGAAGACGGCTCAGTGTTGTATTCAGTTTTTGTATATCAGAGTGGAATAAGCTTATCTTCTTATGTAATTTCTAAAATGAGGAGACAGCTTAGTTTAGGGGGGAATATGAAAGCAGAAAGATAAAAAATAGTTTCTATCTTTAGCAATTTAGTATTACGATTTTCAAAAATATCTGAGACTATGTCTCTTACATAATGGAGACTGCGCATTGCCGAACACATTTTTTTATTACGTTCTTTGAATAGAATTACATCTCTCATACAAAACAGAATACCTAAACAGAAGGCTATTAGGTTGCCAATTCACGCACTTGTTTTAAAAAATATTTTGCAAGGTTATTCCAACTGTTTTTTCACGCAGTCGTTTATGAGTAGTATAACATAAAATCCATTGTGTATCGCCATCTTTATATTTATAAAAATGCAAGCTGGGTCCATCATCATACTCTCTGCCAGTCTCCAACATTGCAACAATTATTGTGTTGAGACTCTTCATAAGAGGCATTTTTTCTTCAAGTGGTTTTTATTCATACACTCATTCTACTTGTATGTTATAAATGGAGTTGGGTAGATAAAAATACTTTAAGAAAGAGACCCCAAATGCTTCTTATGAATCGTTTCAAGTGTCGAGAGTTATTGTAAAAGAAGCGTTGGAAAATAGAATGATGCCGCTGACGATCTGGGCATCATGAGGCAATAAATCCACTTACTTTATCTATCTTAGCATCTATTGAGTATAAATTTCTCTGTAAAAGTAACTTTATTTTATATCAATATTATCAATTATAGATGTTGGGTATCATTAGTAATATAATCATAGACTTACGATTTTATGAACGCTTTTTTATCTCTTTTGTAGAAAATCTTAATGTTTTGTGATGGCATCAATGATGGTATTCACATTATGTTCCATCATATCGAGATAAGTTGCTGCAGGGCCATTTTTATTTGACAATGCATCAGAATAAAGAGTCCCACCAATTTTTAAACCTGTTTCTTTTGCAATCTGTTTTATGAGCCGAGGATTAGAGATATTTTCAACGAATAGTGCAGCTGCTTTATTCGCCTTAATTTGTTTGATAAGTTTAGCAACATCGGCTGCGGTTGCTTCAGCTTCTGTTGAAGCATTTTGGGGAGCAAGGATAGTAAAACCATATTCTTTGGCAAAATAGCCAAAGGCGTTATGAGATGTGATAATGATACGTTTATCTTTAGGGATGGTAGCAATTTTTGTTTTCAGGGTATCTTGTGCTATTTTAAGTTTTTGGATGTAGGTTTCGGCATTTTTTTTGTAGCTGGTGCAGGATTGTGGATCGATTTTACAAAAAGCAGCAGCGATATTCTTCACATAGATTTTGACATTGGGAATTGTTTGCCAAGCGTGTGGATCAATAACGCTATGGTGGTGATGGGCATTATGTTCTTGATTTTTCATTTTGAGGGAGGGAATGTTAGCGCTAACTTTGACAAGAAGTGCTTTTGTACCGCTTGCTGTAATGAGGCGATCAATGAATCCTTCTAAATGAAGTCCGTTGATGAAAATAATTTGAGCATTTCTAAGAGCTTGAGCATCATGGGGGGTAGGTTCATAAGTGTGGGTATTCGCATTGGGACCTACAAAAGTGGTCATAGAGATATGGTTGTCTCCTACATTTTTTACGAGATCTGCGAGAATAGAAAAGCTCGCAACAACTTTGATTTTATTGTTTGCAGAAGCAGAAAATGGAGAAAGGGAAAGCAATAAAGCTCCAAGAAGAACAAATTTTTGAGTAAACTTAGGCACATTTTTTCCTTAAAGTGAGGAGGTATAAAAGAGGTGGGGAAACCATGTTACAATAAAGCCACGTGGACTTATCAAGCAGGAAAAAAGATAAATAAATCCTGCGGCAATGATGATAGCAGGGCCGGAGGGAAGAGAAAGATGAAAAGAAAGCAGGAGACCACATACGCTAGAAATGATTCCAAAAAGAGTGGAAAGCGCGCAAATAGGGCCTAGCCGTGAAAACCAAAAACGGGCTGTAATAGCTGGAATCATCATAATGCCAACGGAAAGTAATGTTCCTAGTGATTGAAAGCCTCCAACCAGATTCAACACCACAAGTCCAAGCAATGAAATATGAATATATTTACTCAACGGAGAGAGTGATTTAAAAAAGAGGGGGTCAAAGCTTTCTAAAACAAGTGCACGCCAAAAAATACAAAGGCTGCATAGTGTAATCAGCATTATAATAGTGATTAACCAAAGGGCTTGTGCATCAAGTGCAAGAACCGATCCGAATAAGAGATGAAGCAGCTCAATTGTTGAGTCTTTTAGTGAGATAATAATGACACCTGCCGCGAGTGCAATAAGATAAAAGACGGTCATGGATGCATCTTCTTTCTGAAAGCTATTTCGTGAAATTAAAATGGTTGCTAAAGCAACAATAATACCAGCGAAGATGCCACCAAGTGTCATAGATATGAGGGAAAAGCCACAAATCAGAAAAGCAGTTGCAACACCAGGAAGAATGGCATGAGAGATAGCATCTCCTATCAAGCTCATTCCACGGAGCATCAAAAATACACCAACAGGACAAGCGCTAATAGACAGGAAAATAGAACCGATAAGGGCGTTTTGCATAAATTGGAAATCAACAAAGGGGGCAAGAAAAAATGCATACACGTCTTATAACCTAAGAAAGAGAGGATCATTGATGGGAAGATTTTGTTTTTGTGCGCTAATAGGAAAAGAATTGGATGTGAGAGGTGGCATAACGTGATGAATAGTGTTGTTAAAAAACTGTGTTGTTTTTCCATAAAAGGCGTTTTGTTGATTAATTTGAATCATTTGGGGGAAAAATTCTTGCACGATGAGAGGGTTATGGAGTGCTGCGAGAACTGTGCGTCCTTGCTGTTGCCAGTATGTGATCAGTGTAAGAAGGTCTTTTTGGGTATTATGATCTACACCATTGAAAGGTTCATCAAGCAAAATAATATTGGCATCTTGCACAATGATACGTGCAAAAAGAGCGCGTTGTAATTGCCCGCCTGATAATGTTTCAAGCGAACGGGGTGCTAGTTCTGTAAGCCCAACCGTTTCAAGCGCATTTTGAATCTTAGAATCATAAAGGCGCTGGCTTTTCCATAATCCACAAAAAGACCACAGTCCTGTTTTTACAAGCGTTTTCACATCAATTGGAAATGTTTGATCTACATCACATTGCTGAGAAAGATAAGCAATACGGCTTTTTTTTGGTTTTGTAATTTTTCCCTTAAGAGGTTTAATCAATCCGGCGATGGCTTTTAGCAGTGTCGATTTTCCAGCGCCATTATCGCCTGTTATTGCGACCAATGAACCAGCTTTTAACTTTGCTGAAAAGTTCTTTATTGCTATTCTATTTCCATAGCCTAATGTTGTCTTATTGAAGTGCAGATCCATATTTTTTACCATCGTTGCTTATTATTTTGAAAACTATGTAATAATATAACGTTTGTCAATAAAATGTTATATTATTACATAGTTTTGAGGACTGAAAATTTTAGTGTGAAGATCGTGGAAAATTAAAAATAATAATTGAATTCACCTTGACGAAAGAGAGAGAGTATATACTATATATAGTATCAAAATGATTGGTGATTCTAAATAAGCACAAGAGAGGGTGTTAGTGTGTTTCGTTTGGTATCTAAGTTATTTCCATTATTGTAAAGAGTTTATTGACCAAGGGCATAGCAGTGTTTTTGCTGAAGGATCTCTTTTGGAAGGATTCCTTTCGTTTTTGTAATTGATTTTTGCCGTAAAAGAGTAAAACAGAGCTCTTGAAAAACGGTAGTTTAGAACGTTAGTTTTTAGACAGCAGGAGGGAATTGTAATGCAAGCAAAAGATTGTTTTATAACTGGGGGGCTTTGCCATTTAAGTTATAGAATAATCGCTTATTCTCATCATAGTCTTTGAAGTTATTTGATGAGGAATTCTGTTATGTTCAAGAAGCTGTGTACTATTTGAAAGTAACCACATGTTTTGCGTACAATTTCTGTTTTTTGTTATTCTTGAGTACTTATAAAATTATTAGATTGACCTTTTAGGGTTGATTGTTTGGAATTGTGAAAGTTGAAGAAAATGTCGATCACTATTTATAGCAAACCATCTTGTGTCCAATGTGATGCTACACGCCGCGCTTTTGATGCAAAAGGCATTCATTATCGTGTTGTTGATATTTCTTGTGATGAACAAGCATACAATTTTGTTCAATCTCTGGGGTATCGTCAGGTTCCTGTCGTTGTTTGTGGTGAAAATCATTGGTCTGGTTTTAGACCAGATATGATTAGTGGTCTTTGTGCTTAATGGGGCTTATTGTTTATTATTCGAGTGCAACGGGTAATACAGAACATTTTGTCTCGCAACTTGGTCAACGACTCTTCAAAATTGATAAAAGAAAGCCTTCTGCATTGGTTGGTGAACCTTATGTACTGGTTGTTCCTACATATGCAGATGGTGAAGGAAGAGGAGCAGTGCCGAAAGCCGTTATCCATTTTCTTAATGAAGCTGAGAACCGAAAATTAATTCGTGGTGTCATTGGTGGTGGGAATCGTAATTTTGGTTGTTATTATAATTTAGCAAGTAAAATCATTGCTGAAAAATGTTGTGTACCTTGCCTTTATCGTTTTGAGCTGCGTGGAACTGATGAAGACGTTATTTATGTAAAAAAGGGATTGGAAAGATTTTGGAAACAATTGGTATAGGGCAATCGCAGAAATCGGATCAGATTACTGATTATCATGCGCTGAATGCAATGCTTAATCTTTATGATGAAAATGGTCATATTCAATTTGATATGGATAGGCTTGCCGCACGGCAATATTTTCTTCAGCATGTTAATCAAAATACAGTTTTTTTTCATAACCTGAAGGAAAAAATAGACTACTTAATAGAAGAAGGTTATTATGAAAAAGCTTTATTTGGGCTTTATGATTTTTCTTTTATTAAAAAGCTTTTTAAACGTGCTTATGCATTTAAGTTTCGTTTTCCTACCTTTTTAGGCGCATTTAAGTACTATACCAGCTATACATTAAAGACTTTTGATGGGAAACGTTATCTTGAACGTTATGAAGATCGTGTTTGTCTTGTAGCTTTATATTTGGCACAAGGGAATAAAGCTCTTGCTGAAAGTTTTGTGGATGAAATTATTACAGGACGTTTTCAGCCGGCAACACCGACATTTTTAAATGCTGGGAAAAAACAACGTGGTGAATTGGTTTCGTGTTTTTTGCTACGTGTTGAAGATAATATGGAATCGATAGGTCGTTCGGTTAATTCGGCTTTGCAGCTTTCAAAACGTGGTGGAGGTGTGGCGCTTTGTTTAACGAATTTGCGGGAAGCTGGGGCACCAATTAAGCAAATAGAAAATCAGTCCTCAGGAGTCTTACCGGTGATGAAACTCTTGGAAGATTCTTTTTCTTACGCCAATCAGCTTGGGGCAAGACAGGGGGCTGGAGCTGTTTATTTGCATGCTCACCATTTAGATATTATGAAGTTTTTGGATACAAAGCGTGAAAATGCTGATGAAAAAGTTAGAATCAAAACGCTTTCGCTTGGTGTCGTTATTCCTGATATTACTTTTGAGCTTGCACGGAATAATGAGGATATGTATCTCTTCTCATCTTATGATATCGAGCGTGTGACAGGTAAGCCCTTTAGCGATATTTCTTTAACGGAGCATTATCGTTCTTTTGTTGATAATGCAAAGATTCGTAAAAAGAAAATAAGTGCACGCGTTTTTTTCCAGACATTAGCGGAAATTCAATTTGAGTCGGGTTATCCCTATATTTTATTTGAGGATACTGCTAATCGATCGAACCCAATAGCTGGGCGCATAAGTATGAGCAATTTATGTTCAGAAATTTTGCAGGTGAGTGAGGCAAGTGAACTGGAGACAGATTTAACTTATCGCACGATTGGAAGTGATATATCCTGTAATCTTGGATCCATGAATATTGCCAAAGCAATGGAAAGTCCTGATTTCGGACAGACCGTGGAATCTGCTGTTCGTGCCCTTACTGCGGTTTCGGATATGAGCAATATTGCCTGTGTGCCTTCCATTGCGAAAGGCAATGCTGAAAGTCATGCGATTGGTTTGGGACAAATGAATTTGCACGGGTTTCTAGCGCGTGAACAGATCTATTATGGATCTCCAGAAGCGATAGATTTTACCAATATCTATTTTTATATTGTGACATATCACGCCATACGGGCTTCCAATTTGATTGCACGTGAACGTCAAGAAATGTTTGCAGGGTTTGAAAAATCAGCTTATGCAGATGGACGTTTTTTCGAAAAATATATTGAAAAAGAATGGAAACCGCAATTTGCGCTTGTGCAAGAGCTTTTTGCACGGAACAATATTGTTATCCCAGATCAAAAGGATTGGCAGGAACTCAAAAAATTAGTCATTGAGTATGGGCTTTATAACCGTAATTTGCAGGCAGTTCCACCTACGGGATCTATTTCCTATATTAATCATGCCACTTCTTCTATTCATCCAATTGCTTCAAAAATTGAAATTCGCAAAGAAGGAAAAATTGGACGCGTTTATTATCCCGCTCCTTATATGGATAATACGAATTTGAATTTTTACCAAGATGCTTATGAGATTGGTCCTGAAAAAATTATAGATACCTATGCTGCAGCAACACAGCATGTTGATCAAGGTCTTTCATTGACATTATTTTTTCCTGATACCGCTACCACACGTGATATTAACCGCGCACAAATTTATGCCTGGAAAAAGGGTATAAAGAGTATTTACTATGTACGATTACGGCAAGTAGCATTAAGTGGAACAGAAGTTGATGGCTGTGTTTCGTGCAGTTTATAGGAGATCATCATATGACAAAGATTACAACCAAAAATCCTGTTGTGTGCGCTGTTAATTGGAATAGATTACATGATGAGAAAGATCTTGAAGTATGGAACCGCTTAACTGGGAACTTTTGGTTACCTGAGAAGGTTCCACTTTCCAATGATATTCCCTCATGGTCAAGCTTAACAGATGAAGAACGTAAATTAACAATTCGTGTTTTTACAGGACTAACGCTTTTAGATACAATTCAAAATACTGTTGGAGCCATTTCGCTTCTGGCTGATGCAATAACAGAGCATGAGGAGGCAGTGTTGACGAATATTGCTTTCATGGAAGCGGTTCATGCACGTTCTTATTCCTCTATTTTTTCAACCCTTTGTTCGACGGTAGAAGTTGATGATGCGTTTAGATGGTCAGAAGAAAATATTCATTTGCAGAAAAAGGCTAGATTAGTACTTGAGCGTTATGAAGCAAATGATCCACTTAAGAAAAAAATTGCTTCGACTTTGCTGGAAAGCTTTTTATTTTATTCTGGTTTTTATTTGCCCATGTATTGGGCCAGTCGCGCTAAGTTGACCAATACAGCAGATCTCATTCGATTAATCATTCGTGATGAAGCAGTCCATGGTTATTATATAGGTTATAAATTCCAATTGGGCTTTGCAAAGCTTGATGAAGCCAAAAAGAAAGAAATTAAAGATTTTGCTTTTAACCTGCTCTTTGATCTTTATAATATCGAGTGCAAATATACTGAAGATCTTTATGATGCACTTGGATTGACAGAAGATGTTAAAATTTTTCTTCATTATAATGCTAACAAGGCTTTAATGAATTTAGGTTTTGAAGCTCTTTTTCCCCCTGAGGTTTGTCGTGTTAATCCCGCTATTTTGGCAGCTTTATCACCAAACTCTGATGAAAATCATGACTTTTTTTCAGGGGCAGGTTCTTCTTATGTCATTGGCAAGGCGGTTGCTACCACGGATGATGATTGGGAATTTTAATGTTTGCATGCAAATAGAAGTGCGCGGGGTATTCCACTTAGATCTTTACGCACTTCTAAACATTGAAAACCATTTTTTTCAAATAAATTACAGACTTCATTTTCTTGAGAGTAACCAATTTCAACAGCGACATAGCCGTTTTCTTTTAAGTAGTTGGCTGCTTCATGGGCGAGTTTTCGATAAAAATCAAGTCCATCTTCCCCTCCTATCAGGGCGCGTAATGGGTCATGTAAGCGCACTTCTTTTGCAAGTTTTTCGATATCTTGTGCGGGAATATAAGGTGGATTGGAAACAATGAAATCAAAGCGATCTGCGACCGCATCAAACCAGTCGCTAAGAAGAGGTGTGAAGCGGTGTGCTACTTCAGCGTTTTTTGCATTTTTTTTCGCTGTTTTAAGGGCATCTTCAGAAATATCGACTGCCACCGCATAGGATTGGGGAATTTGTTTAAGGAGTGTAATGGCAATGGCGCCACTTCCTGTTCCCATATCAAGGAATCTTGTTCTTCTCGAATTTTCGACCTGTTTTTGGAGAAAAGGGAGAACAAGATCTATTAGCGTTTCTGTATCAGGACGAGGTTCTAACGTCTCTTGAGACAATGCAAAAGATATACCATAAAATTCTCGTGCTCCTATAATACGGTAGACAGGTTCTCCTGCAATACGCCGTTGTAGAGCCTGTTCTATTTGTATAATATGCTCAGAAGACAGATGCATATCTGGTTTAGAAATTCTTTCAGCAGCATTTATTCCTGTTATCCATTCAACGAGTATTTTCGCATCGAGATCGGCTTTAGCAATTCCTTTCGTGCGCAATTTTTCTTGCATTCGTTGGATGACATTCTTGAAAGAATATTCGCTCAATTATTATCCATTTCCATAAGCAGTGTTGTTTGATGATCTGAGATGAGTGCATGAAGAAGCTCATCAAGATCTCCCTCTAGAATGCGATCAAGCTTATACAAGGTTAGATTAATACGGTGATCCGTGACACGTCCTTGTGGAAAATTATAGGTACGAATACGTTCTGAACGATCACCAGAACCAACTTGGCTTTTACGAGAAGCTGAACGTTCACTTTCCGCTTTTTGTCGTTCGATATCGAATAAGCGTGCCCGTAAAATTTGAAGGGCTCGTGCTCGGTTTTGATGTTGTGATTTTTCTGCTTGTACGACCATAATTCCTGTTGGAATATGCGTGATACGAACAGCTGAATCCGTTGTATTAACATGCTGTCCTCCTGCTCCAGATGCACGCATTGTGTCAATACGAATATCTTCAGGGCGAATATCAATATCAATTTCTTCAGCCTCCGGAAGGACTGCAACGGTAGCAGCAGATGTATGGATACGTCCACCGGTTTCTGTTTCGGGGATGCGTTGCACACGGTGAACCCCTGATTCATATTTCAATTTAGAAAAGACACCTTTTCCTGAGATAGTAGCAATAATCTCTTTATATCCGCCAACTTCTCCCTCACTGAGTGAAATAACTTCTACTGTCCAATGGTGAGCATGGGCATAACGTTCATACATACGGAAAAGATCACCGGAAAAAAGTGCTGCTTCTGATCCACCCGTTCCTGCTCGAATTTCAACAATAGCGTTTTTTTCATCAGCAACATCTTTAGGCAAAAGCAGAATCTGGAGTTCTTTTTCAAATTGCTCTACTTTTTTATATAACAATGGTAGCTCTTCTTGGGCAAGATTACGCATCTCTACGTCTGTTTGTTTATCATTGATAATTGTTTCTAATTCTGTAATCTCTTTGTAAAGAGCATTTAATGCGCGTATAGAGGCAATAACGGGTTGTAGTTCTGCATATTCAGAAGCTAATTTGACATATGTTTCAGCATTTGGATTAGTCGTCATTTGGCTTTCAATTATTTCAAAGCGCTTTTCAAGCTGTCTCATACGATCTTGTGGCAAGGAAACCATGATAATATTGGCCTAATTTTTCATAATACAATTTTTATAATATTTTGTTGCAATGATTTTTTGTTATAATACTGACAATGAATTACCGTATAGCATCATACAAAAAGGGGTAATAGAGCAAAAAATTTTTTTTGCCAATGGAAACTATTATATCTTAAAGGTAAATTTTTATAAAACTCGATTTACCTGAGGTATTTTATCTAATGATATATAATCACTTTTTTAAGAGTTTTTTTTTCCGTAAAGTTCAAGGCGGTGATGAATAATATCATAGCCAAGGGACTTTGCAATTTCCTCTTGAAGCTTTTCAATAACATCAGAATGAAACTCGATAACTTGTCCTGTTTCTATATCAATGAGATGATCATGATGTTGACCATCTGCTTGCTCAAAACGAGATGGACCACCACTAAAGCTATGGCGATGAATTGTTCCATTTCCTTCTAATGTTTTCATGGTTCGATAAACAGTTGAGAGTGAAATACTCGAATCTATTTTGTTTGCACGCTGAAAAATTTCAAATGCATTGGGATGGTCATTTGTGTCAGTCAAAATATCAAGAATAACTCGTCGTTGACGTGTTACTCTTAAACCAGCTGTGCGCAATTCTTGCTCATAATTTCGCTTTTTATTCATTTTCATAGTTTGCTTTTCAAACAAAGGCTCCATGACAGTGTTTGTATTTTTTCTCTGAACCGCAAGGACAACGCTCATTACGTCCAACTTTTCCCCATGTGGTTATATCATTAGGGTCACGATCTTGTGGATTAACAAATCTATTTTCTTGTGATCGTGCCCATAAGGTGGGAGCATTTTCTTGGCTTTGATCATTAAAGACAGAAGAAGTAGCATCAGTTTGCTCAGGCATGGTCGGTTTTATAGGTTGTTGAATGATTTCAAAGCGCATAAGCTTAGAAGTGACAATTCGGCGCAAATTTCTCAACATACTTTGAAAGAGTTCAAAAGATTCTGTCTTATATTCATTGAGCGGATCCCGCTGCGCATAACCACGAAAACCAACAACAGAACGCAAATGGTCTAAACTCACCAGATGTTCACGCCATAACGTGTCAATAGTTTCGAGCAATACTGCCTTGTGAAAATAAGCCATAACCTCTGGAGAATAGCGTTCAGTACGTTCATTTTCAAGTTTTGTAACAGCATCTGATACACGCTCCAAAATTTGCTCCTCGGCAATTCCATCTTCTTTTGCCCACTCTTCTACTGGAAGCTCAAGATTAAAGAGTTGTTGAAGTTCTTCTTCGAGAGTTTTTACATCCCATTTTTCAGAATATGTCCCTGATGGAATATAAGCCTCTACGAGATCCTCTACGACTTCATTGCGCATTTCAAGGATCATTTCTGATAAATCATCTGCGTTCATGATCTCCATACGCTGTTCAAAAATAACCTTGCGCTGATCATTCATGACATCATCATATTTTAGCAGATTTTTACGAATTTCAAAGTTTCGTGCTTCGACCTTTTTTTGTGCTTTTTCAAGGGCTTTATTAATCCATGGATGGATAATAGCTTCATTTTCTTTCAATCCAAGTTTTTGCAGCATACCATCCATACGATTGGAGCCAAAGATACGCATAAGATCATCTTGAAGAGAGAGAAAGAATTTTGAGCGACCTGGATCGCCTTGGCGACCAGAACGTCCACGAAGCTGGTTATCAATACGACGGCTTTCATGACGTTCCGTTGCAATGACGTAAAGACCACCAGCCGCTAAAGCTTTGTCTTTAAGCTTCTGAACATCTTTTTTTATTTCTTCAATTTTAGCTGTCCGCTCTGGACCTTCGGGGATATCCTGTAACTCTTGTCGGATGCGCATTTCAACATTACCACCAAGCTGTATATCCGTACCGCGTCCTGCCATGTTGGTTGCGATGGTGAGAGCTCTAGGAACTCCTGCTTGCGCAATGATGTATGCTTCTTGTTCGTGATAGCGAGCATTTAAGACTCTAAAATCGGTAATGCCTTCTTTTCGCAAACGCTCTGCCAATTGTTCTGATTTCTCAATAGAGGTTGTTCCAACAAGAATAGGCTGTTCTTTTTCATGTGCTTGACGGATATCACGCACAATTGCCCGATATTTCTCTTCTGCTGTTCGATAAATTTCATCATCTTCATCAATACGTTGTATTGGCAAATTTGTAGGGACTTCGACAACGTCAAGACCATAAATATTTCTGAATTCTTCGGCTTCTGTTGTTGCAGTTCCAGTCATTCCAGATAATTTTCTATACATACGGAAGTAATTTTGGAAAGTGATGGAAGCAAGTGTCTGGTTTTCTGGTTGAATAGCAACATGCTCCTTAGCTTCTAACGCTTGATGAAGTCCTTCAGAATAACGTCGCCCAGGCATCATTCGCCCTGTAAATTCGTCAATAATAACGATTTCATCATTGCGAACAATGTAATCTTTATCGCGAGCAAACAGTTTATGAGCTTTTAGAGCATTATTGACATGATGAACGATAGCGACATTTTCTATGTCATAAAGGCTTTCACCTTTAAGATGTCCAGCTTGTTCGAGCATTTTTTCAATTTTTTCAGTACCAACTTCGGTAAAAGTCGTTGTTTTTTGTTTTTCGTCTATTTCATAGTCTTCTGGAGTTAAGGCAGGAATAAATGTATCAATAAGGTTATAGAAGTCAGTACGATCTTCTAGAGGACCAGAAATAATAAGGGGTGTACGGGCTTCATCAATAAGAATCGAATCAACTTCATCAACAATTGCGTAATGATGTCCACGTTGGACCATTTGACTACGATCAAAGGCCATATTATCACGCAAATAATCAAAACCTAGTTCATTATTTGTGGCATAGGTGATGTCGCATGCATAGGCCTCTCGGCGGGCATCACTATCAAGATCATGGAGAATCACGCCTGTTGTAAGCCCTAGAAAACTAAAAATTTTTCCCATTGTTTCAGCATCACGACTGGCGAGATAATCATTTACTGTCACAACATGAACGCCTTTACCTTCCAATGCATTGAGATAAATTGGTAAAGTTGCCATTAATGTTTTACCTTCACCAGTACGCATTTCAGCTATGCCACAGTCGTGAAGGACCATTCCACCAATAAGTTGCACGTCAAAAGGACGCATGTCATAAACACGTTTTGCGGCTTCACGAACAGTTGCGAAAGCTTCTGGTAAGAGCAAATCAACACTTTCACCTTCACTAAGACGTTTACGAAAGGCATCTGTTTTTTGGCAAAGCTGCTCATCACTTAATTTTACAAATTGTTCTTCCAAAGCATTAATTTGTACAACTTTTTGGCGGAGTGCTTTGAGACGTCGCTCATGAGCTGAACCAAAAAACTTACGGGCAAAAACACCTAAACTGACCATCTCTGGCCCTTTCTTTTAATTGTTGTCACTCTTGTTGGGTAATTCATACGCTTTCCCCATACTCTACATTTTCTTCAAGTTATCTGATATGATTAGAGACATCATGAAATGCAGATGGTACCATTATACTTGTTGGTGTGCAATTTTTCACTTTAATTGTAAAGTAGAGATAAGAGGCTAAGCGCTCTATGTCAACTTTAGGTACGCTATTTAACTGATACAATACAAAGTAATTTAAGATACAATATGTCATTTTTCTCTATTATCATGTTTTTCATCTGCATTAGATAGGATTGGAGCAACTCAGATAAAAGGACAATTTTATACTTTTTTAAAATAAAATTACTAATTTATTTCTCTATGTTTAAAGGTTAAAGTGTTATGGTAAAGAAAATTGGAATCTTGAACCTGCCTTCATTTTTAAGGAGTATATTTATGAAATTTAACTTTATCACGCTTTTTTTAGCATCAACTTTATTGGCAAGTACAAGTTTAGGGGTGAGAGCCCAAGAAGGTTTGAATTCATCGTCGAATGATTTAAAGACTTTGGAGAAAGCTTCTGAAAAAGCCGTTTCTCCTTCTCATGTTATGGCGGTTATTGATGGGAAAAATATTACAGCAGGCCAATTGGATGATTTAGCGCTTGAAATAAATCCTAATTTAGCACGTTTTCCTGATGAACAACGCCGTATGATGGTTCTAAAAGCTTATTTAGATATGCAGGCACTTGCAAAAGCAGCAAGAAGCAAAGGTCTTGATAAGACAGAAGCTTACGATAAACGTATGGCAGTCATGCGTGACAATGTTCTTCAACAGCTTTATTTTAAACAGGCGATTGTTGACAAAATCTCGGATACTGATTTGGAAGCTCTTTATAAGCAAGAAGTCGCTGCTTTACCTAAAGAAGATGAGGTTAAAGCGCGTCATATTTTGGTCAAAACGAGAAAAGAAGCAGAAGCTATCATTAAGCATTTAAATAAAGGCGAAAATTTTGAAGAGATTGCAAAGAAAAGTTCAACAGATGGTTCTGCTGCCGTTGGGGGTGATCTTGGTTATTTTAGTCATGGTCAAATGGTCAAGCCTTTTGAAGATGCTGCATTTGGTTTGAAAATTGGCGAATACACTAAACAACCCGTTGAAAGTCCTTTTGGTTGGCATATTATTAAATTAGAAGATCGTCGTTTGAAACAACCTCCTGCATTTGATGATGTTAAAGAGATGTTACGGACACAGCTGATAAAAAAGCGCTATCAAGAACTGATTGTTGATTTGCGTAGCAAGATGGATGTGAAATACCCTGATCCTAATGTTACAAAAATCATGGAATCGCTTCATCAAAATGGGACGCTACTTCCCGATGAGACATCAGATGAAGAAGATACAGAATAGCTAGGAAAAATAAGTGGATAGCCTCTTTAATAGATAATTTGCTAGGTTAGTTTTGTTCAAAAAGCCTAGCAGTTTTCTATGAGGGGTTATTGATCTGCAATCATTTCATTTGTTTTTACAGAGAGCATATTGTGGTTTTGAAAATTTCTCCTTTGTCGCCTCAAAAGATCCAGGAGCTTTCTCCCTTATCTGGGGTACGGATAGCAACAGCTGAAGCTGGGATTAAATATAAAGATCGTACAGATCTTCTTTTCATCATATTCGATAAGCCAGTGAGTGTGGCCGGTGTTTTTACCCGTTCAAAATGTCCGTCTGCTCCTGTAGAGCATTGTCGTGCATCGCTTCCTCATGGGGTTGCGAGGGGTGTTGTTGTGAATTCTGGAAATGCAAATGCTTTTACAGGAAGCAAAGGAAAGCACACAACCAATGAAATCATCTGTGCAGCAGCGAACGCTTTAAAGGTTAGAGGAGATGAAATTTTTATAGCTTCTACGGGGGTTATTGGTGAGCCAATGGATGCTTCTTGCGTTGTGAATCTTTTACCAACTATGGCAGAGACAGCAGAAGAGGGAAATTGGTTGGAAGCTGCAAAAGCCATAATGACAACGGACACATTTCCAAAACTTTCTACACGCAGATTTGATTGTGGAGGCGAGACTGTCACCATTAACGGGATTGCAAAAGGTGCTGGTATGATTGCACCCGATATGGCGACAATGCTGTCGTTTGTGGTTAGTGACGCTACTATTTCTTCGGATGTACTCCAATCCATGTTATCAGAGGCAGTTGAGGGTTCTTTCAATTCAATTACTGTTGATAGCGATACCTCAACTTCAGATACGCTTATGTTGTTTGCGACAGGAAAAGAACATTTCCCATGTCTTACAAGTAAATCTGATCCGCGTTATGGAGTTTTTGTGAAACAATTGAGTGCACTTTTGCATGAACTTGCACTACAAGTTGTTTGTGATGGCGAAGGTGCTCGTCATTTAATTGAGGTTAATGTGATGGGGGCTACAACAAACAATGCAGCTAAAACTATTGCTTTATCAATTGCAAATTCACCGCTCGTAAAAACGGCTATTGCTGGTGAAGATGCGAATTGGGGGCGGGTCGTTATGGCAGTTGGGAAGGCCGGTGTTGAAGTCGATCGTGATCTATTGACGATTTGGTTTGGTGAGCATCGTGTGGCCGTGAATGGCGTACGAGATCCTGAGTATTGTGAAGAGACAATAGGTACTTATATGCAAGGTAAGCACATCACAATTCGTGTTGATATCGGTTTAGGTAAGAGCACGGCGACGGTTTGGTCTTGCGATTTAACAAAAGAGTACGTTATGATCAATAGTGATTACAGAAGTTAAAGGATGCACTCTCTATATTTAACTGCCGATTATTTTTTTAAGAGAATGAGATATGTGAGTTCTTTTTGAGGTAAGGGAATATACTAGAAAGAGACAGTTATCTTTATATTCTCATTGGAGAGTGATATGTGTATAAAAAGTTCCCTTCTTCTTGTTGTTGCATGTGCACTGTTAGATCAAAATAATCGTGTTTTGCTTACCAAGCGTCCTGAAGGAAAATCGCTGGCTGGTTTATGGGAGTTTCCTGGTGGAAAGGTTGAGCAAGGTGAAACTCCAGAAATTTCATTGATTCGTGAACTAGAAGAAGAGCTTGGTGTGTATGTTCAGGCAAATAATTTATTACCTTTAACGTTTGCAAGCCATAGCTATGCAACATTTCACCTCTTGATGCCGTTGTATCTTTGTTATCATTATGAGGGAGTTGCGCAAGGACGAGAGGGGCAAAATTTAGAATGGGTTTTTGTTAATGATCTTGATAAATACCCTATGCCTGATGCTGATAAACCATTGGTTCAGGTATTGAAAAATCATCTTCTTTAATGTGTTATAAGAAGAAAACATTGTTTAAATATAATTCAATATATTGATTTAAAATGATAATTTATAATTTTTATGTTGAATGTAAAAGTCCAGAGTCGTAATTTTTTTTCATTTCAAATATGAGAGATAAAGAAAAAATCTCCATAAATAAGTATATAAACGAGAAATATAAATAATATGAGAAAGATATTATTTTTTATAGGAGGCATGTATTAAGTTTCTTGCATTGGACGACGTTTTGCGATGGGATATTGATTTTTTTTAGCTATACGCGTAATTGCCTCTTCTAATGGCTCGATCATAACGTCCATGGAAAAACCATTTGCATGAATAATATTTTCATGATCAACCATAATAGCAACATGATCTTTCCAAAAAATTAAATCGCCTCGTTGAAGTTTATCAGTATCTGTAAGAGGACTGCCTATAGTTTCTTGCTGCATATCGGTGTCACGTAAAACTATTTGATCAGTCATCATCATAGAGAGTTGAATGAGTCCCGAACAATCAATTCCAAAACCGCTGACACCACCCCAAAGATAAGGTGTACGGATAAAGGTTTCTGCAACTGTGACATAATCTTCGTATACACGTCCAATGGGGCTGAGATGGCTCGTAATGATTGCTGTTCCATTTTCAAGAATAGAATACATTGTGTCACGGACTTCAATTTCATCAACAACACTGACTTTGCTTCCCATAGATAACGGAGACACTATTGGTCCACGTAAGTCAGCGTGTGAATATTTAAATGTACGTGGGACTGAAACTATATGCGTTTGTTTTATAGTTGATGTACAAAGGGCTGTTGTATCAATATAACCAACATAACCATCTTTAAGGGATTGCCCCCACGACATCGTTTCCCCTTGTTCAAAAATGAGAAGTTCTTCTCCCAATAAGCATTCTGTTTGTCTTTCACTTTTTTTACTATTTTCTTTAAAAAGTCCAGCGACCGCTGTATTAACACGTTTTTTTTCACCTTGAACAAAGCGCTGGGCTGTAATTTCTGTTTCAAGACGTTGATCCGCTAGATCATCTCTGAATGCATAAAGCCTTGGGTCTTTAGAGGTCATCTTTTTGCTTCCATTTTGTTACTTCTTACTTTTAAACAAACTCATGAAAACTCTATTGGTAAGTTTTTTATCCTCAAACAAAACTAAGGACACAGTTTAAGACGATTGCAATTATTCTTTAGGATGTAAAATTGTCTATCTTTGTGGATATTGTGTGTCAAACTTCATTTTTAAAAATATTATAAAGGGCACGAATAGTTTGTGCTGATCCACCAATAGGGTATCCTGGTTTTTCTTTTGGAACCCATCCATAAAGATCAAAATGCGCAAAATGTTCAGCTTTTTCAACAAAAGAATTAAGAAATAAAGCAGCCGTTATAGAGCCAGCAAAGCTATTTCCAGTTACATTGTTAAGATCAGCAATTGGTGATGATAACATCTCTTGGTAAGGTTTCCAAAGGGGCATTTGCCAAAGAGGATCAAAAACAGCGTGAGCAGATTCAGAGATTTGTTGTGCCCATATTGAATCATTGCAATAAAATGCGGGGAGATCTGGTCCTAATGCTATACGCGCTGCCCCTGTTAAAGTAGCCATACAAAGCATGAATTGTGGACTTTCTTCATCACCATAGGCGAGCGCATCGGCAAGGACAAGTCGCCCTTCAGCATCTGTATTACCTACTTCAACACTTAAGCCTTTACGACTTTTGAGAATATCACTTGGTCGGTAAGCATTCGCAGAAATTGCATTTTCTACAGCTGGAATCAAAATACGTAGACGGAAAGGCAATTTGGCATCCATGATAAGTTTAGCCAATCCCAAAACGTTTGCTCCACCCCCCATGTCTTTTTTCATAAGCAACATGTTATTGGCTGATTTAATATCGAGTCCTCCCGTATCAAAAGTTACCCCTTTGCCTACCAACGTTATTTTAGGATGATGTTCTTGCCCCCAGTGTAACTCAATCAGTCGCGGTGCAGTACTGCCTGCTCGTCCTACGGCATGAATCATCGGAAAATTATGGGTTAAGAGATCATCTCCACAAATACTTTGGACATGAGCACCGTAGGTTTTTCCTAGTTTTCGTGCTTCTTTTTCGAGAGCATCAGGGGTCATATCATTGGCTGGAATATTGATGAGATCACGGACAAAAAAGACAGCCTCATAAATTCGTTGGAGTTCATTAAGATCAACGGCCTCATTGACATGGATAGACAATGATTTGAAAGAAGAATTTTGACGATAGCGATTAAATTGATAGCTACCGAATGCTAATCCAAGATAGGCATTTATTTCATCAGAGGTCGTACCTTCTAAATGCCATTGACCAGCAGGAAGTTTTTGAGCAAGCAGTCCTGTGATAAAGGGATCGTTCCCATTTCCAATTCCAAATAAAACTTTTTTTAAATGCCCCGTTTCGTGAGGAACAAAGAGTATTTGTCCTGCTTTACCAGTAAAGTCATTAACTTTTATCCATGCTGTTGTTGACGCATCAAGTGATAAGTTGGCAAGAGTTCTTTGGTTTACCAAGATGATAGGGCAACTGTTATCGATACGCGTTGAGGTAAAATGAATGTGATAATGCTGCATAGTTATGAGATCCTTATAGTCGTCTAAGTGCGACATACTCGACCAAATGATTTTTTCCTTTTCGTAGAATGAGATTGGATCGTGGTCGTGTTGGCAATATATTTTCTTGTAAATTTTTTAAATTAATTGTTTGCCAAAGATCCTCAGCGATTTTTGAGGCTTCTTTTTCACTGAGCAGGGCATAACGATGAAAATAGGATTCAGGATTTTGAAAAGCTGTTTTACGCAAACGTTTAAAGCGCTCTAAATACCAGTGACGAATGACTTCTGTTTCGGCATCGACATAGATTGAAAAATCAAAAAAATCTGATACGAAAGGAATAGCTTTTCCATCTTTAGGAAGATCACTGACCTGTAATACATTAATACCTTCAACAATTAAAATATCAGGACGGTCAATGGTAATTGTCTGATTTTCTAGAACATCATAAGTCATATGTGAGTAAAGCGGGGCACGGACATTTCCGATACCTGCTTTTATAGCCGAAAGAAAGCACAGCAATTTTTTAATGTCATAGGAATCAGGAAATCCTTTACGATTCATACGATTTTTTTGCTGTAAGATTGCATTAGGATAGAGAAAACCATCCGTTGTGATCAGATCAACTTTAAGACTAGATGTCCATCGTTTCAACAGTTCTTGAAGAATGCGAGCCGTGGTTGATTTTCCTACTGCTACAGAACCAGCAATTCCAATAATAAAGGGCGTTTTTCTACTCTCTTCTTGATGGAGAAACTGCTGACGTTTGTGAAAAAGTTCCTGTACTGCTTCAACATGGCATGATAACAAACGCGATAAAGAAAGATAAATGCGTTGGACTTCTTTAAGATCGATAGGATCATCAATAGAGCGCAAACGCTTAATTTCATCAAAAGTCAAAGTAAGAGGTGTGTCTGCACGAAACTCTGACCATTCTTGTGCAGTAAAAACACGATAGGGTGAATATCGGTCAGAAACGCATTTGACCAGATTATCTTCCTGATTAATTTTTTGTATAATCGTATCAATCATTTGTATTGGTCGAGAATTTTTTGCCGCAGCAATCGATTAAAATTGGACAGATGAGCGGCTTGATTTTCAAATAAATTTTGTTTTGCATGCTCTCTTCTTTAAGATAATAGATCATTTTTCATTAACTTATAGTCCAGTCATTCCAGTTTGCACGGATTTGTGCTAATGAGTGCCCTTGCGCTAAAAAAGCCCATAAAAGTAGACGCGCTTTTACGGCTGATAAATAACCAGACATGAGAGCACCAGAAGCAATCATATCGATTTCTGAGCCTTTATAGCCATAAGTTATACGAGTTGTTGAGCCATTACAACAACGACTAGCAATAATGATTGGTATTTTTTGTGCATATTGTTGTACAAGGTCTGCTTCTTGAAAACTACAGTGTCCTGCACCAAAACCAGCAATAACAACTCCAGCATAATACCCACTTTCAAGGCATAGCTTCATTAATTGTGCATCAGATGATAAAGAGGAATAGAGGAGTGCAATTTGATGATCGTGGTTTTGGGGAAGATCAAACGTCGTCGGAAAAAGCTTTTGATCATTGAAATAAATAAGTTTTCCCTCTAAAATAGTTCCTAAAATACCTGCAAGACCTGATTGAAATGTTTCGACTTTGACGGTATGGCTTTTATAGAGCCAATAAGGTGAATGAATTGTATCATTTATGACAACAAGAACGCCCCTGTTACGACTTTGTGGGGCTGCTGCGACACGAGTGGCTGCTAAAATATTGGCGGGGCCGTCTGCGCCTGCTTCATGAGGCATGCGCATAGCGCCGGTTATGATGAGTGGTTCAGCTTCCTTCCAATAAAGAGAAAGAAAAAAAGCTGTTTCTTCCAGAGTATCAGTCCCTTGTGTTAAAACAATACCTTCTGCACCAGCATTTATTTGTTGTTTTGCCCACTCGATTATTTCAAAAAGAATTTGAAACGATAAAGATCCACTTGGTATTTGCATTAATGTTTGTGCATGAATATCAGCAACGTTATTTAAATCAGGAACACTTTTTATGAGGTTATCTGAAGTTAAAGTCGGTTGCATGTGACCAAAACGATCAGCAGTCATTGCAATTGTTCCACCTAAGGTCCCTATGGCTATTTTTTTCATAATTTTCCTCTAAAAGGCACAAACTGTTTATATAAAGCTATTTAGCAGTAATTTACATTGACAACAATGATATCATTTTTCCATTTTCAACAAATTGAGTTATGCTGAATCATTGTGTTTTGCTGTATATGTTCTTAAATAGGACAATAGTAGTTGAGTTTTACATTGTATGAAAAGAAATCAATATTAAAAAGTAAAGTTAATATTAAGGAGTCTCCTTATGACAGAACATAAGCCAGACATAATGTATGGTACAACAATTATTACGGTACGAAAAGGTGGAAAAGTCGTGATGGCCGGTGATGGTCAGGTCTCTCTTGGGCAGACAATTATGAAAGGTAATGCACGTAAAGTGCGTCGTCTTGGAAAGAACGGAGTGGTTATTGCTGGTTTTGCAGGTGCTACGGCAGATGCTTTCACATTACTGGAAAGATTGGAAACAAAGCTTGAGCAATATCCTGATCAGCTTATGCGTGCATGTGTAGAACTTGCAAAAGATTGGCGAACAGACCGCTATTTGCGTCGTCTCGAAGCAATGATGCTCGTGGCTGATAAGAAAGTAACTTTGGCTCTAACAGGGCTTGGTGATGTTTTAGAACCAGAAGATGGGGTTATGGCAATTGGCTCTGGAGGAAATTTTGCTCTTTCAGCAGCGCGTGCACTCATGGACTTGGATTTGGATGCAGAAACTATTGCTCGTAAAGCTATGGCTATTGCCGCTAAAATTTGTGTTTACACCAATGATCATTTTACGATTGAAACATTGGATGCAGAATTATCTTCTTTAGAGAAAGCTATTTAAATGTGTGTTGTATTTTCCCCTCGTGAGACTGTTTCTGAACTTGATCGTTTTATTATTGGCCAAAATGATGCCAAACGCTCTGTAGCTATCGCACTGCGCAATCGGTGGCGTAGACAACAGCTTGATGAGCCGATGCGTGAAGAAGTTATGCCAAAAAATATTTTAATGATAGGGCCAACAGGTGTTGGTAAAACTGGTATTGCACGTCGATTAGCAAAACTTTCTGGAGCACCCTTTGTTAAAGTAGAAGCGACTAAATTTACTGAAGTTGGTTATGTGGGACGTGATGTTGAGCAAATTATTCGAGATCTTGTTGAAATTGCCATTTCTCTTGTGCGTGAAAAGAAACGGGATGAAATAAAAGAAAAGGCTCACGTGAATGCTGAAGAGCGCGTTTTAGACGCCCTTGTTGGTAAAACAGCCAGTCCCGCTACCCGTGATAGTTTTCGCAAAAAATTGCGTGAAGGTGAATTGGATGAGAAAGAGATTGAAATTGAAGTCGCCGATAATAATAGCAATAGTGCTTCAACCTTTGATATTCCTGGTATGCCTGGGGCACAAATGGGTATTATGAATTTATCAGATATTTTGGGCAAAATGGGTAGTCGTACAAAAGTTCGTAAGACGACAGTAAGGGATGCTTTTAAGCCGCTTATTGATGATGAATCTGAAAAACTCCTTGATCAGGATCAAATTATTCAAGAAGCGCTTCGTGTTGCTGAAAATGACGGGATTGTTTTTATTGACGAGATTGATAAAATTGCAACTAGGGATGGTGGAGCCAGTGCTGCCGTTTCGCGTGAGGGCGTTCAACGTGATCTTTTGCCTTTGGTTGAAGGAACAACGGTTAGTACAAAATATGGGCAAATCAAAACAGATCATATTCTTTTTATTGCCTCAGGTGCATTTCATGTTTCTAAGCCATCTGATTTATTACCGGAACTTCAAGGACGTTTGCCCATTCGTGTGGAGCTAAACCCTTTAACAAGAGAAGATTTACGGCGTATTCTAACGGAACCAGAAGCTAGTTTGATTAAACAATATATTGCTCTTATGGCAACAGAAGAGGTTCATTTGGAAATTACCGATGATGCAATTGATGCTTTAGCAGATATTGCTGTAGATTTAAATGCAAGGATTGAAAATATAGGGGCACGTCGTTTGCAAACAGTGATGGAGCGCGTTTTGGATGAAATTTCTTTCACGGCACCTGATAAAGCTGGAACATCCTTTACAATTGATGCCGCTTATGTGAGAAAATCTATTGGCGAGCTTGCTGCTGATATCGATCTTTCACGTTTTATTCTTTAGAGTTATCGCTTTTTTTCTTTATCTGCGTGCTTCGATAATTTTGAAACCATGGGCTTGTTCATGTATCAACATTGTGCGGAAAATATTTTTTAATAATGTTTCATAAGGCAGGTGGCGGTTTGCAACAAAAAGCAGGCTGCCGCTTGGTTTTAGGCACTTTGCAGCATTTATAATAAAATTTTTTCCTAATGAAATATCTGTCGTTTGTTGCGTGTGAAACGGTGGGTTTGAAATGATTGTGTCATACAGATTTGTGATAGGTTCATGCACAAGGTCGTGCCAATAAAAATGAATTGAAAAAGGAGCTGTTATGGATTTAAGGTGCTGTTTTGCCGCTCTCAAAGCGTTGTAGTCTGCTTCATAAAGGTCGAGAGCGGTGAGTTTTTCACTTCTTTCAAGCGCAACGTGAGAAAGATAGCCCCATCCAGCACCAAAATCAGCCGTTTTTCCAGAAATAACTTTGGGCATATAAGAAGCAAGTGCAGCGGATCCTGGATCAATACGTCCGTGTGAGAACATACCAGAAGTGGTTTGAAATTTACCAAAAGTGAGCGGGGGTGAGCGCAATTGTGCAATGTTATGTCTCTCAATTTGTTGAGGAACTTGCAACCAAAATACAAGACCGTGATTTTTAGACAATTTGTTGGTGATGGGAACAATTGTTTTGACCCACTTCATCATTGAAGCAGCACCAGCAGTTTTATTCCCACTGATTACAATCCATCCATTGGGTTTAACGCATTCTAATAAATCAAGAAAACAATTTTGGTTAAAACCACGATATTTGCTCAAATGTAAAAATGCACCATCATAGCTGAAGGTTTTATCTATTTGAGGAGAGCAGTGAAATTGAGTATCGACAAATTTTAAAAAATCTGGTCGCCAAGGCGTAATAACTTTTAAATTCTGTGCCCATTCTGGAGCTGGGATTTCTGTTAAACCGAAACTTAACCAACATTGGTTTGGATCAGGATACGGGAGTTCATGATTTTCAAAAGGCAAAAATAATAACACATATGACTCTTTCAAAGAAAAATGCCACTCCAATGTTGGGATGGCATTTCATGATACGATAAGAGGAAAAACTTACTCTTCTTTTTTCTTGCGGCGGTGCTTATTTTCAGGTTGTTTTTTTTCATCCACGCACTTTTCTTCATTCATCACTTTATCACCGGTGATTTCCTTTCCGGTTTTTTGATCAACAACCTTCATTGATAACCGAACTTTTCCACGCTCATCAAAGCCCATTAATTTAACCCAAACTTTGTCACCTTCCTTCACAATATCGGTTGTTTTGGTGACGCGTTCTGATGCAAGCTGAGAGATATGAACGAGTCCATCACGAGAACCAAAGAAGTTTATAAATGCACCAAATTCTGCAGTTTTTACAACTGTTCCTTGGTAGATAGCACCAACTTCAGGCTCATCGACAATAGAATGGATCCAGCGTTTTGCTGCTTCAATGGTTTTAGCATCAGCAGAAGCAATTTTAATGGTACCATCATCTTCAATATTAATTTTTGCTCCAGTTTGTTCCACGATTTCCCGAATAACTTTACCACCAGAGCCGATAACATCACGGATTTTATCGACAGAAATATTCATAACTTCGATTCGTGGAGAAAATTCACTCAGCTCAGCACGTGCACTGGTTAAAGCTTTTGCCATCTCATTGAGGATATGGATTCGTCCACCTTTGGCTTGTTCAAGCGCGATTTTCATAATCTCTTCGGTAATACCATCAATTTTGATATCCATTTGCAAGGCAGTAATACCATTTTCTGTTCCTGCGACTTTAAAGTCCATATCTCCAAGATGATCTTCATCCCCTAAAATATCAGATAGAACAGCAAAGCGTTCTCCTTCTTTAATCAAGCCCATAGCAATACCAGCAACAGGGCGTGCTAAAGGAACGCCGGCATCCATGAGAGCAAGTGAGGTCCCACAAACCGTTGCCATAGAAGAAGATCCATTGGATTCAGTGATTTCTGAGACAGCACGAATAGTATAAGGAAAAGATTCTTTCGTTGGCAACATGGGGTGAATTGCTCGCCATGCCAATTTGCCATGTCCAATTTCACGACGACCAGGAGAACCAAGGCGTCCCGTTTCACCCACTGAAAATGGTGGGAAATTGTAATGGAGAAGGAATGTTTCCTTATACATTCCCGTTAAGGAATCAACATATTGTTCATCTTCACCAGTTCCTAGTGTTGCAACGACAATAGCTTGTGTTTCTCCGCGGGTAAAGAGTGCTGATCCATGTGTGCGGGGTAAAATACTTACTTCTGATTGGATAGGGCGCACGGTAGAAAGATTGCGTCCATCAATCCGCTTTTGGGTATCAAGAATATTCCCGCGAACAATCTTTGCTTGCAACTGTTTAAATACGGTTGCAATTTGATCTGCACTAAACTTACAGTCTTCTTCTGTTTCGGGCATAAATTTATTGAGGATTTCTGTCTTTAGCGCATCAATTGCAGCATAACGTTCTTGCTTATCAGTAATTGTGTAAGCCTTTCGTATATCCTGTTCTGCCATTTTCTGCATTGCTTTTTCAAGTTCAGAAAGATCTTCAGGAACAAAATCACGAGGATCTTTTGCAGCAACTTCAGCAAGCTTTATAATGGCATCAAGGACAGGTTGAAGGCCTTTGTGACCAAACATCACAGCACCCAACATGATATCTTCCGGTAATTCTTGTGCTTCTGATTCAACCATCAAAACAGCACTTTCTGTTCCAGCAACAACAAGATCAAGTTTTGATTCAGGCATTTCATCGATATGAGGATTGAGAACATATTGTCCATTACAATAGCCAACGCGGGCACCAGCTATAGGCCCTATGAAAGGAACACCTGACAGGGTCAATGCAGCAGAAGATGCAATCATCGCAAGGATATCGGGATTATTTTCGAGATCATGCTGTATAACGGAAACAATCACTTGCGTATCATTTTTATATCCCTCAACGAAAAGGGGACGAATTGGGCGATCAATCAAACGTGAAACCAAAGTTTCATTTTCACTTGGTCGACTTTCACGTTTTAAATAGCCCCCAGGTATTCTACCAACAGCATAGGATTTTTCTTGATAATTAACAGTGAGTGGAAAAAAATCCTGGTCTGGTTTTGGACTTTTGGCTGATACAACGGTTGCTAAGACAATAGTTTCTCCATAGGTAGCAATCACTGCACCATCAGCTTGACGTGCTATTTTCCCTGTTTCAAGGGTGAGAGGACGCCCAGCCCATTCAATTTCTATCTTGTGCGTTTTGAACATTTTTTATCCTTAATGACCAGTGTTTAAATCTTTGATTGCTCACATTCTGGTTTTGCGTAGCATATTTCCAAGCTCTGGGGTGGACAACATACTTTTTATCTTTGTTACGAGAAGAGAGAAGTAAACTGCCTTAAATGCAAAATGATGAGCAGTCCTATCCCATAATAACTTGTCAGTTTTTAAATTTTTTAATTAAAAGCAATACGTTGAAAAAATGGGCGGTTTTTTTAACACCACCACCATTTTTCTTTTAGCGACGCAAACCTAACTTCTTGATAAGTGTCTGATAACGATTTTGGTCAACTCCTTTAAGATAATCAAGAAGGCGCCGGCGTTGAGACACCATCTTCAAAAGACCACGACGAGAATGATTATCCTTTTTGTGAGATTTAAAGTGGTTTGTTAAATTAGAAATACGTTCAGAAAGTACAGCAATCTGTACTTCCGGTGATCCTGTATCACCAACTTTATTTGCGTATTCTGCGACAAGAGCTTGTTTACGTTCAGCTGTAATCGACATCGTATTATCCTTTCCAAAAACGAAGAAACATAAAGTCACCCATAGCCGAGATGTCGTTCAGCAAGGGTCTGTGAGGAAACAAGAAGAGTCGAAGACTCTTACCTATTTTCGTCCTTATATAGGAAAGAAGGTTAAAATACTAGTCCTTGACAGCATTTTGAAGTCTTTCTTTAAATAAAAGCTTTTGTTTTGAAATATTGATTTAAATAGAGTTTTATGAGAAGTTTTTTTAAGAATTATGCATCCTTTTGATACAAAGATTATGAGCGTGTGTGGTAACAAAGATGATAAATACCGATTTGGAGGAAAAAGATGCAGAGCATTTCAACATTAAAACTTTTTCGTAATTCGGTATTTCGAAATTTATGGTCATCTACTCTTATTTCTAATTTAGGGGGGCTGATACAGGCTGTTGGAGCAGGGTGGTTAATGGCGTTGATCAGTTCTTCGCATTCCATGGTGGGGCTTGTTCAAAGTGCCACAACATTACCACTTGTTATGTTTTCTTTGATGGCAGGGGCATTAGCGGATAATTTTAATCGGCGTCAAATTATGTTGTGTGCGCAGATTATGATGATGGTCATATCCATGAGTTTATCTGTTTTAGCCTATATGGGATTTCTAACACCTTGGCTTTTGTTATGTTTTACGTTTTTGATTGGATGTGGTACAGCTTTTTATAATCCTTCTTGGCAAGCAACGATAGGAGATATTGTGAGCAGGGAAAATATTCCTGCTGCTGTTAGTTTGAATAGTGTAGGCTTTAATTTGATGCGGAGTGTTGGTCCTGCTATTGGCGGTGCCATCATTGCAACTTTGGGGGCATCTGCTGCTTTTTTGTTTAATGCTATAAGCTATATTCCTCTTATCGGTGCGTTATTTTTCTGGAAGTCGAATTATAAAAAAAACTCATTGCCACGAGAAAGGCTGTTAGGAGCTGTCTCAGATGGTTTGCGTTATGTTGCGATGTCACCTAATCTCCTGAGTATTATGGTTCGAGCGTTCCTTTTTGGTATAGGAGCTATTTCTATTTTAGCACTTTTGCCAATTGTTGCGCATAAAGTTCTTGGAGGAAGTGCCC
Source organism: Bartonella sp. CR84HXZ (assembly GCF_042194535.1). Lineage (NCBI taxonomy): Bacteria > Pseudomonadati > Pseudomonadota > Alphaproteobacteria > Hyphomicrobiales > Bartonellaceae > Bartonella > Bartonella sp. CR84HXZ. The sequence continues at coordinate 89,692 of NZ_JBHIMY010000003.1, read as the reverse complement.
TTCTTTATGGTACATTGCTCGGTTGTTTTGGGTTAGGAGCCATGACAGCAGGTATTATTAATGAAGTTGTACGGCATCATTTTCGTTCAGAAACAATTATTTCAAGTGCATTTATTGGTTTCGCCTTTTCTTGCTTTTTATTGGGAATCAGCCGTTCACTAATTATAAGCCATATCGCTTTATTTCCTGCAGGTTTATGTTGGGTTTTGGCATTATCATTGTTTAATACATCTGTACAACTCTCTACACCACGCTGGGTTGTTGCACGTTCTTTAGCACTTTATCAAACGGCGTCTTATGGGGGGATGGCTATTGGAAGTGCAATCTGGGGAGGCTTAGCTGATGGTTATTCTCCAACAATTGCTTTGAGTATCTGTTCTCTATTCTTGATTTTTGGTGCTCTTGCGGGGGTAAAATTTAGAATTCAAGAAATTCCTCAGATAGATTTAAATCCTCTTGATCATTTTAGAGAGCCGGAACTATTACTCGACCTCAAAGCAAGAAGTGGTCCGATCATGATAATGATTGATTATCAAATTCATGAAAATGATCTCGAAGAGTTTCTCAAAGTGATGATGCGTCGACGCCATATCCGGTTACGTGATGGTGCGCGTCAGTGGGTCCTTTTACGAGATCTTGAAAGACCTGAATATTGGACAGAGGCTTATCATATGCCAACATGGGTGGATTATTTACGCCATAATCATCGTCGTACAAAAGCGGATGCAGAAGTCAATAAGCGTTTGCGTCATTTAAATTGTGCTCCTAACGGCATAAGAGTGCATCGTATGATTGAACGCCAAACAATACCCCAAGCCAATGAGATGCTTTTAAAAGCCTCCTCTGATCATCTCCCTTAGGGTTAAAACAGTTTTTGTAAAATATTAAATACGTTAGTTAATATTATTTCGATCGATTTGTTAGCATAATCATAACAAAAAATTGCTGTTTAAATGGTTAATAAATTGATTTATAATGATTATTTGTCGTTTTTCATGTTGAGTGATAGTCCTAAAAATCTTAAGCTTTTCTCGTTTCAAATCTATTTAGAGTAAATCAGTCCAAATCTTCGCTTGCACATTACAAATGAGGGTTAAAGTGTGAGTAAAAAACGATTGAATAAGAAATAAAAAGCCTCTTATGAATCCTTTCAAACGCAAGGATTGTTGCGACATTAAGAGGAAAAAGTGTGTGGTGGTGTTAGTTTATAGCACTGACTTAAATTTTGATATGAATACGGTAAATATAGACAATGGAAAGTACCATATTTTTCTTAATTGATAGAGAAAAATATCTTTCCCAAAAGGTAGGTGAGGAAAAGAATCGATTAAATTGTGAAAATCCGCTTCGGTTTAAATAAACTTTTGTCGAGGGTGCCAATGGCAAGAAGTTGTTCTTTGTAGAGGACAAAAATCTCATCTTCGTCAAGAGGTACTTTGTGATGACTTAAGAGGATAGAATGCCCCTTTATAATTCTCTGTGCTTGAGTTTCATTAAGGATATAGTGAGGGAGGCAATCCAATGCAGCGCTTGTTTCAATTAAGAGCTCATCGAGTGTTGTGAAGTTTTTTTCAAAAGAACGATTATTTTCATCTGTAGTGTTTTTATTTGGCGGAACGGCCGCTTTTAGTTCGTCCCATGTAATGAGATCTTCTTCATCAAAAGGTGCGACGGAAATACGCCTTAAATCAGCAATATGCCCATAGCAACCTAGATCACGTCCCATATCGCGTGCTAAAGAGCGCACATAAGTTCCTTTTCCGCAGGTTATTTCAAAGACAGAGTGCTTTTTAGTAGGCATTTCTAATAATTTGAAAGTTTCTATTTCCACTTCACGGGGCGGAATTTCAACAACTTCCCCTTCACGCGCTAAATCATAGGCACGATTTCCGGCAATTTTTATTGCTGAAAATTGCGGAGGCGTTTGCAAAATAATACCTGTATATTGAGGAAGAAGAGCAAGTATTTCTTCTTGTGTTGGACGTTTGAGAGAAGTTTTCGTTATTTCGCCCTCTAGATCATCTGTTGAACGCTCTTCTCCCCAAGCGATATGAAAACGGTAAGTTTTTTTGCCTTGCATCACGTAAGGGACGGTTTTGGTTGCTTCGCCCAATGCAATGGGAAGGAGACCAGAAGCAAGAGGATCAAGTGTTCCTGCATGTCCTGCCTTTTGTGCATGAAAGAGCCATTTGATTTGTGAGACAGCTTCTGTTGATTTCATTCCTTTTGGTTTATCAAATATGACCCAGCCAGAAACAGGACGCCCTTTTTTTTTGTGTTGCCGTGCCATATCTTTAATCCTCATCTTTATCACTATGGTGAAGATCGCGTGCAACCTCAGGCGAGCGAAGGAGAGCATCAATTTTTGAAAAATTATCAAAACTATTATCAAGTCGGAAACGCAGTTCAGGCATATATTTCATTTGTCGCAACGCATGACTGATTTCTCCACGGAGAAAACGACTATGTTTATTGAGGGTATCAACAACATCGGTATGAGAAGCATTTTTAAGAGTGCTGAGAGGTGATACAAAGCAAGTAGCAATTTTTAAATCTGGTGACATACGTACTTCAGAGACAGAAATAACAATATCTTTCAAGATATCATCAAGCAAAATATCACGCTGTAATATATGCGCTATTGCATGACGTACTTGCTCTGCTACTCTAAGTTGCCGTTGTGATGGCCTTGCATTTTTCATCAAAGTTTTATCCTTGCTACAAGATCTCTTTTTTTGACCATTTAGATAAGGGAAAAGAGATATTGTGTATAAAATCTAATAACTTTCTTCATTTTACAACAGAGTAAAGTTATTGGATTATTTTATAATGTGCGATTAATATGTTCGATACGGAAGATCTCAATGATGTCTCCTGCGCGCATGTCTTCATAATTTTCAAAGGCTATTCCACATTCTTGACCACTTTGCACTTCATTGACTTCATCCTTAAAGCGCTTGAGTGTTTTCAGCTTTCCTTCGTGAATAACGATATTATCGCGGATAAGGCGAACACCGGCTCCTCGTTCTATTTTACCTTCTGTAACACGACATCCTGCAACTTTTCCAATTTTTGTAATGTTAAAGACTTCTAGAATTTCAGCATTACCAAGGAAAGTTTCACGCTGTTCTGGTGAGAGTAATCCAGACATGGCAGCCTTGATATCGTCAACAAGATCATAAATGATGTTGTAATAACGAATTTCAATTCCTTGTGTTTTAGCAAAATCACGTGCTTGCTTATTGGCTCGAACATTAAAACCAATTACAGCAGAGTTAGAAGCTTCCGCAAGAGAAATATCACTTTCGGTAATTCCTCCAGCACCAGAATGTACAATACGCGCACGAACCTCATCATTTCCGAGTTTTTCCAATGCTGAAGCGATTGCTTCAATTGATCCTTGCACATCCCCTTTTATAATAAGAGAAAATTCCTTAACACCAGTCGTTTGCAATTTTGTCATCATCTGCTCAAGAGAACCACGCGAACCAGTTTGCCGCGCAACAGCTTTATCACGTGCTAATCGTTGACGGTATTCAGAAATTTCACGCGCTTTTGCTTCATGTGTGACAACAGCAAAACGGTCTCCAGCTTGTGGCGTTCCTTGCATGCCTAAAATTTCAATCGGTGTAGAGGGAACGGCTTCTTTGACATGGCGGCCATGGTCATCAATCAAAGCACGCACACGACCCCATTCATTTCCGGCAACTATAATATCAGAAGGGTGTAATGTACCTTTTTGAACAAGAACTGTTGCAACAGATCCACGTCCGCGATCCAATTTGGCTTCAATGATAACGCCCTCTGCAGTTCGTTGAGAATCTGCTTTCAGATCAAGCATTTCAGCTTGAAGAAGGATAGCTTCGAGAAGTTTATCAAGATTTTGACCAGTTTTAGCAGAAACTTCAACGTCCAAAGTTTCTCCGCCCATAGTTTCAACAAACACTTCATGTTGTAAAAGTTCTGTACGCACTTTTTGTGCATTCGCAGCTGGTTTATCAATTTTGTTGATAGCAACAATGATAGGTACACCAGCGGCTTTCGCATGATTGATTGATTCAATCGTTTGGGGCATAACACTATCATCAGCGGCTACAACGAGAACAGCAATATCGGTAACACGAGCTCCACGTGCGCGCATAGCCGTAAATGCAGCATGTCCTGGTGTATCAATAAAGGTAATTTTTTGACCGTTTTGTTCTACTTGATAGGCACCAATATGCTGCGTAATACCTCCCGCTTCGCCAGAAACAACATTTGCTTTACGAATAGCATCCAAAAGAGAAGTTTTTCCGTGGTCAACATGGCCCATAATGGTTACAACAGGAGGGCGCTGCTGCATGTTTTGAGGATTATCTGTTATATTAAAGATACCTTCCTCTACGTCAGATTCTAAAACACGTTTAACAGTATGGCCAAATTCAACAGCGATGAGTTCGGCAACATCTGCATCAATAACATCGCCAGGTTTCATCATTTGTCCTTGTTTCATCAAGAATTTAATCACATCAACAGAACGCTCAGTCATACGTTGTGCGAGCTCTTGAATGGTAATCGTTTCAGGAAGAACAACTTCGCGAGAAATTTTTTCTCTTGGTTCTTGATTTTGTGCACGCTTAAACTTTTCCTGTCTACGCCGCATTGCAGCCATTGAGCGTCCACGTGCGCTTCCTTCTTCGTCCAGTGCACTATTCAGAGTTAGCTTTCCGCGTCGCCGCTCATCAGCTCCTTTGACAACTTTTGGTACACGTATTTCTGATTTAGCAGGATTAGCACGCCGACTATGCCGTTCTTCCTCTTTATTTTCATCTATTTTGCGTTTTTCAACCACAGTTGTGTTTTTAGGCGCAATAGGAATATCTGTCTGTTCAATGAGAGGAGGAACAGGTGGAGCCTGTACTGGCGATATTTCTTCTTCTTGTTGGAGATGTATTTCTTTTTCTTTAATTTCTTGCTGTAAAATTTCTTCACGCTCTTTAGCGCGTCTTGCTTCTTCTTCGGCTTGTTCTCGCGTTATTCTTTCTTGGATATGTGCTTCTTCTAATGCGCGAAGTCTCGCTTCCATTTCAGTTGATGAAAGATTGCTTTTGGTCATAGATTCTTGAGGCTTTTTTCCCTCAAAACGCGGCTTAGAGCGCTGGGCGGCCACATGCGGCTTTGTAATGGGCTGTGGGGTTTCAGCTTTTTCATCAGGTCGCGTAATTTTACGCCGTTTGGTTTCGACAACGACAGCCTTCGTACGGCCATGGCTAAAATTTTGTTTGACCGTGCTCGTTTCCAAGACAGACCGCTTGAGAGTTAGTGTCTTCTTGACTGTTGTTTTGTCGTTGTTATTTTCACTCATTGTATTTCCTTCACGGCTTGTGCCGTCATCTCACTAGGCTTACTATGCTTGTCGTCACGATAGCTGATCAATTTATATGTCGTTTTGAGAAATCCCTCAGCAGCTTTTGTGTCCAATAAGGCCGCGTGCATTACAGGATTAGAGCCAAAAGCCACTCGCATTTCATCACTTGTAAATAAAGATATGATTTTTATAGTCCGATTTGTTTGTTGTTGTATTGAATGGATGGCCTGTGCAATTTTTCGTTTCCCATCTTCTGTTGTTTCTTTAGCATGAAGTACAAGAATAACTTTACCAGAGCGGATAGCAGCATCAACCTTTGTTGCTCCCATAACAATTGCTCCCGCTTTTCGTGCCATAGAAAGGCTTGAAAGAGCAGCTTTTAGTAAAAGCGTATCAACAACATGCACAAGATTTGGTGCAACCTCAACATCTGTTTTAAAGTTTCTATGAAAAGCTTTCTGTTTGATTGCTTTCTCAATAACAGCATGATGGGCAGAAATCCAAACGCCACGCCCTGGTAAATTCGCTTTAAGATCAGGAACAATTTGGTTATTGGGACCAATAACAAAACGGATCAGCGTTTGTGCTGAAGCATTTTTTCTAGTCACAATGCAAGTCCGTTCATTCATTTAAAGTGTATCCACATCCAAATCATCTGTTTTTTCATTTTCTGCAGAATTTTCATCTTCTACAGGATTTTCTGTAACAAGATCAGCTTGGTCTATCCAGCCTGCTTGTACACGTGCGGCTAAAACCATAGCTTCTGCATCCGCGCGTGTAATGTCAAAAGGGGTTAAAATACCAGAAAAATTCTGTGTTTGACCTTCTTTGCGTTCTCTCCAACCAGCTAAATCATCAACGGCATAGCCAGCAAAGTCTTCTATTGTTTTTACACCATCCTCACCTACAGCAACCAACATAGCACTTGTCATTCCAGGAAGTGTTCGCAATTCGTCAGAAACTCCGAGTTTTTTGCGTTTTTCATCAAGTTCTTTTTCTTGATGATCAAGATATTCGCGGGCACGACTTTGGATTTCAGCGGCGGTATCATGGTCAAAACCATCAATAGAAGCGATTTCTTCAAGATCAATATAGGCGATTTCTTCAATAGAAGAAAAACCCTCTGATGCCATAACCTGCCCGATCATTTCGTCAACCTCTAAGGCTTCCATAAACAATTTACTCCGTTCAGTAAATTCTTTTTGACGATTTTCAGATTCTTCCTTTTCCGTTAAAATATCAATGTTCCATCCTGTTAGTTGCGAAGCCAAGCGAACATTTTGTCCACGTCGTCCAATAGCAAGGCTAAGTTGATCATCTGGCACAATAACTTCAATCCGTTCAGCATCTTCATCAAGGATGATTTTAGAAACTTCAGCAGGTTGCAGTGCATTAACGACAAATGTTGCCGCATCAGGCGACCAAGGAATAATATCAATTTTTTCGCCTTGTAATTCAGCAACAACAGCTTGTACGCGACTTCCTCGCATTCCAACGCATGCTCCAACAGGATCAATGGAACCATCGCGTGAAACAACGGCGATTTTAGCCCGTGAACCTGGATCACGAGCAACAGATTTGATTTCTATAATACCATCATAAATTTCTGGCACTTCCATAGTGAAAAGTTTTACCATAAATTGGGGATGTGTGCGTGAAAGGAAAATTTGCGGACCACGCGTTTCACGGTGTACATCATTGACAAAAGCACGAATACGATCTCCATAGCGGAATGATTCACGAGGAATTAATTCATCACGGCGCACAATAGCTTCACCACGCCCGAGATCAACGATAACATTACCATATTCCACACGCTTAACTGTACCAGAAATAATTTCACCAACTTTATTTTTGAATTCTTCATATTGCTGATCACGTTCTGCGTCGCGTACTTTTTGTACAATAACCTGTTTAGCAGATTGTGCTGCGATACGTCCAAAATCCATAGGAGGTAAAAGATCAGCAAAAAAATCACCAATTTTTGCTTCTGCTTGATGTTTAAGAGCATCAGACAAAGTAATTTCCGTTGTGTAGTCTTCAACGACATCAACGATTTTAAGCAGGCGCTGTAATTTAATTTCACCTGTTTTAGAATTGATTTCAGCACGGATATTTGTTTCTTGACCATAACGAGAACGTGCTGCTTTTTGAATAGCATCAGCCATCGCAGAAATGACAATTTCACGGTCGATTGACTTTTCACGTGCAACAGCATCTGCAATTTGCAGAATCTCAAGCCTGTTAGCGCTTGTAGCCATCAATTTTCTCCTTCTTTGTGCCACACGATGGGTATTTCCCAGTGATATTATTTTTTGAAATTGAGCGTCTGTATAGAGTCGTTAGCTTTCTCTTCAGCAATGAATTGTTGACTTAACTCTTTATTTTTTTTCAATGCATCGCGAATAAGCTCATCGGTAAGCACTAAATGCGCATTTATGATATCACAAAAGGAAATAGGGGTATACATGGCTTCTCCATAAGCAGCTTTATCAGTGTTTAAAATAAATCCATCTTGCGTGATATTTGTAAATGTCCCGCGAAATTTTCGGCGTTCATCAATTGTTATTTTGGTTTCAATTTTTGCAAGATGCCCTTGCCAATGAAAAAAGTCAGATTTTCTTACCAATGGACGATCAATTCCAGGTGATGAGATTTCTAAATGATATTTGCGTTCAATAACATTTTGTACATCAAGGAGGGGGGAAACAGTTCGACTAACAGTTTCACAGTCTTCTACGGTCATAGAACCATCGGCACGTTCAACCATAATTTGAAGTGTTAAACCATTTTGACCAAGAAGTTTCACACGAACCAAACGAAAACCTAAAGGTTTAAGTAGTGGTATGACAAGAGCAGCAACCTGTGCTTCGATACCATCTTCTTCAAACAGGCGTGGTTCGTCAAGATTGCTTATTTTTTCAGCTTCGTTCATACATTTTATCCAAGTTGGTTTCATCAGTTTTATGATATTAAAAAAGAGCGGGTCCAACGGCCCACCCTTCATCATAAGACCAAGAATTTAGCTATTGATACTCTTAAATTCAAAATTTTTCAAGTTGTTTATGAGAAAAGCGCTTGATCATTTATTTCTTGATAAAGGTAAGATAGGCGGGCGTCCGTCCTTCGCGTAAAGCTTTTGCTTCATAGCGGGTTCCTTTCCATAGTGGATAAGGGAGTTTCCAGTCTTGAGGGTTTTCTGCTTTCCATTCAAAGTGATCATGTTGTGCACAATGGTACAAAGTCCAGTTTACATAACTGTCGATATCACTAGCAAAGCGAAAAATTTTCCCTATTTTAAGAACACGAGCAAAACGGTTAAGATTTTTTGTGTTGATGAAACGTCGTTTCCAGTGTTTCTTTTTCGGCCAAGGATCAGGATAGAAGAGGTCTATTCCATCAAGCGAGTTATCAGGGAGCCAATCAAGGAGGCGTGTAGCATCATCATTATAGAGGCGAAGATGATTTTGATAGTTTTGATGCTGTTCAAGAGACAACAATATTTTTGCCATGCCATTGATAAAGGGCTCGACGCCGATAAAACCGGTTTTTGGAAAATATTCCATTTCATGAAGTAAATGTTCACCTCCACCAAAGCCGATTTCAAGTCGAATTTCTCTTACTTTGCTTGAAAATAAGGATGTAAGGTTTGAGGGAGGTGGGACATTTAAATCAATATTTAAATTGGGGAGAAGCATTTTTATACGTGTAAGATGACTGTTTCGAAGTTGTTTTCCTTGTCGGCGTCCAAAAAATGCTTCACTCTTGCGTGTATTATATTTAATCATGGGATTTGGATCATTGTTTGAAGCGTTTTCACGAGATCAGTTTTTTCCCATGAAAACGAACCATCGTATTTTGGTTTTCGCCCAAAATGACCATAGGCAGCTGTTTTCGCATAAATAGGTTTATTGAGGTCAAGATGTTTTCGAATGCCGGTAGGTGAAAGGTCCATTATTTTGCGAATGGCTGCTTCAATAACTTTTTCATCGACTTTTCCTGTTCCGTGAAGATTGAGATAAATAGATAAAGGTTGTGCAATACCAATTGCATAAGAGAGTTGAATGGTGCATCGCTCTGCTAAATGAGCAGCAACAATATTTTTAGCCAGATAGCGTGCCGCATAGGCTGCAGAACGATCAACTTTTGTTGTATCTTTTCCTGAAAAAGCACCGCCTCCATGGGGTGCTGCACCTCCATAAGTATCCACAATAATTTTGCGTCCTGTTAATCCGGCATCGCTTTGAGGACCACCAATGACAAATTTTCCTGTTGGGTTAATATACCAACTGCATTGATCTGCAATGGGAATGTCATGTAAAGCTTGACGAATGTAAGGTTCAACCACTGTACGTACCTTGTTGGAATCCCAGCTTTCATCGAGGTGCTGCGTTGAAAGAACAATGGATGTGACCTCTATCGGTTTTCCATTTTTATAGCGTATGGTTATTTGGCTTTTAGCATCTGGTCCTAATTTTCCAGCTTCTCCCTCTCCTTTATGACGGGCTGTGGCAAGAAGTTTGAGAATTTTATGCGCATAATAAATCGGCGCAGGCATGAAATCAGGTGTTTCACGGCAAGCATATCCAAACATGATGCCTTGATCACCTGCTCCTTCTTCACCATGCCGATCCGTAGCATTATCAACTCCTCTTGCTATGTCAGCTGATTGAGGGCGCAAAAGAACATCAATTTTAACAGTTTTCCAATGGAAACCTGCTTGTTCATAGCCAATGGTACGAATAGCACGGCGCGCTGCTGTACGAAAACGCGTAGGATTAATGAGTGGAAAGCCAGTTTCATCATAGATAAATTCTTTATTTTTATCTTTTTTTAATAGCGTATCGGGAACACGCACTTCACCAGCGATAACAACACGGTTGACACTGACGAGAGTTTCACAGGCAACGCGTATTAACCATGGATCAGTACCAGTTTTTTCAGCTTCTTTATAGATCATATCAACAATTTCATCGGAAATACGATCACAAATTTTATCAGGATGTCCTTCCGATACCGATTCGCTCGTAAAAAGATAATCTTGATGCGGCATAGGAACTCCTTCAAAAAAGAAAATCAACGATTTAATTAATTTCTTACTAAAGTTGTCACGATTTGCTAATTCTACAGCAAATCGTCAATGAAAATTTATATGAATAAAAGAGAAAAGATATAATTTTAATTTATAGCTTATTTGTCAAATCTTCCTCAGAAAGTGCTTTTGCCAAATCAATAATTTTTCGACGCACTTTAGCATCAGATATATTTGTAAAAGCGCGCATGAGCTGAATCCCTTCGCTGCTAGAACAAAAGTCTATAAAATTGTGATCACTTTCAGCAAAACCCTCTACTTGTTGGGAGGTAATACCTTTATCAAAAAAGTAAGAAACAGGAACATCCATAATTTCCGCTATCGCTTGAAGACGACTGGCACCAATACGGTTTGTTCCTTTTTCATATTTTTGGATTTGCTGAAAAGTAATCCCTAATTTTTCACCTAGTTTCTCTTGAGTGAGTCCTAAAATATTACGACGTAAACGGATACGAGTTCCAACATAGATATCTATAGGGTCAGGTTTTTTTCTAGTTTCGGTCATAATGCAACTCTTTATTTCCAGCACTTTTCTTCTAAACCAACATCATATTTATGCGCAGCTGATTTATCATATAATTAAAATAATATGTAATATTTTTTCCCAATATTACTGGTAAACGCAACATAATACCGTACAAAGGACACTTGAATCATTTAAGCTGTTCTGTAGAACCAAAACCAACACGACACAATAGCATAAGGATGAATAAGATAAAAGTAGAGAAAGTTCTGTATTCATTGCTTCCTATAGGGGTAATGGATGATGGAACTTGTGAATCAATAATGCCCACAGCATTTTGTTGAAGAGCTACAACGATTCGTCCATAAGAATCAATAACAGCTGATATTCCATTATTGGCTGCTCGTATGAGGGGGATTCCCAGTTCAACGGCACGAAGTTGTGCTTGTTGAAGATGTTGATAGGGTCCAGGTGTTACACCAAACCATGCATCATTTGTAATATTAATAATTGCTTGAGGCGAGGAGCCTTTAAAAGTCATTTCATGGGGAAATATTGCTTCATAACAAATCAAGGGTAGATAAGAAAATCCGTTTGGCATTGTAACAATTTTGCGCACACTTGCAGCACTATATCCACCAATATTATCGGCAAGGGTACGCAATCCAATTTTTTTCAATAAATCCTGATAAGGAAGATACTCACCGAAAGGAACCAAATGAAGTTTATCGGAAGTATTTAAAATATTACCTTGAGCATTAATGACTGCAATTGTATTAAAATATTGTGTTTGGGAATGAGGTAGATCATTGCTGGCTCGTATTGCTCCGATAATAGCCCATTGTTTAGGTTTTAAAAGAGAGGCAATGCGCATTGTGATAGATGAGTTATCATAGAGAAGGTAAGGAACGGAAGCTTCGGGCCATACGATAAAATCGGGTTCTGAATTTTGGTCAGTTGTTGGCATTGCACTTAGATTCATATGCGCTTCCAACATAGCTTCTCGTGTATTATCACGCAATTTTATATTTTGTTGGATGGAAGGTTGAACAATGCGCACCCAATAAGAACTTTTTTGATTTTCAGCTGTGTTTTCTATAGTATGAAGACGATAAACCCCAAAACCACTGTGAATAAATATAAGTGATAAGCAGAGAGAAAGTGCTACTTTCTTTTTTTCATCTGTTAATAAAACAGTTGGCAAACTGTAGGCTAAGACAGCAAGAATATTCATTCCGTAAAGTCCCACGATTGCATCAGATTGCATGAACATTGGGGTTGGCATGGCTGTATAGCCAAGAGCATTCCATGGAAATCCTGTGAATAAAAACGCACGCAACCACTCGGCCAATCCTAATGCAAAGGCTAAAACAAAAAAGCGTGCTATTCCTTTTGTCCATAATAAACCAACAATGAAACCAGAAAAAAACCAATAAAGAGAAAGGTAGAGTGGAGGAACTAAAATGGCTAATGGGACTGCCCAACCAAAAGAATCTGGATCTGTTAACAAAGCATTGCATAGCCACCAAAGTCCGCAAATAAAATAACTAAAACCAAAGGTTCCACAGCTTAAAGCGTAAATAAAAAAATGTTTTTTATTGTTTTTTGCGGCCCGTATTGAGTCAAGTAAAACAATAAAGAGAGGGAAGGTTAAAAAGCAAAGAGGTGTCAAATAAAAGGGTGGAAGTGCAAAAGAAGTAAGAGCACCACACAGAAATATCCATGCTTGGCGCTTCCAACCGGTAACAGAGGACAAAAAAACGATGAAATTGTTTAAAAACGCTGGACTATTCTTTAGGGATGACATTGTTCTCAAGATTCTCATTTTTTGGAATGCGAAAAATACGCAATCGCTTAATCCGGCGTTTATCAGCTTCTAAAATACGAAATCTATAACCAGGTACAGCTTCGACAATTTCACCTTTGGCAGGAATGCGATCAAGAATGGAGACGATCAAACCACCAATCGTATCAACATCATCACCATATTCCCCTACGATAAAATCAGGACCAAGAGCTTTCTCCACATCTTCTAGTTCAGTTCTTGCATCAACGAGCCATTTATTGTTTGGTTCACGTACGATAGCATTGTCGACATTATCATGTTCATCTTCGATATCACCAACGACCAATTCAACAATATCCTCCATTGAAACGAGACCATCTGTTCCCCCATGTTCATCAATAACTAAAGCCATTTGAGTTCGTGTAGTTTGCATTCGTGTTAATAATTTACTTGCAAGCATGGAACTTGGAACAAAGAGAACAGTTCGGATCAGATCCAATTCACCGATTGGGGTATGTAAGTCTGTATGGTTTAATTGAAGCAAATCGGATTTCTGTTCGGTTTTTGTTGGGCTGACAATAAAGCGTGTCATATAGTTAAGAATATCGCGGATGTGAATCATGCCGCGCGGATCATCTAAAGTTTCAGCATAAACAGGTAAGCGAGAATGACCAATTTTTGCGAAACATTTAAGGGTTTCTCCAAGTGAAGTGTTTATTTCCAGTGCTTCGATTTCAGAACGTGGTATCATAACATCATCCACGCGTGCTTCACGTAAGCGTAAAATATTATGTAACATAGTACGTTCTTCAGGTGAGAAGAGGGCAGTGTCTTTTTCATTGTCAGTCGTGAGTGCAACGGTAAGATCATCGCGCAGTGATGTAGACACACAATTACGACCCCGTAAGAATGAAAACAAATGATTCATCAGAGAATATTTTTCTGTATGATTCGTCTGTTGAGAGGTTTTTTTTTCATTATTAGAAGATGTTTGACTATTATTTTGTGCATTTGTTTTGTTTGTCATGGTTTTGAAATCTTCTAAACTTTCTTTTTATAATTAGGTGAATGAGAGGCTTTAAATGGTATGCTCGTAATATTGATTTTAAAAGTTAAATTTTATCATTTATAGACAATTCAGCGTAAGGATCTTTTATGGAAAGCTTTTGCAGAATTTCTCTTTCGAGCTTTTCCATTTGATATGCTTCATTATCAGTTTCATGGTCATAGCCAAGCAGATGCAAGATACCATGAACAATCATATGCGTTAAATGGTCTTGAAATGTTTTTCCTTGTTTTTCTGCTTCGAGAACAACAGTCTCTCGCGCAATAATAATATCACCGAGCATGGGACCAGGTCGATTTCCAGCTTTAAGTGGAAAAGCAGGAAAGGATAATACATTAGTAGATTTGTTTTTGTTGCGCCATTGTGCATTGATTTGTGCCATATGTTTATCATCCGTAAAAAGCAGGCTAATCTCGCTTACAACATTTGCCAATGAAACATGATGCATAGTCGTCATTAATGCTTTTTCAGTGATATTATAAAGCATTTTCTCATCATTCCACCCTGCGCTTTTAACCATTATATCAATAATAATCATGATGAATCAAATTCATTTTTTAATGCACCGCATGCGAATGATTTTTTTTTATTTTGTATTTCGGAATCGCGATCATAAGCACGAACGATAGCAGCAACAAGTGGATGGCGTATAACATCTTTTTCATCAAAATGTACAATCGCAATATTTTCTACATTTGAAAGAATGCGAATTGCTTCAATGAGACCTGATTTTTGCCCTGTAGGCAAATCAATTTGGCTTACGTCACCGGTAACAATCATACGTGTTCCTTCTCCAAGACGTGTGAGGAACATTTTCATTTGCATGGGCGTAGTATTTTGTGCCTCATCAAGAATAACAGCAGCATGGGCAAGTGTTCGTCCGCGCATAAAGGCAAGAGGAGCAATTTCTATGACACCAGAAGCTAAAATGCGTTCTATTTTTTCAGCGGGCATCATATCATAAAGAGCATCATAAAGTGGTCGTAAATATGGGTCGACTTTTTCTTTGAGATCACCGGGAAGAAAACCAAGATGTTCTCCAGCTTCAACAGCCGGACGTGAGAGAATAATTCGCTCAATGATACCACGTTCTAGAAGCATTGCAGCATGAGCAACAGCAAGATACGTTTTGCCTGTTCCTGCTGGTCCTACACCAAACACAAGTTCAGTATGCTCCATAGCGCGTATGTAAGCATCTTGTATTGGAGTTCTTGCATGAATTATTTTTTTATGGGTACTCAACCGTGCTGGTATACGTTTCGTTGCAGATTTGTGTGTTATTGTGTCTTCTTTCTGCTTCTTTGGTATATTTGCCATAGCAAGCGCTCCTTTTATATCTGATAAAGTGAGCTCTTGGTGTGTTTTGGCACGTTCATAAAGTTGCTGCAATACATATTGCGCACGTTTTATAACAGAAATATTTCCACGGATTAAGACTTCATTACCACGCGGATGAATACTAAGTTCAAGTTTTTTTTCGATATAAGCGAGATTTTCGTCAAATTTACCAAAAACTGCTTTTGCATATTTATTATTTTCGAAAATCAAAACAACTTGGCTCGGATCTGAAGCGCTTGTTTGTTTCAAGGTATCAGCCTTTTCAAGGGACATATTTACTTTTTCTTTAATACGCTTTATTTTTTCGGTTGAAGCTTTCAGCCTATTCTCCATATCTACATAAATATTGCACGTTTTGTTAAGTAAATTCTATAAAAGACATTTTTTAAAAAAAGTGCACGTTTTAGATGTAATCATTTTCTTTTAAAATAAAAGAGTTTTCCAAAATATTTATTGTGAACAAGGTTTTAGAAGTATGTTTATCTATTTGTCACTTCACCAACAAAACTGTTTGAGCTTGCATTTTTAATATGAATTTCTATTACGCTACCTGTAGAGACTTCTGTATCTACGACAACAGGTAAAAGCCAAGGGGAACGTCCTACCATTTGCCCTGAGTGACGTCCAGGTTTTTCGATGAGAACGTTAGTTTTTTGACCAATTTTAGAACGCAAAAACGCATTTTGTTGCTCAAGGAGAAGGACTTGTAAATGTTGAAGGCGGGCATCTTTTACAGATTCATCAACATGATTTTTCATTGTGGCTCCCACTGTTCCAGGACGGGGGGAATATTTAAAAGAATAAGCTGAACTGTACTGTACTTGTTGAATAAGTTTAATGGTTTCTTCAAAGTCTTCATCTGTTTCTCCTGGAAACCCTACAATGAAATCGCCTGAAAAGGCAATATCTGGCCGTGCGGTTCGAATTTTTTCGATAAGATGAAGATAATGAGAGCTTTTGTGTTGGCGGTTCATAGCTTTTAAGATGCGATCTGAACCTGATTGAACAGGAAGATGGAGGTAAGGCATTAACATATCAAGATCTCGATGCGCGGCAATAAGGCTGTCATCCATATCACGTGGGTGGCTGGTTGTGTAACGCAAACGCTTTAAACCATCGAGTTTTGCAAGATGATAAAGAAGATCGCCAAGACGCCAAGTTTTGCCATCAGCACTTTGTCCATGCCAACCATTGACATTTTGTCCAAGCAGCGTAATTTCTTTGACACCCGCTTCGATGAGTTGAAGGGCTTCTTCAGTAATTTGCTCAACGGATCGTGATATTTCGGCACCGCGTGTATAGGGCACAACACAAAAAGTGCAAAATTTATCGCAACCTTCCTGTACTGTTAAAAATGCGCTAACACCTCGTTTTCTTACTGCATGTTTATTATGGGGCGGCAAATGAGCAAATTTATCTTCAACAGCATAGTCTGTTTCGATAATTTTTTTTCCTTGTTTGGCTTTCTCTAACAATTCTGGCAAGCGATGATACATTTGCGGACCAATAACAAGATCCACTGTTGGAGCACGGCGCAAGATTTCACTTCCCTCAGCTTGTGCAACACAACCCGTTACACCAACCATCAGGGGGTTATCAGGTGTGCGCTCTTGACGCATAACGCGCAAACGACCGAGATCAGAATAAAGTTTTTCTGCTGCTTTTTCACGAATATGACAGGTATTAACAAGAATAAGATCGGCCTCATTGGGAATTTGTGTTGTCACATAGCCTTGCGAACTGAGACTATCAGTCATCCGTTGGCTATCATAAACATTCATTTGACATCCATAGGTTTTGATAAAAACCTTTTTCGGAGCAACAGGAGGCGTATTTTTAGGGTTTACTTTATTCATGGTGCATGTGTAAATGTTTTTTACACAAATCTCAATCTATTTACTTAAAAGTTTTTTGCATGATAATTGCATCACCACGACCATTTTTTGAGGGGTAGTAGGCAAGACGTTCAGAAATTTTTTGAAATTCAAAGCGTTGATAAAGGTTCAAAGCAGAAAGGTTTGTGGCTTCTACTTCCAAGAATAATTTTATAGCGCCTTTGTCGTGAAGATGGTGAACTGTGCTTTCGATAAGAAAGGTACCAATTCCTTGTTGACGATAATGAGGGTGAACAGCAATTGTGATGATTTCTGCTTCATCAAGGATGAGACGGCATAGGCAAAAGCCTAAAATTTGATCAGAGCGATCAATGAGAAAAACTTTGTATCCGAAGAAGATAGAGTGATCTATTAAGAAATTATCAAAAGCTTGTTTTTCCCAAGACGGGGTAAAACAATGTTGATGAATTTGATGAAGTGAAGCACTATCATTAACTTGTAGCGGAGCAATTCCAAAATTCTTTTTTGTCAATGAAAATTTGGGCATTATTTTTTTTGTGGTAAAGCAAAATTGGTTTGTTGTTTTGCATCAGCACTGCGTAGATAGAGTGGGCGAGGAGAATTTTTTGATTGTTTGTTTGCGGCAAGATAAGCATAGTTTACAATATCAGCCGCTTCGCAGGGGATTTTTTCTAGGACAATTTTTTCGTTTATTTTATGGCTTTTAATATGCTCCACAATGACATCAGTAGCTGGGCCGGTCAGTCGGGTTTTTTTTGGTAAATCTTCGAGGATATTTTCAATTGTTTTTAATCCCGGCGCTCCCAAAGGTGTGAGATCATTATGAAAATTTTGATGGTAGAACATCTCTCTCCCTGCTTCAATGACAACAGTAATTGCTGATGCTGTACTTTTACTGTTTATTACTTGTGCTGCTAACGCTTCAAGAGCACTTACTCCAACAGCAGGTATTTCAAGTGCTAATGCCAAAGCGCGCGCTGTTGCAACACCGACACGTACACCAGTAAATGATCCAGGTCCAATATTGACAGCAATACGCTCAACTTGATCAAGCGTCATATTGGCTTGTGTCATTGTTTGTGTAATCTGCCCAATAAGTTTTTCAGCATGCCCTTTGTTCATGCGCTCATTGATATGCGCAATAACAGATTTATGACGAATGAGCGCAACAGCACAATAAATTGAAGCAGTATCTATAGCAAGGATAAGCATAAAAATATTTTAGTTGAATAAAACGATAAACAAAAGTCCTGCTGTATTTTTAATCTTTTTATTATCGTATATTTCATTTGTAAGAAAGTTACTAGTGCCAATAAGCAACAATATCTTTTTATGGGATAGAACGAGATGTTGATTTAATCCCTATTTGTTTTCACTTTTTGAATGAGTACCTTGAATATTGTAAGATTCTCTTATTTCAAATCTACTTATGGTGAGACAATTAAAGTTATTAGCTTGTATATTACAAGCGGAATTAGGGTGTGAATAAAAACTGTTGAAGAAAAGAATAAAAACTCCTTTCACGAATCGTTTAAATGTAAGGATTGTCACAAACATTTTGAGCTATCAAATAGTATGATGATGCCATTTGTATTCCATAGTAAGTAAAAGTAAGTTAAAAGGGGGAAAGCCATGACCCCACATTTTTTCCCAATAAGAGCATATTCTATCAGTCTTTATATAAAAACTTCAGCGTAATGAGAGCAGATGAAAGAAATGGCATTGTTTTGCATGAGTTACGTATTTTAATACTACGTCGTTGCAAATCATTATGGACTGAAAAGCAAATTTGACAGTTTTCACTTAAATATCAGCTCTTTCAATTTTTTTGTATAGAATAATGAGCAGTATTTTAGAACTTTTTCTGGTTGTATGAAAGAACTGATTTTAATATTAGTGAACCTTTGGATTGATTGCATGCTCCATTGAAAAAAAATAATTAATGCATATTTCAAAATGTTATATGGTTCAGATCAATCAATCCTATCATGATAAGGCTACACGCGCCAAGAAGGAGTATGGAGGAAGTTGAAGCTAAAATAACGCGCCATCCTGCTTTTTTTAATGAGCGGATATCAACACCTAATCCTAAAGCTGCCATTGAAATGACCGTGAACAGTTGAGCAATAAGTCTGATCGGGTTTATAGCCGTTTCAGGAATAAGTCCGCTTGAACGAATAAGCATCATGATAATAAAACCGATGATAAACCATGGGACGAGAGTATGTAGACGAAAATGTGTTTGTGCTGATCGACGATAGATGATGGATAGGATAAAAATAACAGGGCCCAACATTAAAACCCGCACCAATTTGACAATTGTTGCAATTTGAACGCTCACGAAAGATATTGGCGCTGTTGCTGCTAAGACCTGTGGTACAGCATAAACAACCATGCCAGCAAGCACACCGTATTGGTTAAATGATAAATTCAAAAGTGGGTGTAAAAAAGGGAGAAATAAAATAATAAGAACCCCTAAAAGAGCGGTAAAAGCAATTGCTGCCGCTACATCTTCATGTTTAGCATGAATGACAGGGGCAGTTGCAACGATAGCTGAATTGCCACAAATGGCATTACCACAAGCGACCAGCATTGCTAAATTTGCAGAAAGTCCAAAAAGTCTGCCTATAACAAAACTAATGAGGATCGTTATAAATATAACGAATACGATGCTTGCAAGCAAATTCCAACCGGCTGAAAGAACAGCACGGATGCTAATGCTTGCCCCTAAAAGAACAATAGCAATTTCAAGAAGCGTTTTTGCACAAAAGACTATACCTTTTTGGAAATATTTGGGCAGATTAAAACAGCTACGAGTAATTGATCCTAAAAGAATTGCCAAAACAAGGCTTTCAAGCCACGCTTCTGCGAAAAACTGTTTTTCTATTACTTCTAAACCATAAGCTAAGGCAGATATGAGCAGGCATAATAGAATACCTGGACCAAGGTCGTTCAAAAATGAGAGTTTTTTCTTTGACATTTTAATATTCCCCCGTCATTAAAGAGCTAAAGGTGAAGAGGAAAAAGTTTTAGAGATTTGTTCGTGCTTGTACAGCTGCTGCTAAAGTTCCATCATCAAGATAATCAAGCTCGCCTCCTACAGGAACACCATGAGCAAGTCGCGTAATTTTAACGGAGAAGTTAGAGAGCTGATCGGTGATATAGTGAGCAGTTGTTTGACCTTCGACAGTCGCATTGACAGCAAGAATAATTTCCGTAATAGGATTTTGTACAACACGTTGTATTAAGGTGGCAATGTTGAGTTCGTCAGGACCTATTCCATCTAAGGGGGAGAGTCGTCCACCCAATACATGGTAACGTGCGGCTAAAGTTTTTGCGCGTTCAAGAGCCCACAGATCAGCAATATCCTCAACAACGATGATTGTTGTATCATCGCGGCGCAAATCTGTACAAATTGAACAAGGATCAATGGTATCGACATTTCCACAAACAGAACAAATGCCGACTTTTTCTATAGCTGCTTGTATAGCTGCTCCTAAAGGCTCCAGCAATGTTTCCTTTTTTTTGATAAGATGAAGCGCAGCACGACGCGCTGAACGTGGACCAAGACCTGGTATACGTGATAAAATCTGAATGAGACGTTCAATCTCAGGTCCTGCAATGTATTTAGACATATTTTTGTCCCACGGAAAAATCCGTTTCATTAAAATGGAAGCTTGAAACCCGAAGGGAGCGGTATCCCTGCCGTTATACTTTTGGTTTTTTCTTCTATTGCGATTTCGATTTTTGTTCTTGCTTCATTATAAGCTGCCATAATGAGATCTTCGAGAATTTCAGCTTCCTCAGGTTTGAGTAATGAAGGATCAATTTGAATTGCTGTTATAATATTTTTGCCATTTAAAGTGATATTGACGAGACCTCCGCCTGCAGTGCCGGTAGCTTGCAGATTAGCTATTTCTTCCTGAATCTTCTGCATTTTTTCTTGCATTTCTTTGGCTTTTTTCATCATACTCATCATTTCACGCATAGGAATAGGTATCCTTATTCATCATTGATATCATTTTTATTTTTAAAAATATCAGCATTTTTAAAGGTATTGGGGAGTAAATCAAGATCATTTTCTTCTTTATTGAGTCGAATATCGACAATTTTTGCTTCTGGGAAATGGTTGAGGATTTTCGCGATATCAGGATCTGTTTCTGCATTGGAAAAAAGAGTCTTTTGAATCGCTATACTTTCCTCCTGTAAGGTTGGGCCACCTCCTTCATTAACAAAAGTTATTGTCCAGCGTTTTTCAGTCCATTGAGATATCTTTTTTTCTATATCATGAGCAAGAAATTGTGGGGTATTTTCAGAAAGTCTTAAGGTAATATGCCCAGCTTCAAAAGAAACAGGATGAACAAATTCTTTAATAAGAAGTTTGAAAGGGGCATCATTATGCTGTTCGGCTAATTGAACAATATCGTGCAAAGAATTAATCACTAGAGTTTTAGGTTGAGTAATCTTTTCTGTTGTTTGCGTGACAGAATGCGATAAATTTGCACTCTTTTCAGAAAGATCAATAGATTGAGAATTTTCAAGAGTTTCTGTTACTTCTTGGACGTTGATTTTGTCAGGTTTTTGATTTCTAACTAAATTTTCCGGTTGTAAGGAATGATCTAATTGGTTTTTCAAGGATGTTTTTAAATCTGATTGATCTGGTAATGTATTTGAAACGCTCGAGGAAGCATGGGCTTCGACCATTGTTTCTTTTGTTATATTATCTGCATTTGTAGATTCTTGATGAGAAGAGTTTTTAACCAGTGTGAGAGGTGTTTTTTCTTGCGTAAGCTTTTTTAAAGCTTCATCAAGAGTTGGTAAGTCAGCCGTGTGAGCAAGACGAATTAAAAGCATTTCAGCGGCTTGAAGCGGACGTGCAGTTTGATTAACTTCCTGTAAACCTTTGAGTAACATTTGCCAGTTTCGGGATAAAATAGGAACGGAAAGTTTTTTTGAAAAGTCTAAACTTCTTAAACGTTGTTCTTCAGTCAGTGAGAAATCTTCCACTATTTCTGGTGTAAAACGTAAACGTGTGACCAAATGATTAAAGTCGGCTAGTTCTGTCAATATAGTAAGAGGATCAGCACCTGCCTCATATTGACTGCGTAATTCATGTAATGCATTAACAACATCGCCTTTCATGATAAATTCAAAAAGATCAATAATACGTGCTTGATCCGCTAATCCTAACATTGTACGCACCGCAATGGCATTAACATTGCCATTGCTATGGGCAATCGCTTGATCAAAAATGGATAATGCATCACGTGCAGATCCTTCTGCAGCACGGGCAATCATAGAGAGTGCTTGATCTTCTACTTCTACCTTTTCATATTTCGCAATTTGGCGCAAATGTGCACTCAAAGCTTTTGATTCAATACGCCGCAAATCAAAACGTTGGCAACGCGAAAGGATTGTAATAGGGACTTTGCGAATTTCTGTTGTGGCAAAAATAAATTTCACATGGGACGGTGGTTCTTCAAGAGTTTTCAATAAACCATTAAAGGCTTGTGTTGAGAGCATATGTACTTCATCGATAATATAAACCTTATAACGTGCAGAAACAGGACGATAGCGTATTTGTTCAATAATTTCACGAATATCATCAATGCCCGTATGAGAAGCGGCATCCATTTCTATAACATCAATATGGCGTCCTTCGATAATTTGTGTGCAATGTTCACCAAGAGAGTCTAATACGGTTGTCGGTTGGTCAATATCTTTTGTTTTATAATTAAGCGCACGTGCCAAAATACGTGCTGTTGTGGTTTTACCTACGCCACGAATCCCTGTTAACATCCACGCTTGTGCAATACGACCTTTTTCAAAGGCGTTGGTGAGAGTACGCACCATAGCTTCCTGACCAATAAGGTCAGAGAAGTTTTGGGGTCGATATTTACGAGCAAGAACACGATAGGCTGTTTCTACCGGTACATTTTCCATGAATATTTCCAACTTCGAAGTTCTTTATGCGTACATTTTGATAATACAAAAGCATAGATCAATACTGTAGTCTCATATAAAAGGATTTTTTCTTAATCAAATTATTTATGGGACAATTTGTTAAAAAATAACCAAACCCCTTTATTTGCTGCATAAAAATGCCGCTCTGAAGATTAAAGGCACCTCGCTAAAAGACAGCATAAAAAATAATTTCTTCAGCAAAATAGGAGGTTGGCACGATGACCCGTACCAAAACTCGTTGGGGCTGCTTCTTTCCAGACCTGACCCAGTTGGCGAGCAGTTCGTCCACCACCAACCTCCCAAGTTCATATTGTCGATTTGGAATGAAAAATCAAGCTCAGAAACGAAAAATATCCTAAGAACGACGAAGAATTTTCCTTTGCGTTTAATTTATTGACATATAAACAACAAAGAGATTATGGATTTACCAGTTTTCATAGCAGTAGCTCTTCATATTTATTTGGTATGAAAATATTTTTCGCTTAAGATAATCTGAATGTATAATTATTCTCATTCGCTGAAACATGTAAGAGTGTTAGGATAGATACGTCTGTTCTAAAACTACGAAATTGAATCATCAAAAATTTACAACAGTCAAAGAAGCAAATAAAGTAGATAGATCATGTAATTGGCTAACATTCGAAAGTTAGGGGGAAGAGTGCTATTTAAATAATTAGCAAATATTGCTTTAATGGTGTTGCTCCTCTCACACAAAACAGAACATCCCAAACAGAATAACTTAATGTTCTACATTCACATGCTTTTTAAAGAGCTATTGCTCAGTACTGTTAACTATATTTCAAACCCCGCTCGTAAATAGTATACATACTTCCCTTGAGGTATAAATCCATTGTACACTACCCTCTTTATGCTTAATAAAAGTATAAATTTGAGCCCTCATACTATTAACAATTCCCAATGTTGCGATCCCTTGCACTTGAGAGGCTTTATAAGAAGCATTTTTATTCCTTTTTTAATCGTTTTTACTCACACACCACCCCCATTTGTAACTTTCAAGGAAACGATTTTAATTGATTCAATATGAAGATTTAAGATGGGAGGATCTTACTTTATTTGTGATTGTAATTCAGTATAAAAAATCAAAGTCTTATAATGATAAGTCAATATCTTAAATATCTTATAAGACCACCACCTGATTTCTATAGTGAATGAGAATATCAAATACGTAATATTTTTTCTTTTAACATATACGAATATAAATACTGAGTAGATGTTATCGCTCTTTGCGTGCTTGTTCTTTTAATTAAAAAACATCGATGTTTATCACAAGATGGATCAATATATGAATTTTCATCATTTGAGAAAAGGTTTCATATATTTTTTAAGTGACTGTGCTCATACAAGAGAAGATGCAACATTCAGCGCTATAGAAATAAGGGGGTACTGGTTTTATAAGCGTAAAAATGGTTCTTATTCGATATAAGCGACATTTTATAGTTTCAAATAATTATATTCTTTAACAAGGAGGGAAAAACGAGATGAATTTTTACAAAAAGCTGAATGAGTGTGATTTAAAATGCAGCGAGGAATGCATCTATAGAGAAAATTTTGCTTTTCTGTTTATCTAAGTGATTTGGGTAAGATGTGCTTCATAGCACTTAAAATGAAGCAGCTACGAAGATAGAAGTCATATTCTTATTAAAAAATAGCTTTTATAGTAGAAAATCCAGAACAATTTAAGTTTAGTCTTTTAGTTTTTGCAAAAGTCCTTCAATATCTAATGTTCTGAGCAGCTTAAGGTTTTTCCATATTAGTATAAAAATACCTCTTCAGCGATTAGTTTTAACAGCTTATCATGTCGTATTTTGAAAAAAATACCTGAAAAAAGAATAACTCTACTCAAATTTAGATGTTATAGAAATATTATTAATCATAATCTCCTGTGTCACAATTCGTTCCAACAACTTTTTTCTTCGTAATATTTTTAAAAATATAATGTCCTGACGAAGGAAAACTTATATGAAGAGATTTTATATTTTTTAGTGTAAAGACCTTCTTTTCTTTATCATGGGTTATTTTCTTTTCATCATCAACAACAATTCTCAATTTGTTTAGATCAGAAGGGGTAGAGTACGATAAAGTGAAGGATACTTTATTCGGTTTAAAGATACTACAAGAGTATTCAACTCCTTGATGGACAATATCGGATGGGGTGATCACAACACTTTCATCCAGCGAAAAATTCCATTTTCTCTCACCAAAGCCAGCAAATGCAACACTAGAGTAGGCGAAAATATTTGCGGCTAATAATCCTTGCGCGAAGATTTTTTTCATTATCCTTTCCTTTTTTCTAAAGTGAGATGAATCATAAATCAGTTTTTATAAAAATGAAAGTTCAAACTTAATGCTAAAAGCAGGGCTAAGTTGCATTTTCTAGCTTTAAACCATGTTCAGAATGATATCAGTCTAAGAGATTTGAATGCTCTATTATGTATAATAATTTGAATTGTTTTGAGAGTTAATTTGGAAGTTCGTTATCTTTATTGAAATAAATTGTCAGAAGAAATGACTTTTCTCAAGAACCTCTCTTTAATATATAAAGGGAAATATATGGTACAAGCGTTTTTATGTTTGGTTACTGTGTTTTTACATTGATTTTTATACAAGTTGAATTGCTTTTATATATACGATGTTCGATCGTTTTGTGCCGGATAAGTACCGATAATACGCAGTTCTGCAGAAAAGAAAGATAATTCTTCTAAGGCAAGTTTCATCATCGGATCTTCAGGATGTCCTTCAATATCAACAAAGAATTGTGTTGCATTGAAATTTCCACCAATTTGATAGCTTTCTAATTTTGTCATATTGATACCATTCGTTGCAAATCCTCCCATAGCTTTATAGAGAGCAGCCGGGACATTGCGCACTCGAAAAAGAAGACTGGTGATGATTTTTTCGCCATTTTTAGGCTTGGGAACATGTCGTTTGGAGCGTGAAAGGATGACAAAACGGGTAATATTATGAGGGGTATCTTCAACATCCCTTTCAAGAATATCAAGTCCATAGAGTTCTGCTGCGATCAGAGGAGCTAAGGCAGCCTGTGAACGTTTAGCATTTTTTTTAATAAATTTTGCAGCTCCAGCGGTGTCAGCAGAAACAACAGGTTTCCAACCGTTGTTTCGTATGATTTTTCGGCATTGTGCAAGGGCATGCGTATGGCTGTGGACGGTTTTAATTTCGTCATATGTAACGCCGGGCAAAACCATTAATTGAAAATGGATAGGTAAAAAATATTCATCAATAATATAAAGAGATGATTGCGGTAAAAGATGATGAATGTCTGCAACGCGTCCCGCAAGAGTATTTTCAATAGGGATCATAGCAAGATCAGCTTTCCCACTTTCCACTAAATTAAGGGTATCTTCAAAAGTAGCAGAGGGAACAGCATCCATATTGGGGAACATATTGGAGCAAGCAATATGGGAATTAGCGCCGTATTCTCCTTGGAAAGAAATTTTATTGGTTTTTTTAAGTATTTTCATGCTAAAATCTCGCGCACTTTATCGAGATCACGTTGTGTGTCTACGCCTAAGGGAATTGTATCAACTATCTCCACATCGATGCGCATATTATGTTCTAATGCACGTAATTGTTCAAGTTTTTCGCGTTGCTCGAGTGTAGAGGGTTTGAATGATATAAATTTCTCAAGTGCTTCGCGCCGATAAGCGTATATTCCAATATGATGATAAAGAGGACCATCTCCATAAGGTGCTGTGGTGCGCGTAAAATAAAGAGCACGAAGGCGATTTTGAGAAAGAGGTGTACCAATGATTTTGACGACATTGGGATCTCTTTTTTCATTTTCTTCAATGATTCGAGCACCCAAGGTTGCAATATCAGTAAAGCTATTTTCTAAAGGGCGTAGCGCATGAATGATTTCACGAGGCATTATTGTTGGTAAGTCACCTTGTATATTTAAAATGGTATTGTAACGTTGTTCAGGATCAATACGCATTAAAGCTTCATAAATACGATCAGATCCAGACTTATGATCACCTTGTGTTATGATACATTCATGCCCATAATCTGCAACAGCTTTAGCAATATCATTATGATCTGTTGCAACGATCGTACGCCCTATTGCAGCTTTTTTGGCTTGTTCTGCGACATGTACAATCATCGGCTTTCCGCCAATTTCAGCGAGAGCTTTTTGAGGAAGACGGGTTGAGCCTATACGAGCAGGAATAAGAATAATTGGTTCAAGAGCCATTGTAAGATTCCAAATGTCATCTGTGATGCATTTATGATGTTGTGTGTTATAAAGAAAAAGCTTAAACTAAAAATGGTAATGAAACCGTGAACATTTGAGTTTTTATGAATCGCTCGAGATTTATTTATTTTATTTGTGCTTGTTTATGTGTGCTGGTCATTATTGTGGGGATTTCTACACTCAGCAATATAGTTTACGATCATCCTACATCAGCCCAATATTATCATACAGTTGCCAAGAATGATACATTTCAAGAAAAACAAAAAGCACCTGATGTTTCTCTATCACTAAATAGCCGTCTTCGACAAGGCAATTTTGAAAATGGCCGTAAACTTTTTCGCCAATGTGCCATATGCCATACTTCTGGACGCAATGAAGCAGGGCGTGTTGGTCCAGTTCTCTGGGAGATTGTTAATCGCCCTTTGGCATCAGCAGCAGGTTTTGCTTATTCACGGGCATTGCGTTCTCATTCTGATCAAAAATGGGATTTTATCACTTTGGATCGTTATTTACATTCTCCACGTGAAGCTTTTCCTGGGACTATTATGTCTTTTCGTGGAATTAAAAATGATCAAGATCGTGCCGATCTTTTGCTTTATTTACGCAGTTTATCCGATCATCCTGTTCCTTTACCAATGGATAATAATAAAGCGAACGAGCCAAATTAACTTATACCATAGATGTTAATTTTAGAAAGAAGTCTGATTTTTTGTAATTTTAGTTTCACGGTTTTATCAAAAGAGCTCTTATCGATGTTTTGTTAGGGGGAACGTCCCTCATTCAAAACAGAATACATTTAATGTTACATATTTACTCGCTTGTTTTAAAGAGATCTTTTATAAAAATGCACTCTTTACGCTGTCATCTGCAGATTGATTTTCAAGATTCGTTTGCTTCACTTTTTCTACATATGCTTGTCTGTGAAATTATTGCTGAAGGATTATAAATTCATGAGCCGCAGCTTTCTTCTTCTGAATGCAATAATTATGTAATTAAAGCTCTCCATGAGGTTTAACAGAATCTTTCTGTACACATCAATACCCATGTATTTTTCTTATGGACAGAGACAATTGATTATTCTTATACGTGCAATAATCCTAAGCTGCGTTTTATGATGCTTGATGAATAGACGTTTTCTCTTGAGGTTAGAGGTGTAGGGACAGATCATTGATCTTTTATAGTATCGATAACTAAACTATGATTTAGATTATTTATTTACAGGTTATGGTTTGAAGTAAGCACTTTCATGTGAAGCAATTTTTATGTGTAAATAGTAAAATAGAGTTCTGCTGATTATATTTTTATCTACTTCGAAAATTTTTTACACAAGAATACTGATGGCAGCTAAGTTTGCACGAGTCTTTGTTCATTTATAGACGATGACATGAAATTATGCTGATAAGCTATTATAGAGAATTATTTTTTCACAAAAGGTCTTCCATATTTGTGATAAATTTAATAGTTTCCATTGGTTACAGTGTTTCGATGACTTACGATAAAACATCAGTATTTCAATACATATTGCGAGAGTGCTAAAAATTAATGCGCGAGGAGACATAATCATGATTCCCCAAGCTTCTTAATAACTATGGCATTTTCCTTATAATTTGAGCGTTTATAAGTAATAATATTAAATTGCGCTAATAATCCATTGTAGAGAAGAATTTTTCCCACTAAGGGTTCACCAATATTTGTGATCATTTTAATAACTTCCATTGCTTGTAGGGTCCCAATAACGCCAGGTAAAACACCGATGATTCCAGTTTCAGCGCATGTTGGGATAGTTCCGTGAGCCGGAGGCGTGGGAAATAAATCGCGATAGTGAGGATTATTGTCTTTATACGGCATAAGGACGGTTAATGAACCATTAAAACGTTCTACAGCACCACTTATTAAAGGTTTTTTGCATTGGGCAGCGTGATCAGCAAGAAGATAGCGTGTCGTAAAATTATCACTTCCATCAACAATGATGTGGTAAGCATTGAGCAGTTTATCCACATTACTTTTATCTAGGCGTAGGGTGTGTTTTTCAACTACAACATGGGGATTTATTGCTTTTATAGTGGTTTCAGCACTGTCTGTTTTTCTTTTGTTTATTGCATTTGTTTTATGAATAACTTGGCGTTGTAAATTGGAAAGTGAAACGATGTCGTTATCGACAATTCCAAGGGTTCCAACACCTGCGGCAGCCAAATAGGTTAAGACAGGAGCACCAAGACCACCAGCGCCCACAACAAGAACACGTGCTTTTTTTAGCTTTTGTTGCCCTGCACCACCAATCTCAGCCAAAATGATGTGGCGTGCATAGCGTTCGATTTCTTTGTTGTTTAATTTTGTATCTGTTTCTTGTGTCATAAATTTTCTCTTGTCATAGTTCTTTTATTGTTTACTAAGTTTATGGTGCATAGACCAGTCTGCTTTTAGGATAGGGAGGATTTATTTATGAAAATTGCTATTCAGATGGATCATATTTCAACAGTTCGGATTCAAGGAGATACGACATTTGCACTCGCTTTAGCAGCACAAGAACGTGGACATTCTCTCTTCCATTATACACCAGATCGTTTATCTCTGTGCGATGGTTGTGTGATTGCACGACTAGAGCCATTGATTGTGCATGATAAAGAGGAAAACTACTATCAATTAGAAAAGCCTGTTCGCACGGAATTAACAGATATGGATGTGGTTCTTTTACGCCAAGATCCACCTTTTGATCTCAATTATATCACGACGACTCATTTGTTAGAACGTATTCATCCTAAAACACTCGTTGTGAATGATCCAGCATGGGTACGCAACAGTCCAGAAAAAATTTTTGTTACTGAATTTTCTGATCTGATGCCAGAAACATTAATTACCAAAGATATTGAAGAAATAACAGCTTTTAGAGAGACATTTGGCGATATTATTGTTAAACCACTTTATGGAAATGGGGGCGCTGGTGTTTTTTATTTAAAACAAGATGATCGCAATTTAGCATCATTGTTGGAAATGTTTGCAGAAATTTATCATGAACCTTTTATTGTTCAGCGCTATTTAGAGGCAGTACGAAAAGGAGATAAAAGGATTATTTTGCTTGATGGTACACCCGTTGGAGCTATTAATCGAATTCCGACAAAAACAGATGTGCGCTCTAATATGCATGTTGGAGGTCGCGCGGAAAATGTTGAGTTAACAAAACGTGATTATGAGATTTGTGAACGCATTGCTCCAGCCTTAAAGGAACGTGGTCTTCTTTTTGTGGGGATTGATGTGATCGGAGATTATATAACAGAAATTAATGTGACGTCTCCTACAGGAATTCGTGAAATTAAACACTTCTGCGGTACAGATGTTGCTCATTTGTTTTGGGATGTTATTGAGTTCAAGCGTTCAAATTAATTTATTTGACAGAGGACAAAAACATGGTTTTAAAAAAATGATCCATGTTGTTTTTTATATTTGTTATGTTGCAAATGTGAACTAGAATGACCGTATGATATAAATTAAGAGGCTTTGTCCTCAATTTTTAGGGAGTTTATAGATGAGCAGGGTATTATCAATTGGAGTGGGATTGATTTTTGCGCTACTGCTGTCAGCAAATGGAGGCAATGCGCGCGATCAAATACAGATTACTGGTTCATCTACAGTTTTACCTTATCAAAAGATTGTTGCTGAGACATTTGGAGAAATTTATCCCCATTTTAAGGTTCCTGTTATCGAATCGGGTGGAACAGGAGCTGGTATTAAGGAATTCTGCCGTGGTATTGGGGAGAACACCGTTGATATTGTTAATGCTTCGCGAGCCATGAAACCGAGTGAATTACAGTCTTGTGTTGATGCTGGTGTAAAAGATGTTGAGGAAATACGTATTGGGTATGATGGTATTGTTTTTGCAACAGATATTAAAGGTCCTGATTGGAAATTAAAGCCAGTAGATGTTTATAAAGCTCTTGCTGCTCGAATTATTATAGATGGAAAGTTGCAACCGAATAATGTTTTGAAATGGAGTGCAGTTAATAGTGCTCTTCCTGATTGGACGATAGCAGCGTATATTCCTGGAGAGAAGCATGGGACGCGTGAAGTTTTTGAGGAAAAATTACTTACTGAGGGGTGTAAAGAGAGTGGGGCAGTTGAGGTGATGAAGTCTTTAGGAATGGATGATAAGGAGATACACACTGCTTGTATTGCGGTACGTAAGGATGGAAAAGCGGTTGATATTGATGGTGATTATTCTGAAACATTTGCGCGTCTAACTTCTAATAAAACAGGGGTTGGTATTTTTGGTTTGTCTTTTTATCAAAATAATGCTGATAGGCTAAAGGTTGCCGATATTAACGGTTTTGCGCCAACAGTTGAGACGATTTCTAGTGGACAATATCCAGTTTCTCGACCGCTTTTTTTCTATATTAAGAAAGCACATTTAGATATTGTTTCAGGTTTGCGAGAGTATGTTGACTTTTTTCTTTCTGATCAAATGATTGGTCCAGATGGTCCTTTGGCTGAATATGGTTTGATTGTTTCTCCTGAAAAGGAGCGTCAAGCACAGCGTTCTGATTTTTCTACTGGTCGAGTAATGACATTGAAATAATTTGCAGGGAATAATTGGTTGGATTTCTGGGATAGGAAATTTAGGTGCTATTTTTTATAAAAACTGAAAGATAAAATGCGCATTTCCTTCATTATTTTTCTATTATTGATTTTTGGATTTTGTGGCTTTTGTATTTCTTATATGCGAGCACGCATTCTTGAATACAAACAACATAAGATGCATTCTCGTGCGTATTATTATGGCTGGTGGACATTTTTGATTACTGTTATTCCAGCTTTTATTTTTTTAATTGTTTGGGATGCTGGGAGTACAATTTATTTAGAATATAATGCCTCTCGAGAGCTTGGGGCGTATAGTGCGCATGTAACAAAGTCTGTAAATCATGATCTACTTTGGGAGACACTTCGAAGTCTCGTCAAAATGATTCATCGCTTTGAGGGGAATCTTTCTACCGCTTCCTATAAGGAAGTGCAGGCACAGTTATTCGCGAAGGGATTGATTTTACCTAGTGAAGCATCGGATGATGTGTTCAAAATAGCACAGTCGTGGGTATTCTTTTCTGAAAAGCTTAAGTTTATAGGCTATGGTTTCCTTTTTATTATTGCGTCTTTGGGTTTTATCTGTGGAATGGTGCAAATTGCGCCTCATCAGCGTGCGCGCAATAAGGTTGAATCTTTTATTATTATTGGATTAATTTGTGCATCTATTGTTGCAGTCTTGACAACAATAGCCATTGCGCTTTCTATGCTTTTTCAGACAGTAAGCTTTTTTCAGTCTGTATCATTTTCAAATTTCTTTTTAGGAACAGTTTGGGATCCGCGTTTTTCCGCGAGCGGCTCAAGCGATGAAGTAGGACAATTTGGTTTAATACCGCTTCTTGCTGGTACGCTTTATATTGCATTTGTCGCCATGCTTTTTGCTGTACCTATAGGGCTATTTTCAGCTCTTTATATGGCTGAGTATGCTTCTGCGCGATTGCGAGCAATTGTAAAACCATTATTAGAAGTTCTTGCTGGCATTCCAACCATTGTTTATGGTTTTTTTGCTTTGAAGGTTGTAGGACCATTTTTACGTGATCTCTCTGTTTCTCTCTCAGATGGGGTTGGGTTTATTATGGCACAAAGTGTTTTGACCGCTGGAGTTGTGATGGGAATTATGTTGATACCTTTTGTTTCCTCTTTATCGGATGATGTTATTACGGCTGTTCCACGCATTTTACGTGAAGGTTCTTATGGTTTAGGCGCAACGCAATCTGAAACAATTAAAAAAGTTGTTATACCAGCAGCGCTTCCAGGGATTATGGGGGCCATTTTGTTAACGGCATCGCGTGCAATTGGAGAAACAATGATTGTGGTTTTGGCGGCAGGTGTTGCAGCAAACTTAACACTCAATCCTTTCGAAGCAATGACTACGATGACTGTTAAGATTGTTAATCAATTGACCGGTGATTTTGAGTTTAATTCTCCACAAACTCTGGTGGCTTTTGCCTTAGGGATGACGCTCTTTGTTATGACACTTTTGATGAATATTCTGGCTCTTTATATTGTGCGTAAATATCGGGAACAATATGAATGAATGAAGATTTTTTCCCTCGTCGCAATATTAGCCTCAAGCGTCGGTATTGGGCTGAACGTCGTTTTCGTGCCTATGGTTTGATTGCTATTTTTATTGGTTTGTTTTTTTTATTTACGCTTTTATGGTCTATCATTAGTCAGGGTTATACAGCTTTTTTTCAAAGTGAAATGACATTATTGATTTATTTGGATGAAAAGGTCATTGATCCAAGTGGTCAACATAAAACAAAACCGCGAGTGCTCATGACGGCGAATTATCCACTTCTTGTACGCAATGCTTTAGCAAAGAAACTTAATATAGATCAAAATGACCGCGCCTCTCTTCGAGAAGTTAACCGTATGTTTTCAAATGGTGTCCGCGTTCAGCTGCGTGAAATGGTAACAAAGAATCCAAAACTGATTGGCACAATGCAAAAAGTTAAGGTTTTGGCATCTGCGGATATTGATTCTGCTTATAAGGGACAGATTGATCTGCGTGTAGCAGAAAAAAACCGTAAAGTTTCTAATCGACAAGTAGAATGGATAAAGCGTTTAGCGCATGATGGTACGCTTTATAAAACATTTAATATTGGTTTTTTTACATTTGGCGCTTCAAGTCGTCCTGAGACTGCGGGATTAGGTGTTGCGATTATTGGTTCTCTTTATATGATAGGCATCGTTTTATTAGTTTCACTTCCGATAGGCATAGCAACGGCTCTTTATTTGGAAGAATATGCACGCAAAAATAAATTTACAGATTTTATAGAGGTTAATATCAATAATCTTGCAGCTGTTCCTTCAATTGTGTTTGGTCTTTTAGGACTCTCGTTTTTTGTTAATTTTTTAGGATTACCACGTTCAGCCTCTTTTGTTGGTGGTCTTGTTTTAGCGCTCATGACTCTTCCCACGATTATTATTGCAACACGTTCTGCTCTGCGTGCAGTTCCTCTCTCTATTCGTGCAGCAGCTTTAGGACTGGGAGCATCAAAAACACAAATGATTTTTCATCATGTTGTTCCTTTAGCTGCGCCTGGTATTTTGACAGGCACAATTATTGGAGTCGCACAGGCTTTGGGTGAAACAGCGCCTTTGCTTCTGATTGGAATGGTTGCTTTTGTTGTTAATATTCCTACAACCCCCATGGATCCAGCAACGGCTTTGCCTGTTCAAATTTTTATGTGGGCGGGTGAAGCAGAGCGCGCTTTTGTTGAAAAGACGTCAGGTGCTATTATTGTATTAATGATTTTTCTTGCAATCATGAATATTTCTGCGGTTTGTTTACGTCGACGATTTGAACGCCGCCAGTAATTTTAATAAAATAACAGTTTTGATAAGATTTTTGTAAGGTGAATTTTTGCAATGAAGATTAAAATGCGAGGTCAGGATGTGAAGGTTTCTTATGGAGACAAAGAAGCACTCCACGGTATTACACTTGATATTCCTGAACATCAAGTAACAGCTTTGATTGGTCCATCAGGATGCGGAAAGTCGACTTTTTTGCGTTGTTTTAACCGTATGAATGATACGATTGAAGGCGCTAAAACAACCGGTCTTATTACTTTAGATGGGGAAAATATTTATGACCAGAGGATTGATGTTGTAGAATTGCGCGCTCGTGTTGGAATGGTTTTTCAAAAGCCTAGTCCTTTTCCAAAATCTATATTTGAAAATGTTGCGTATGGTCCACGCATTCATGGTTTAGTTAAAACGCGCTCTGAATTGCATGATATAGTTGAAAAGAGTTTGAGGCAGGCAGGTTTATTTGAAGAAGTAAAAGACCGTCTTCATGATCTTGGAACAAGTTTATCAGGGGGACAACAACAGCGTTTGTGTATTGCACGTGCTATTGCGGTTAGTCCTGAAGTTATTTTGATGGATGAGCCCTGTTCAGCTCTTGATCCCATTGCGACGGCACGGATTGAAGAGCTTATCGATGCATTACGGCAAAATTATACAATTGTTATCGTAACGCATTCCATGCAACAGGCTGCACGTGTTTCTCAATATACGGCTATGTTTCATTTAGGGCACTTGGTAGAAGTTGGTGCAACTGAAATGATCTTTACCTCACCAAAAGAGCAACGGACGCAAGATTATATTACGGGGCGTTTTGGATAGGTGAATTGAGGAGTGTAAGATATGTCTATGAACCATACTGTCCGTTCTTATGATGCAGAACTAAAATATTTAAAAGCAAGGATTACAGAAATGGGGAGCCATGCAGAAAGGATGATTGAACGTTCTGTCGCATCGGTTGTGTGTAGTGATCTTCAACTTGCAACGACAGTGATTGCCGATGATGTGTTTTTAGATGAAGCAGAACGTGACATTGATGAAAAAGCGGTTGCTATTATTTGCAAACGCCAACCGATGGCTGTTGATTTGCGTGAAATTATTGGAGCCATTCGTATTTCTTCTGATCTTGAGCGGATTGGGGATATGGCTAAAAACATTGCTAAAAGGACAGTTGCACTTTCAGAAATACGTCAATCTGCTTCTGTTTATCATGGGCTTGAAACAATTACAGCTTTAGCACTCAATCAATTAAAAGAAGTCTTAAATGCTTATACGAGTCGCCTATTAGAGCGTGTTGACGCTGTGCGTGAGCGTGATGAGAAGATTGATGCTTTGTATACTTCTCTTTTTCGTGAATTTTTGACATATATGATGGAAGATATGCGCAATATTACGGTTTGTACACACTTGCTGTTTTGTTTAAAGAATATTGAACGAATTGGTGATCATGTTACTAATATTGCTGAAATGCTGCATTATATCATAACGGGTTACCATATGTCTTCTGATCGTCCTCGCGATGACCTTACTTATAAAGTTGGGGTAGGTGAGAAGAAAATAGATTAAAATTTTTCTTATATGTATAAGATAAGTTTGTAGATACTATGAGTATTTTCTTACAGTGCGGCTATAGAAAGAATAAGATAGCCATATTATGGAAAAGTACAAAGAAGCAACAAAGAGTTTTTTCAGAGAAGCATGGCAGATTGCTAACTCTTGGTTTGACATATTTGTATATTGGATGATATCATCACTCGTATTATGGCCGGAGGGGAGTTTTCTTCTAGATCATTTTGTTAAAATTTTATGTTTTTATATTAAAGGGGATATCTGTATTATTTTTTTCAATATCGATGCAAAGAGTTTTGGTATCCAAATTTTTTTGGATGTAGAAGAAGTGGATAGTGTTGCTTTATTGTAATTGAAACGTGTGGGTTATTATGGCCTATATTGGACCATGAAGAATAACAATATTGATCTGTAAATTAAGAGTTTTTTATTTTTTATTTTGCATAGATATTTTTTTATTACCTCTTGTATTAAAATTTTACTGAGTGGTAACAATCGGCTATGTACTTTATTAAGAGATACATTTAAAGCTCATTTCAAAATTTGAATAGCTCAGAGATTATAGGAATGTGTTGCATAAGATGAAAAAAAATCGTTGGAATGTTTTTGTTACCTGTTGTGTAGCGCCGTTAGTTGTTGTGGGGTGTGCTTCAAATCGTTTAGATACTGGAAAAGTAAATAATAATAAGACAAAAACAGTTACGTATCCATTGACAGAGCGTCAATGTCTTATGCGAGCGATGTATTTTGAATCAAATCGCACAAGCCGTGAAGGAATGATTGCCGTTGGGACGGTTGTTATGAATCGTGTTAATTCAACCGCCTATCCTAAGACGATTTGTGGTGTTGTTGGTCAATATAAGCAGTTTGCTCCTGGTGTTTTAACGCGTCCTATGACGGAGAAAGCATCTGTTGCTCGTGTAAGAGAGGCGGCTGATGCTGTTTTACGGGGTGAACGAGATAAGAAAGTTAAACACGCTAAGTTTTTTCATACCGCTGGTTTGTCTTTTCCGTATAAAAACATGCATTATGTTCAGGTTGCAGGGGGAAATGCTTTTTATGAAAAACGATCACGTGATGGGGAACTTCAAGTTCCTACAAATAATCGCCCTTATGATGTTGCTTATGCTTTTGCTCAAGAACGTTCTGGTCATGCGCCAAGCTTTATAGATGAAGGCACAGAAAGTAGGGGAGTAAAGGTAGAGAAAAGTGCATCTCCTTCGATAGAAGTAGCACAGTCCAAAACGGCACATCCTGCGCATTTTGCTATGGTACAGCTTGATAAAGTTCCTATTCCTGCCTATGCACCTCAACATCTAGCTAGGAAAGAGGAAAATAAAACGATTATGACTTTGCCTTCATCAGATCAGTTAAATGCAATTGTTGCAATGTTAGAAAAACGACACAGAAACTGGTAAGTTTTCACGACAAAAGAAGGGTTATACGCCCATTGCGGTTTATGAATTAAGTGATCCTTTAGCGATAATGACACGCATCAATATACGTAGAGAAAGTAAACTCAAAGGATCTAAAAAACAATTTATAATATGACGACGTAAAGAACGCATTTTATTTAAAGAAGGGTATTGGTAATGTACTTTGATATTCATGAGACAATTTCGCCTGAAATGCTTAATCGTCTTGCAGAAATTACAGTAAAAGTGGGGTTGAATTTACAAGAGGGGCAAGATCTTGTTTTGACTGCTCCAGTTTCAGCATTACCTTTTGTTCGGCGTATTGCATATCATGCTTATAAGGTTGGTGCTGGTGTCATTACACCAATTTTTAGTGATGATATGTTATCGATTACACGTTTTGAAAATGCCCATACAGCTAGTTTTGATTGTGCCCCTTCTTGGCTTTATGAGGGAATGGCAAAGGCTTTTGAAAATGGGGCAGCGCGTTTAGCAATTGTTGGTGATAATCCTTTGCTCCTTTCCAATCAAGATTTTGATAAGGTTGCGCGTTTGAATAAGGCGACTTCACTAGCTTACCAGCCTGCTCTCAAAAAAATATCGAATTTTTCTATAAATTGGTCAATTGTTGCTTATCCAACAGCAGGATGGGCTGAGGCAATGTTTCCTTCTTTACCACTGAATGAGGCGATTAAAAAATTAGCCGATGCAATTTTTTCTGCTTCACGTGTTACAGAAGAAGATCCAGTACATGCGTGGGGTGTCCATAACGAGAATTTAAAGAAACGATCATCTTGGCTTAATGAGCAGCGTTTCTCTGCCTTACACTTTACAGGGCCAGGGACTGATTTAACTGTTGGTTTGGCAGATGATCATGAATGGCATGGTGGTGCATCCGTTGCTCAAAATGGTGTTATTTGCAATCCGAATATTCCGACAGAAGAAGTTTTCACGACTCCTCATGCTCATAAGGTTGAAGGTTTTGTTCGTTCGACGAAACCACTTTCCTATCAAGGAACACTGGTTGATAATATTGAAGTACGTTTTGAAGCAGGGCGTATTGTTGAGTCTCGTGCATCAACGGGTCAGGAAGTTTTGCAACAGGTTTTGCAAAGTGATGAGGGTGCAAGCCGATTGGGCGAAGTTGCTCTTGTGCCCCATTCTTCACCAATTTCTAAGAGTGACCTCCTTTTTTATAATACCTTATTTGATGAAAATGCTGCATGTCATATTGCTTTAGGGCAATGTTATTCCAAATGCTTTTTAGATGGGGCATCATTGACGTCAGAAGAGATTGCAGCACGTGGTGGTAATAAAAGTGTCATTCATATTGACTGGATGATTGGTTCTGGCGAAATTGATATAGATGGCATTACCCAAGATGGTGTAAGAGTTCCTGTATTTCGTAAGGGTGAATGGGCTTAATCCTGTTATGCCGCATTCGATGTGGAGTGGGATGTAAGCCTCATTGATACGTTAAGTATTTTAGAGTGTTTGGTGAATATTCAAGGCAGGGCTTGGCTATAAAGCCTTTAGTTAAGTGACTCATATGATTAGGACGCCAAGAGAAATCCACTCATCAAAAATTTGTTTCTTATAGAGCAGATGTAGAGGAAACCTTCGTTCTTTGAGGGGGGAAAAGAAGTCAATTTATTGGTGATACAATTGGAAAGTGTATAATTATTAAAGAAGAGAGATGCCTGAACTTCCTGAAGTAGAGACAGTTCGTCGTGGACTTGAGCCTGTTGTAACTGATGCAAAGATAGTATCTGTCAGACTTAATCGTAGAGATTTGCGCTTTCCTTTTCCTGAGGCTTTTTCTGAGCGCCTTATTGGCAGAACAATTATAGAACTTGGTCGGCGTGCGAAATATTTATTATTTCATCTTTCTCAGGATGAAACGATTTTAAGCCATTTAGGAATGTCTGGTTCATGGCGTATAGAGAATGATCTTTTAAGAACAGTTTTTTCAACGACAAGTAAATTAGTTAAGCATGATCATTTTGTCATGGATATTCAAACAAGGGATGGTGAAGTTTATCATCTTATTTATAATGATGTGCGTCGTTTTGGATTTATGCTTTTAGTCAATACGGACAAGCTTTATGAACATCCACTTTTAAATAAGCTAGGGCTTGAACCTATGAGTAATTCGTTTTCTGGTCGTTATTTACAAAAGGCTTTTGTTAATAAAAAAATGTCTCTCAAGAGCGTTTTACTTGATCAGTCTATTGTTGCAGGTCTTGGGAATATTTATGTTTGTGAAGCACTTTGGCGGAGTCGTTTGTCGCCACAACGTGGTGCATTTACATTGGCATCAAAAACGGCACGTGCATGTGAATTTGCAGATTCTTTAGCACAAAATATACGCAATGTGATTTCTGAAGCCATTTTGTCTGGTGGCTCTTCTTTACGTGATTATATGCATATAGATGGTTCACTTGGTTATTTTCAACATGCTTTTTCAGTTTATGGACGAGAAGGTAAGCAATGTTTGGAATGTGGAACGCCTATTGTGCGTATTTTACAGGCTGGACGTTCAAGTTTTTACTGCTCACAATGCCAAAAATGAATAAGGTGTCTTGCAAAATCTTACAAGAGGCTTAAAGTCGTCGTATCTATAATATAATTACACAAGGCTTGAGAGGTTTTTTTATGCTGAATAAAGTACTAACACATCTTGATGGAAATATAGAAAAGAGCCTTGAACGCCTTTTTTCTCTTTTACGTTTTCAATCGATTTCTACAGACTCGGCTTACAAGGATGCATGTCGTAAAGCAGCTGATTGGTTAGTAGAGGATTTAAAAAGCATCGGTTTTGAGGCTTCACGTCGTGATACACCGGGTCATCCAATGGTTGTTGGGCATCATCCAGGACCTTCGGATGATTGTTTGCATGTGTTGTTTTACGGACATTATGATGTTCAACCTGTTGATCCTTTGAGTTTATGGGAGGATGATCCATTTACACCTTCTTTAAAAGAGAGAGATGGAGAGAAAGTTATTTGTGCTCGTGGAGCTTCAGATGACAAAGGTCAGTTGATGACTTTTATTGAAGCATGTCGTGCATTTAAGAAAGAAACAGGGCAGCTTCCTGTTAAAGTTACTATTTTATGTGAAGGTGAGGAAGAATGTGCTTCTCCTTCCCTTATTCCTTTTTTAAAAGAAAATAAAGATGAACTTAAGGCAGATTATGCATTGGTTTGTGACACGTCAATGTGGGATGCGGATACACCATCTATTGCTCTTTCTCTTCGGGGAATTATGGCAGAAGAGATTATTATTACAGCAGCGAATCGTGATTTGCATTCTGGTTATTTTGGAGGAGTAGCAGCTAATCCCATTCGTATTTTAACGAAAATCTTAGCAGGACTTCACGATGAAAATAATAGGGTAACACTTCCTGGTTTTTATGATGGCGTAGAAGAAACACCTCCACAGATTTTGCAGTTATGGAATGAACTTAATTGTACTGCTGAAAATTTTCTTGGTCCTATAGGGCTTTCTATTCCTGTTGGTGAAAAAGGGCGGAGCATTTTAGAGCTTGTATGGGCACGTCCTACCATGGAAATTAATGGTATTAGTGGCGGCTATGAAGGGGAAGGGATGAAAACGGTTATTGCTTCTCAAGCGAGTGCAAAAGTATCGTGTCGTTTGGTGCATAAGCAAGATCCAGAGAAAATACGCCAAGCGTTGCGTGATTATGTACGTAGCTCAATTCCTGCTGATTGTAAGGTTGAATTTAAGAATCACGGTTCTTCTCCGGCACTTCAGATTTCTGATGATTCATCTTTTATCAAGGAGGCGAAGGATGCCTTATCACAAGAGTGGGAAGTGCCTGCTGTCTTGACAGCCATGGGGGGCTCGATCCCAATTGTAGCAGATTTTCGGTCAATTCTTGGTATGGAGACTCTTTTGGTTGGTTTTGGACTGGCTGATGACCGTATTCATTCTCCTAATGAAAAGTATAATTTAAAATCGTTTCATAAGGGGCAGCGGTCTTGGGCGCGTATTCTTGCAGCTTTAGCAAGTAGGAGGGTAAATGGCTGAGATTCGTGTTCATCAAGGTGATTTACCAAACTTAGACAATTATAAAACTGATGCCATTGCGATTGATACCGAAACTTTAGGGTTACAACCACATCGTGATCGTTTATGTGTTGTTCAGCTTTCTTCTGGAGATGGTACTGCTGACGTTATACAAATTGCTAAAGGACAAAAGAGTGCACCTAATTTGGTCAAGCTTCTTGGAGATAACGCAGTTATCAAAATATTCCATTTTGGGCGTTTTGATCTTGCGATTTTAGCGCATACATTTGGTGTCATGCCAGAAGCTATTTTTTGTACAAAGATCGCTTCTAAACTCACGCGTACTTATACGGATCGTCATGGCTTGAAAGAAATTTGTAATGAATTGCTAAATGTGAATATTTCTAAACAGCAACAATCTTCGGATTGGGCGGCAGAAACGTTATCACAGGCACAAATTGAATATGCTGCGTCGGATGTGTTATATTTGCATCGTTTAAAAGTTATATTTGAAGAACGTTTAAGACGTGAAGAGCGAGAAAGTGTTGCCAAGGCGTGTTTTCAATTTTTGCCTATGAGAGCTAAGCTTGACCTTTTAGGATGGGCGGAAGTGGATATTTTTGCGCATAGCTAACTTTAAAATTGGTTTTTAAAAGGAGTTAATTATTGATACGAGAGGACAAAATGCTTGTACATTATGGGCATTTTATCCTCTCATCTTTTCTGATAAGAGTTATAATAAATTCTTAAGTGCTATTTCATTTGAAGTTTAGGTAATCAAAGTACTTTTGTGAATTCATATTTTTTATTTTTGTAACAGCTTTTATTTGAAAAAAGAAATTTTGAGGAGAGTCTGGAAACATATGGTAGGTTGGAAGACTTAAATCTCTGAAACCGGTATACAGCCTAATTGGGGGAGAATATGAAGGCGTAAATATAAAAACCAAATCTCATTTTTACCATCATTTTTAATTCTGCTTTACGACTTTCAAAAGTATCTAAAGCAATGTCTGTTAAATAATAGAGATTACGCATTGCCTCACGCTTTTGTTTCTCACGTTTTTAATGGATTTACGTTCTTCATGTAAAACAGAACGCCTTAAACGGAATATATTTGTGTTGCTAATTCATGTGCTTTTTTTTAAGAAACCAGCCCCCAAGCCCATTTCACGGTGGCGCTTATGAGTGGTATAACAATAAAGCCCCAAAATATGATATAAAATTCGTTGAGCACTTCCATCTTTACGCTTATGGAGTAACAAGCCGTACCATCACACAATTTGCCAACTCCCAATGTTGTGTAGTCCTTAGCACTTGAGACGGTTCATAGAGGCATTTTTAGTCTTTTTTATCCACACAGCTCTCCTCACTTGTAACATGCAATCAAATGGTTTTGATGGATTCAACATGAAAAAGATTTGGAATGAGAGAATCTTAAGGTATTCAGGGTTTTTATTCAATATGAATAACGCTAAAATATCATTATAAATCAATATATTATATGATTAATCTATACAGATAACCACGATTGTACTGAACAATGCAAAAAGCAACTCCTAGAAAAGTGTGCTAGAAACAAGTGAGCAAGAGCGCTTTTTACTAAGTCAAAATGTTGCAATAGCTTTTGCATTTAAACAGATTCGTGAGAATCCACTTTTTTCAAGAGTTTTATCCATATACAAACTTCATTTATGATGTGGAAGCGAATAAATTTGCTTCATGTATAATGAACAAGTTTGGAATGAGAGAATATTCTGATATTCGAGGGGCTCATTTTGTGTGAGAAAATATAAATTATATATATAAATCAATATGTTTATGTGAGGCTCGTATAGTTTATTATTTTCAGACGATACTTCGTGCCTTTAATTTATTACTCAATAAGTGATTTCTATGTTGGTAGAGCAGGGCAATTTGCTTTTATTTTAAAATCAAAAGGGCTCCAAAGCTTTATTTGTAAGGATTTTCACTTTTTATCTATAAACATATTATTTTTCTCTAGAAATTTGCAATGAAGGCACTAAGTAAAATCCATTATGGATATTTGATGAGGTTAATTTATGAACATAAAATATTTTATTACAGCTTTTGCTACTTTTGCTTCAATCTCTATCGCTCAGGGTGCGAGTTTTTTAGCGTCTCAAAACCTTATACAGAGAGCATCTTCGGCTGTTCCTCCAATAGGTCTTTTTTCTGGTGAACAGCTTAGCAAGGTCTTATCTGAAGTTTTTCAAATAGAACTTTCTTGCACAAATAACAGTGAATGCATAACAGCAGCTAAGTTAGTACCTGTGTCACATTCTGGTAAAAAAAGA
Source organism: Bartonella sp. CR84HXZ (assembly GCF_042194535.1). Taxonomy (NCBI): domain Bacteria; kingdom Pseudomonadati; phylum Pseudomonadota; class Alphaproteobacteria; order Hyphomicrobiales; family Bartonellaceae; genus Bartonella; species Bartonella sp. CR84HXZ. The sequence continues at coordinate 45,841 of NZ_JBHIMY010000003.1, read as the reverse complement.
GGATATAATCCTAAAAAAGGACTAGAGAAAAGAGGACGACCAAACCTATTTACACGAAGTCCAATGAGCTTTTAAAAAGTGAGAAAACAACATTGAGAGGTGTAACGTATGCTCAAAAAGTGAAGAAAAGAGATATTATCACTTGAAAACAGGGGGGAGCTATTTGTTTAAAGCGTGTTATAATTGTACACGATGAGAATGAAGAGGATTGTTCGGAAAAGATACGAATAGGAAGATTTCAGAGAACGAATAACACAGTATAATAGCAATCAGTCATTATAAAATTCATGGGTTTAGATGAATATAGCCTAGAGATTTTGGGTTATTTTGTTATGCCGTAAATATCATCATTTTAAGTGTGATTATATAAGGCATGTAAAACGTCTTGATAAGTGTTTTTAGAGTATGGGGTGGGATTAGTGAAGGACTTGTCTATAGAACCTTTGGTTAATGATACATGAATGGGAAGCTAAATGAAATCCACTCGACAAAAATCTGGACTATTTGCAGACAGGGTCTGATAGAGCGCTTTGTCCAAATCGAGGAGAAAACCAAGTATTTATTTTAATGTTAAACTTTTGATCTTAGTGTGTTTCAAAGAATAAAACGCCATTGCGTTGCATACTTACGTGCGCTTGTTTTAAAGAAACATTTTTCAATGCTCCCAAGCCCATTTCGCGACGCTATCTATGAAGGGTATAATGGTAAACCCATTGAGTACTACCATCTTTATACTTATGAAGGGGGCAAGACGGCATTCATCACACACTTTGCTAGCTCTCAATGCTGTGACAGCCTCTGGTATGTGAGACGATTCATAAGAGGCATTTTTAGTCCTTATCTTGTACAGTTTTTATCCACACGGCTTTTCCTGCTTGTAACATGCAATCAAATGGTTTTGAGTGATTGCAACATGTTACCAGTTTGGAATGAGAGAATCTTACGATATTCGGGTTTCTTATTCAATATGCGAAATGATGAATTATGTTTATAATCAATCTATTGTTCGACTACAGAATTTATAAAATATTTTTTATTTGTCTATGATGCAATATCAGATATTTTTTCTGCCAAATTGTTTGCTCAATTAATGACTTTCAAAGCAAAGTTTGGTGTGAACACTTTAAGAAAGATCTCTCATCTTTTTTGCTTTAGGGAGAGTTTTAATATAGATGTCAGCATTTATCATACCAGTTGCCTGTCTTGAGGCATTTTTTACAGTTTCGTTTATAAAAGAGTATGAAATAGATAGCCTACAAATAAGATGAAACTCTGAAAAAGACTTTCTATGAGGTTGAGATAAGCAAAAAATGGTAAATATTTAAAAACAATAAATGCCTAAAGTAAAAACAAAGAGCAGGCAAGTTGCATATGATTTTGTTTCAATCCGTGGATTATTGGAAGTCTTGTTTATGTGCCATATAAGTTTATGTATGATATAAGCATCCTTTTTATGAAAAAAAACAAATACATAGACTTCACATTTTGTCATGCTAAGGATGAAGGTAAAAACATTATTTGTATAAATTTAAATAGAACGATTGCATTTGACTGTTCTTGATATTGAAAACATTCATAAGTGACATTTTTAGTTTTTTAACGGTTTCACATACTTGCTCGTTTGTAATGTATAGAGGGATGATTTTTGTTGCTTGAATATACAATGGTTTAAGATGAGAGCATTTGAATTTAATATAAAAGGATAATTTTTCATTAGACAAGAGCACATGCTTTCCACGGCGAGAACGCAGATATTTTTGAAAAATTTATAAAGAAGAGCAAATGTGACAAGAGAAAATCATTTGTGCATTGGCATAGTTCAATTCTTATTTATTAAGAGATCAAGCAATTCAGGATGTTTTCATTGGCTTTTTGTTTTTTTTATGAGTGTATCATTTTTGCTACAGATATCTGAAGTTTGGGCTCTATATGAAATGATGTGTTCAAATAAATATTCAGCTATGGAGAGAAAATATGAATATGAAATGGTTAATAACAGCTTCTGCTTTCGCTTTTGTTTCAGTTTCAGCGGCGCAAGCAGCAGATGTTATTGTTCCCCCAAGTCCAACACCTGTTGCTCCCGTTATTGTTGCTCCAACTTTTTCTTGGACAGGTTTCTACCTTGGTGGGCAACTTGGTGGTTTTTCGGGTAAAACGAAAATGGATATTCTCAGTAACGGAAAAAAGATTCCAGCGCCTGATGACCTTTTGCCTAAACTATCTGGTTTCATGGGTGGTCTTTACGCAGGTTCCAACGTTGATCTCGGCAATGGCCTTATTCTAGGTGTTGATACAGATATCATGTGGTCTAATAAAGATGACACGAAGACAGGAAACACATATGTTATTCTTCCAAATCACATAAATTATATTAAGAAGATATTAACAGAATCTGGAATTAGTATTGGTAAAGATGCGCTTGAAGCTGGTGCTAAACGGACCCACAGTTTCACTTTTAAAGAAAAGTGGGCTGGTGCGACACGTGTACGTATTGGTTTTGCAGCTGAACGCATTATGCCTTATGTTGCTGGTGGTATCGCTTATACACAGCTTCAAGATAGTGCATCGATTTCAATAACAGGCAAAGATTCAGATAAAGTAATAGCTTCTGGTACCTTGTCTGATGAAACAAAGACCCTTGTTGGTTACACCCTTGGTGCTGGTGTTGATTTAGCAATGACCAATAACGTTATTGTTCGTGCGGAATATCGTTACTCTGATTTTGGTAAAAAGAAATTCTCAAATGATAAATATGAGACATCTTACAAAACCAATGATTTCCGTGTTGGTGTTGCTTACAAATTTTAACAGATGGTAAGTTAAATAACAGAGGCGCTGTCTTTGACAGCGCCTCTGTTATTCTCTGTTGCTATATTATCACACAATACATAATTTATTGTGGATGTGGAAAAATATTATTCAGATTTTCTTAAAAAAAATCATAAACAATAAACAATAATTACATTTAAAAATCAATAAGTTATTTATATATATTTTTTAGGTTTTTCGTGCAAAACAAAGCTATGAAGCGATTTTATCTGGGATGTGCCCTCCATTTTCTGTGACTGTATCATTTTTACTACAGCTTTTCTTTCTGTAATCTTGTAGCACTGTGCTCATAAATAAATTAGGAGCAAAGTTTATGAATATAAAATCTTTAGTAACAACTTCTGTTATCGCTATGGCAGCAGCTTCTGCAGCACAAGCTGCTGATGTTATCATCCCTCGTGAAACAGCCCCAGCAGTCATCTCAGCAGCCCCTGCCTATTCTTGGACAGGCTTTTATATCGGTGGTCAAGTTGGTAACTTTTCAGGTAAAGTTGATGCAGTTGATTCAGAAACAAAAAAGAAAATTACAGATAAAGACTGGACACCTAAGCCTTCTGGTTTCATGGGTGGTATTTATGTAGGTTCCAACGTGGATCTTGGTAATGGCCTCATTTTAGGTGTTGAAACCGATGCAGTCTGGGCAGATCGCGAAGATTCAAAAGCGCATTCAGCAGTTATTGGAGAAACTGGCCTTGATGCTTTCAAAGATAAGCTTACAGCTGCTGAAGCTACATTTGCTCCAGGAAAAAATATTGATAATGTCACGAAGGATGGCAAACGTATAGATAGCACCTCTTTAAAAGAAAAATGGTCTGGTGCAACACGCGTTCGTATTGGTTTTGCAGCAGTTGACCGCATTTTGCCTTATTTCGCTGGTGGTATTGCTTATACGCAGCTGCAGGTAGTCGATTCTCTTAAGGCAGCGACAGCTGAAGGTGCCGAAATCGCTTCTGCTAAATTGCGTGATCTATCAAAAACAATGGTTGGTTTCACTGTAGGTGGTGGTATTGACTTTGCAATGACAGACAATGTTCTGTTGCGTGCAGAATACCGTTACTCAGACTACGGTAAAAAAGCATTTGTAAAGGATGGGGATAAAATAGCTTATAAAACCAATGATTTCCGTGTTGGTGTTGCATACAAATTCTAATTTCGTAAAAAACGAAATAAACTTCCAAGAGGCTCTGTCAAAGACAGGGCCTCTATTATTTTCTGTTGTTATATTATTACTCACTCCATATTTATTGGAGATATAAAAATATTTTCATAAATGACAGACAAGAATTACATTCAAAATCGATAAATTAACTTACGAATTCTCGTACGGAGTGAAGTTAATAGCGTTGTAAAGTCATGCAGCGATTTTGTTTTGAGTGCATCCTCCATTTTCTGTGACTGTATCATTTTTACTACAGCTTTTCTTTCTGTAATCTTGTAGCATTATCCTCTAAATAAATGAGGAGCAAAGTTTACGAATATAAAATCTTTAGTCACAATTTCTATTATCGCTATGGCAGCAGCTTCTGCAGCACAAGCTGCTGATGTTATCATCCCTCATGAAACAGCCCCAGCAGTCATCGCAGCCCCTTCATTTTCTTGGACAGGCTTTTATATCGGTGGTCAGATTGGTGGTTTTTCAAGTAAAATTGACTTAAAAGATAAAGATACTTCAGTTTTAAAAGACTTATCACCTAAGCTTTCAGGTTTGATTGGCGGTTTTTATGCAGGATCTAACTTTGATCTTGGAAATGGCATTATACTAGGTGTTGAAACAGATATGATCTGGTCTGGCAAAAAGGATGTGCGAGTAGCTTCTGAAACTGTAACTCCTCCAGCTAGTGGAACTGAAACTGTAAAGAGTTTAAGTATTAGAAATGCAGGTGCACAAGAAGTTGTAGATGTATCAGAAGGTGTTGGTTTTAAACAGAAATGGGCTGGTGCTACGCGAGTACGTATTGGTTTTGCTGCTGCTGACCGCATTATGCCTTATGTTGCTGGAGGTGTTGCCTATACACAGCTAGAGGCTGCTCATGGAGAAGTGAAGGTAGGTGATAAAACTTTTGTTTCAGGTTCATCTGATGAAACAGCAACAATGGTTGGTTTCACTATTGGTGGCGGTCTTGATTTTGCTGTGACTGATAATGTCCTGTTGCGTGCAGAATACCGTTACTCGGACTATGGTAAAAAGAAATTTTTTGCAAAAGAAAAAGAATATAATTTCAGAACTAATGACTTCCGTGTTGGTGTAGCTTACAAATTCTAATTTCGTCAACAACGAAATAAGCTTCCAAGAGGCTCTGTCAAAGACAGGGCCTCTATTATTTTCTGTTGTTATATTCCCATATTTATTGGGGGAGGAAAAGATATTATTCAGATTTCTTTAAAAAGATTTTCATAAACAACAAGCAATAATTACGCGCTAAATCAATGACTTATACGTACTTGTAACTTACAATTTCTTGCGAAAAGTGAAGTTATGAAATGACTTTATCTTGCGTCATCTTTCGTTTCTTATGATTGTATCATTTTACTACAGCGTTTCTTTCTCTAATCATATAGCACCCTGCTCATAAATAAATGAGGAGAAAAGTTTACGAATATAAAATCTTTAGTCACAATTTCTATTATCGCTATCAGCAGCTTCTGCAGCACAAGCTGCTGATATTATCGTTCCTCGTGAAACAGCCCCAGCAGTTGTTATCACAGCCCCCTTCATTTTCTTGGACAGATTTTTATTTCGGTGGTCAAGTTGGCAACTTTTCAAGTCAAAATTGATGTATTTGATTTAGAGACAAAAGAAAAAACTTCAGATAAAGATGGACTACCTAAGCCTTGAGGTTTCATAGGTGGTATTTATTTAGGTTCCAACATAGAACTTGGAAATGTCCTCAATTCTAGGTGTTGAAACCGATGCAGTCTGGATAGACCGAGGAGAAACGAAGACGGTCTCAAAGATTCTTGCGATTGATGAATTTAATGATTTTAATGATGAATTTGAAGATGCTGGTGTTGCATTGGTGTTGTTGTATTGGATGAAAATAAAAAGTTTCAAAAAGGTGACACAGCAGTGTATCGTATTGGTTTCAAAGAAAAATAGTCTGGTGCAACATGGGTTTGTGTTGGTTTTTCCGTCGCTGACCGCATTATGCCTTATGTTGCCAATGGTATTGCCTATGCGTAAATACAAGGTGTCGATAAAGTTTCAGAAACAAAAAAATCGGCAAATGGTAAATCAAGTAAAGAAGTTTCTGCTACGATATTTGATAAAACAAAAACGATGGTGGGTTTCACCCTTGGTGGTGGTATAGATTTCGCTATGACAAATCATATTCTGCTTCGTGCAGAATACTGTTACTCAGACTTTGGTAAGAAGGAATTTAAAAAGGGTTACCCTAAACTAGGCTACAAAACCAATGACTTTCATGTAGGTGTAGCTTACAAGTTCTAATTTCATCAAAAGTGCGATTATGAATAAAAAGTATTAATAAAAAATTAAATTTTCAAGAGATCTTGACTTTGACAAAACTGCTGTTTTCTGGGCTTTTATTTGTATGACTGTGACATTTTTACTACAGCTTTTCTATCTATAATCTTGTAAGGTCATTTTATAGTTAATTTAGGAGCAAAATTATGAATACAAAATATTTAATAGCAACTTCTGTTGCCGCTTTAATTTCAGCTTCTGCAGCACAAGCTGCTGATGTGATGATCCCTCATGAAGTCGCACCAGCAGTTATCGCAGCAGCACCTTCATTTTCTTGGACGGGTTTTTATCTTGGTGGTCAAGTTGGCAACTTTTCGAGTAAAACTAAAGTAACTATTCCAGGAGCAGATAAAGAGCTTTTCAAAAAAGATAACACACCTAGTCCTTCTGGTTTCATGGGTGGTATTTATGCCGGATCTAACGTAGACCTCGGAAATGGTCTCATTCTCGGTGTTGAAACCGATGCAGTTTGGGCAGACCGTGAAGAATCAAAAAAAGCCCGTGAATTGACGCTTACTGAAAAAGATGCAGCAAATTTTAATGATGCCCTTGAAAAAGCTAAGGTTGAATTAAAAGATCAGCAACAGTTTGAAAACGGTGACAAGGTAACAGAAACGCACAGTTACAAAGAAAAATGGTCTGGTGCGACACGCGTCCGTATCGGTTTTGCTGCTGTTGACCGGATTATGCCTTATGTTGCTGGTGGTATTGCCTATGCGCAGGTACAGGGCATTCAATCCGTTGCAGGAAAAGGAGAGAGAGCTAAAGTTGAGCAGAAAGCTGACGGGGATGAAAATGTGCCAGCTAAGCAAAGCATAGATTTGACTGGTGGTACTTGGGCTGATGACACGAAGACAATGCTTGGTTTCACTATTGGTGGTGGAGTTGACTTTGCAATGACAGACAACGTTCTTTTACGTGCAGAATACCGTTACTCCGATTTTGGTAAAAAGAAGTTTGCAAACGATACACGTGAATTCAATTACAAAACCAATGACTTCCGTGTAGGTGTTGCTTACAAATTCTAATTTCGTAAAAATGAAATTAGAAGCATAAAAAATACTAAGGCCTCGTTTAACGGGGCCTTTATTTTATTAGCTCTCTATTCTATATCTCTTAATCCCTTCTATTTTTATTTGTATCATTTTGTGCTATAAGACTTTAAAGAAAAAAGTTTTATATTATAGAGGGCGAATTGGTGGTATATATGGATTTTATAGCTACTGATTACATAAAATCTTATATCACGGCTATCATTTTACGCCTAAGAGAAAAGTATTCAATTAATCTCAGAAATAGGAAAAGATCATAACCAGTGACTAACTTTATTCTGCATATGCCAGATTAGAGCGAGCATATTGCGTATATCTGTTGGAGTAAGCTTTGGGAAATACAGTCTCATTGGGGAAGAATATGAAGATGTAAAGATAGAAACCAGTTTCCAACTTTACCATCTTCTTTTAATTTAGCTTTACGATTTTCAAAAGTATTTAGGGCATTGTCTTACGTTTTTGTTTATTGCATTCTTTTTATGGGATCACACTCCTTATGCAAAACAGAACGCCCCAAACGGAATACACTTGTTGTTGTGTCTTCACACATTTGTTTTAAAGAAATATTTTTCAAACTACATCAAGCCCACTTCATGTCAGTATCCGTGAGTGATATAAGACGGTAAAACCTCCCAATGAAATAATATAAAATCTATAGAGCACCACTATCGTTACACGCTTAATAAAAAGAGCAAGCTAGCATCATCATACAACTTTGCTAGCCACCAATGTTGTGGACAGACCTTGGCTGTTAAAAGCGTTCATAAGAGGCATTTAAAATTCTTTTAATTTTTTTATCCACAGACTGTTTCCGCTATCGAGAGACATGGTTTTGATTAATACAACATGAAACAGGTTTTAAATGATAGAATCCTAAAGTATTAGTTTTTTTATTCAACATGAAAACAATAAATTATCCTTATAAATCAAACTGATGCGTCATGATGAAGACGTTTATGCAAAGAACCTAAAAGTTTTTTTGCGAGTGTTTGAATAAGTCCTTTGTTTTTCTTAATTTTAGATACAAAATATTATTGCTAAAGCACCAAAAATAGATCATGCTGATAAATAGATGAAACTTTGATGGCGCTTGGTTTTTAAAAAGGCAACATTTGATTTCACTGTTTGCACAGGCATTGATTTTGCAATAACAGATGATAGTTTATTGCATGCATAATACTGTTATTCAAATTTCGGTAAAAAGAAATTTATAAAGAATATTGCCATTAACAGTTATGCGAAAATTTAATGAAAATGAATCCAACTTTAAGATACATAATTCTAGTGTGATTTAGTTTATAAATTCTCATTGAATGCAAAATTGAAAGTTAAAGAAGCCTTATTTTCAAAAAATCTTTATTTTTTTGTGAGTGTGTCATTTTTGCTACAGATCTTTCAAAAAAGATGCTCTATATACATTCCATTTTGGATATTTGGAGAGATTTTATGAATACAAAACGTTTAATAACAGCATCTATTTTTTCTTTAATTTCAGCGTCTACAGCGCTAGCTGCTGATGTTATGATTCCTCATCAACCAGCACCATCGAGTTCTTCTACCATTGTTGCGCCTACTTTTTCATGGACAGGTCTTTATTTAGGTGTACAAGCTGGTGGTTTTTCGAGCAAAGCTGATATAGCTCTTGTTGATCAAGAAAAGAATTTGCCACTAGATAAAGAGTTCTCTCCTAAACTTTCAGGTTTTGTAGGTGGTTTTTATGCAGGTTCTAATATTGATCTCGGTGATAACTTTATTTTTGGCGTCGATACGGATTTAATGATATCTGGTAAAAAACACATAAAGACAATTACCATAGGTGCAGCTGATAACACTACAGTAGAAAATGCAGTCGTAAGATCCCGCAGATCTGCAGAAGTTGTAACCACAACAGGAAAAACAACAGGAACACCAACAGGAAAAACAACAGGAACACCAACAGGAAAAACAACACAAACAGCTGCTTCAGAACAATCTGCACCAAAAGTAGCAGATGCAGGAACTGTACCAACAAAACCTGCTGCAGACACAGAAACCTCCAAACAAGTGACGAGATCAGAAGTAAGAGGAACGCCAACGCCAGCAGAGGGCAAAACACAAGCTGTTACATCTACAAAAACCTCCCCACAGACAGAGAGAAGATCAGTGCAAGCATCATCGGGATCATTGGCAAGATCAGATACAAGACTACCATCGGTAGTAGTAGGGGGAAATGGATCAAATCCAGTTACACCTAAACCAACAGCTATCGGCACAGGGGTAGGAGCAGCAGGGAAGTCATCATCGTCCTCATTGGCAAAATCAACAGCAGGAAATCAAACAGCAGGAGTAGGGTCAAGTGGAGCAAGTGTGCCTGCAAAATCTGCAGAAGAAGGATCTGCAAAAACGGCTGAAAAAGCACCAGTATCTTCTGCCTCATCAACAAAATTAGAAGTAAGTCAATCTGTAGCGACAAAACCTACATCGGAACAATTATCATTAAAAGAAAAAACAGTACCGAGCAGAGGGACACTTGTACTCGCGAGATCAGGATCAACCTCTGAATCAGCAAAAGCTTCCAATGGAACAAGCGGAGCCCAAAACGGAGGTCATCATGGTGCCCATGGTAGAGGAAATGCTAATTCGCATGGTGCTAATCCACATGCTTCTCGTTCTCATGGTGGACAGAATATGGCTGGACACGGTGCACAAAGTACACAAGCGGTGGATAAGAACAATTCCAGTGTATATGGTATAGAACAAATGAAAAGGGTGGCTTCTGAACTTGGTCTTGATCAAGAGGATGAAGTTGAAACTTTAAATCATACTTTCAAACAAAATTGGGGTGGTGCTACACGGGTGCGTATTGGTTTTGCTGCTGATCGCTTTATGCCTTATCTTGCTGGGGGTATTGCTTATGGGCAGTTCCAAGACACTGTATCAATATCCGTTAAGGATGAGGATGGAAGAGTCGTTTCTTCTAAGAACTTAGCTGATGAAACAAAAACCATGATTGGTTACACACTTGGTGGTGGCGTTGATTTCTCGGTGCTGGATAATGTGATTGTACGTGCAGAATATCGTTACTCTGATTTTGGTAAAAAGAAATTTGCAAAGGAAAAACTTGAAGTTAACTACAAAACCAATGATTTCCGTGTTGGTGTAGCTTATAAATTCTAATTTTTAAAAGAGTAAATTTCTAAAAGGCTCCACTATTAGTGGAGCCTTTATTTTTTAAAAGATCAATTTTTGGTTTCTTTTCTTGTGAATTTCATGATAAAGCCCATAGAGTGTGATGATATATTTTCCTGATCGCTGCTTAATACGAATGATAAGCTCGGCTTTCCCTATAGATAAAAACCAGAGTTGCAGGGTTCAGGGAAGTTATGCAAAAATGAAACCGTAAAAGTGGACAGGGATATTTCACAATGACTGTGAAAAATGAAACAATAGATTATTCAAAAACTCTTTATCTCCCACAGACAAATTTTCCTATGCGTGCAGGGCTTCCGCAAAAAGAGCTTGAATTGATGGCGCGTTGGGAAAATATGGGGCTTTATGCGCAATTGCGCCAACAAGCAAAAGATCGTCCATTTTATATTCTTCATGATGGTCCACCTTATGCAAATGGTCATATTCATATCGGGCATGCTTTAAACAAAGTTCTAAAGGATGTGGTTGTTCGTTCATTCCAAATGCGCGGTTTTAATGCAAATTATGTACCTGGTTGGGATTGCCATGGGCTTCCAATTGAATGGAAAATTGAAGAAAAATATCGAGCACAAGGAAAAAATAAGGATGAGGTACCTCTTCACGAGTTTCGTCAAGAATGCCGTGAATTTGCACAGCATTGGGTAACCGTTCAAAGTGAAGAATTTAAACGCCTTGGTGTCGTGGGAGATTTTAACACGCCTTATACTACAATGGCTTTTCATGCAGAAGCACGCATTGCCAGTGAATTGATAAAATTTGCTATGTCAGATCAGATTTATCGTGGTTCCAAGCCGGTGATGTGGTCTGTTGTGGAGCGTACGGCTTTGGCAGAGGCTGAGATTGAATATCATGATCATGAATCAGAGGTGCTTTGGGTTAAGTTTCCTGTTTTTAAAGCAAATTCTGATGATTTATATGGTGCTTATGTCGTCATTTGGACAACAACACCGTGGACAATTCCTGCTAACCGTGCAGTGAGTTATTCTTCGCAGATTTCTTATGGTATTTACGAAGTTGAAAGTACTGAAAATGATTTTGGTCCTCAAGCTGGGGAAAAACTTCTCTTTGCTGATGCGTTAGCTATGAGTTGTGCAGAAAAAGCCAAACTTGTTTTGAAGCGTTTGCGTGTTATTTCTGCTGAAGAATTGAAAGCTCTTGTTCTTTCTCATCCACTCAAAGGTTTGGCTGGGGGGTATAACTTTAAAATTCCATTGTTTGATGGTTCGCACGTAACAGAGAGTGCTGGTACAGGTTTTGTTCATACAGCGCCAAGCCATGGGCGTGAGGACTTTGAAATTTGGAATGATTATAAGTCCTTACTGGAGCAAACGGGGATTGATTCATCTATACCGTTTCCTGTTGATGATGCAGGGTTCTATACGAAAGATGTTCCAGGTTTGGGACCAGATCGTGAAGGAGGACCTGCACGTATTATAGATGATAATGGAAAAATGGGTGATGCTAATAAAGAGGTCATTAACGCTTTAATTAAAGCAGATCGATTGTTTGCACGGGGGCGTTTAAAGCATTCCTATCCCCATAGTTGGCGTTCAAAAAAACCCGTTATTTTTCGCAATACACCGCAATGGTTTATTTCAATGGATAAAGATTTTGGGGATGGTTCAACTTTACGTAGTCGGGCTTTGGAAGCTGTTTCAAAAACGCGTTTTGTGCCGTCTTCTGGGCAAAACCGCCTAGCTTCTATGATAGAAGATCGTCCTGATTGGGTTCTTTCTCGTCAGCGTTCTTGGGGTGTTCCTATTTGTATTTTTGCGAATGAGGATGGTGTTATTCTAAAAGATGAAGGTGTGAACGAGCGTATTTTACGGGCTTTTGAAGCAGAAGGGGCAGATGCATGGTTTGCTGAAGGAGCACGTGAACGTTTTTTAGGTGAGCGTGCACATGAGCCTTGGGTACAGGTTTATGATATTTTGGATGTTTGGTTTGATTCTGGAGCAAGCCATAGCTTTGTGTTAGAAGATCGGGCTGATTTGAAATGGCCTGCTGATGTTTATTTTGAAGGTTCAGATCAACATCGCGGATGGTTCCAATCTTCTCTTTTGGAAAGCTGTGGTACGCGTGCTTGCTCTCCCTATAAGGCAGTGATCACACATGGTTTTACTTTGGATGAGAATGGTAAGAAAATGTCTAAATCTTTAGGCAATACGGTTGTTCCACAAGAGATCATTAAAACATCTGGAGCTGATATTTTTCGTCTCTGGGTTATGACAACTGATTATTGGGAAGATCAGCGTTTAGGCAAAAAAATCCTTCAAACAAATGTGGATTCATATCGTAAACTACGCAATGCAATTCGTTGGATGCTTGGAACTTTAGCGTATGATGATGGAGAAGAAATATCTTATGGCGCACTGCCGGATCTTGAAAAATTTATATTGCATAGGCTTTTTGAACTTGATCAGTTGATTAATCGCGCTTACGATGAATTTGATTTTAAAAAGATTATGCGTGCATTATTGGATTTTTCAATCATTGAGTTATCGGCATTTTATTTTGATATCCGCAAGGATTCTCTTTATTGTGATGCGCCTTCATCAAAAAAACGCAAGTCTTCCTTGCAGGTTGTCCGTGAGATTTTTGAGCGTATGGTAACATGGCTTGCTCCAATGTTGCCTTTTACTATGGAGGAAGCTTGGTTAGAGCGTTACCCAGAAAGCCAATCGGTGCATTTAGAACAATTTCGCTCTGTACCAGAAGAATGGCAAAATCAATCTTTGTCTGAGCGTTGGAAAAAAATTCGGCAGGTCCGTAAAGTTGTTACAGGTGCTTTAGAGCTTGAACGCGTTGATAAGCGTATTGGATCCTCGTTAGAAGCCGCTCCTGTTGTTTTTATTTCCAATCCGGCTTTACGAGAAGCATTAGAAAATGTGGATATGGCGGAGATCTGTATTACCAGTGAACTCACAATTACGCAGGATACAATACCTTCCGATGCTTTTACTTTGAATGATGTTGAAGGTGTTGGTGTATATCCAGAGAAGGCATTAGGAAAAAAATGTGCTCGATCATGGCGTTATACACAAGATGTTGGGAGTGATCCTGCCTATCCGGATGTATCTGCTCGTGATGCAGCTGCTTTGCGGGAATTGCAGATTCTTGGCAAGATTTAAAATTTTAGATCAAAGGAAAGAAATGCAAGTAAATTTCTCATATTGATGAATATAGTTTTTTGTGGTACGAGAAAAATTCCGTTGTTTTATCTGCAGGGGGGAAATTTGTGTATGGAACGTTCTCTCATAAATAACGGGAATGTTAATTAGCCATATACTTAGGAAATGGAATAGGCAGTGAGAAAACGTGAAATAAAAATATTTCCAATAGGAATTTTAGGGATGTGCTTTGTTTTAACGGGATGCAATTTATCAGCTCCTACCTATGGTACCGATAAACCAGTTTCGATACAGTTTTTTGAAGATGTTGCTAATATTACTTCATTAACACCAACAAATAACAGTAGCCAGATTGTTATGAAACCTCATCCAAAACTTGTAATACCAAGCCCTAGTTCGCGCGGATTTTTACCGATTCCACAACAAGATAGATCTGTCAATGAAATAGCAGCATCGAAGAAGCATCAAGGAAATAAGTCTTTTCCTCACAAAGGATCGTCAGTTAATGGCGCTGGTTCAGAAAACCCTTCACAGTTGAATGCGAAGCAACGACAGGAATATTTACGTCGTCAGAGAGCACAAGTTGGAAGTTCAAAATACCGTCGCTATCTCACTGAACCACCTTTAAGTTATCGCCAACCGGCAAAAACCGCACCTATTGGTCGATAGGGAAAAGACAAAATATTTAAAGTAAAGAATTTTTCTAATTACTTATGATACCAAGCTCTCATTCTCGCGCAGTTATAATGCTGTTGTAGGAGGGGTGTTATTCTCATGAAATAGCAATATGACAACAGCATCGAGAGAGTCCTTATGCGTTTCCTAACACGAAACATTTCTCAAGCTCATTTTACAACATCGCTCATGTGGATAGTATAACGTAAAATCTATTGTGCTCCAATATCTTTATGCTTAGGAAGGAGAAAACTGATACTATCATTTTATTTTCCAAACTCCAATGTTGCGACAATTCTTGCATTTGAGAGCCTTCATAAGAGACATTTTTAGTCTTTTCTAAAACGTTCTTTATCCAGACGATAATCCCGCTTATGATGTGCAAGAAAGTGATTTTTATTGATTCAATATAATTTGAAATGGGAGTATATCTACGATATTTTGAACTTTATATTTTATATACAAAATAATGAATTATTCTTATGAGTGAATGTATCATCTAATAGAAGCAATATGCAGCATTAAAAGAGAGAAAAAATGCTTCGAAATGGCTTTTGCTATATCTGTATCAGAGGAATTAATAGTCTTTTTTTGAGAAATAGGATAGTTTTTAAAGAGTGAAAGTTATGGAAGAAGAATTGTTTTTAGTATCGCTTTTGTACAAAAAAATCTTTAAGTAATTGAGCAGCTTCTTTTTCTTTAAAACCAGAATAAATCTCAGGTTTGTGATGGCAGGTTGGTTGCTGATAAAAACGTGGACCATTTTCTATAGCTCCCCCTTTGGGATCATTTGTTGCGTAATAGAGACGTCGTATGCGTGCAAATGAAATGGCAGCAGCACACATAGCACAAGGCTCAAGTGTTACATAAAGGTCGCAATCAGGAAGCCTTTCGCTTTGCAATGTTTCGCAAGCCATACGGATTGCGCGCATTTCTGCGTGTCCTGTAGGGTCATATGCAGATTTTATAAAGTTACCAGCGCGCGCAATGATAGCTTTTCCACGTGTAATGACAGCGCCTACGGGAACTTCATCTTTTTTTGCAGCCCATTGCGCTTCTAAAAGGGCTATTTCCATGGGCGTCAAAGTCATCATATTCTTTCTACTGAAGGTATAGAAAATCTAAAGGTTATCTCGATAAGAAATGCGATGGAATGAATAATTTATTACGCTTTTATAATGAAAGGAATACCTCTATTTTTTAAAGTGTTTAAAACAAACGTGCAAGTCAACAGATACATTATTGTCGTTAAAGGATAGAAAATGATAAATGATTATGCTACTTCCTTTTTCAGGATAAGCGGTATGGTGCATGTGAATAATTTTCTAAACATACTGGCAAAGATTGGTTTGAAACGCAAATGAATGAAAATAATGAGAGTGAACGAATTGCTAAAAGGTTAGCGCGTGCTGGTATTGCTTCGCGTCGAGATGCAGAAATGATGATTGTTGCAGGTCGCATTTCTGTAAATGGTACGGTCGTGACAACGCCTGCTTTTAATGTTAGCCGCTCTGATGTTATTAAAGTTGATGGCAAACCTTTACCTCCTATAGAACGAACGCGTTTATGGCTTTACCATAAGCCAGCAGGCCTTGTCACCACGAACCGTGATCCTGAAGGCAGACCTACAGTATTTAGTAATTTACCAAAAGGAATGCCGCGTGTTCTTTCTGTTGGAAGGCTTGACATTAACACGGAAGGGCTTTTGCTTTTAACCAATGATGGTGGCTTAGCGCGTGTATTAGAGCTTCCTGTAACAGGATGGGTCCGCAAATATCGCGTCCGTGCTCATGGAAGAGTAAAGAAGAGCGCGCTGGATAACCTTAAAAATGGTATTGCGATTAATGGCATTTTTTATGGTTCGATTGAAGCATCAATTGAACGTGAACAAGGATCTAATATATGGCTTTCTGTCGCTTTGCGTGAAGGAAAAAATCGTGAAATAAAGAATGTTTTAGGGGCGTTGGGATTATCAGTTAATCGATTAATACGTGTATCTTATGGTCCATTTCATCTCTCTGATTTAGAAGAAGGAGCCGTGCAAGAGTTAAAAGGGCGGATGTTACGAGATCAGTTGGGGGAGCGTTTGATTATGCAAGCCAATGCAGATTTTGATGCTCCTATTCTTAAGCCATTTTCAAATTCTGCAGTTGTTGCAGAAAAGCAAAGCCAAAAAGATCTTTCTGTTGCAAATGATGGTTGGGTTTTCTCAAGTGAAAGGGCGATACGGCGCCGACCAAGAGATGATTCTGTTGAACATAGTCGTGCACGATTAAGTACAAAGTCTCATGAGAATGTAAAGAAGGAGAAAAGTGAGGAAGGAAAAGCAGAGCGTTTTCTACCGCGTTCTCGCCGTGCTAATGTTTGGATGGCTCCTGGTGCACGTCCGCAGAGTACACGTAGAAAGCCTTCCTATAGTGAGGAGAAATCGCATGACCATAAGAGCGATTTGGATGGTAGAAAATCCTTTCATCGAGGCAAGGAAAAACTAAAAGAAAGTCCGTTACACAAAGAGAAGAGGGGAAGTTTTGTTCAAAAACGTGGCAAAACATCTTATGACGAGACGCATCCCTCTGGTAAGAAAGATCGCTTTTTCAAGGATAAAGAGAAAATGATAAAAAGTGGACATGAGGAGCATTCTTTTGAGAGAAAGAAAAAGGTAAAATCGTTTGGTGGTGCTATGAAAAAATCTAAACCACATAGGGATGGTGCAAAAACTTCGAAGCGATTTGGAGGTTCACGTGCGGATCATAGGCGGTAAATTTGCTGGGCGTGTTTTGTTTTCGCCTGTTAATCAGTCGATTCGCCCAACGAGTGATCGTACACGTGAAAGCCTTTTTAATATTCTTTCTAGCCGTGAAGAACAATTTTGGACCAATAAACGTATTCTTGATCTTTTTGCTGGTACTGGTGCTTTAGGCATCGAAGCACTTTCACGTGGAGCAAAGGCGGCTGTTTTTGTTGAAAACTCGGTTGAGGGGCGTGGGTTGCTTCAAAAAAATATAGAAGCCTTTGAATTACAGTCGATAGGACGGATTTTGCGTCGTGATGCGACAAAACTTGGCAATATTGGCACAATGCTTCCATTTGATGTTATCTGCGCTGATCCTCCCTATAGCCGTTGTTTAGGTGAACGTGCTTTCGTAGAAGCTTTGCGAGGAGGGTGGGCAAAAGCTGATACACTCTTCATACTTGAAGAAAAGAAAGATACAATGATTCATTTACCTGATGTCTTTTATCTAGACGATGAGCGTTTTTATGGTGAGACAGCAATACGTCTCTATAAATTACGATCGCTTACATTTTGAGAAAGTTCTTGTTTTTATCCGGTAGGATGAAAAAATGCTTCTTTACAGTTTTCTTCATTTTATATGGTTTTTAAAAGGTTAAACAGAAAATAAATAAAAGATTCTAATGTTAAAGGAATTGATGAATTTTGATTTCATTATGTTTTTTGTCTGAATCTCTCATTTTTTGAAGTTTTTCATAGCCCCAAGAGCGAGTCTTTTACAATATACGCCCTTTAATATAGAGGGGCCATCTGTTCTTCTGTCTAGCCAAAAATTGCTTTGAGGTGTAATGCTATTGGACCTAAATTAGCAGTATGTATTGCTGCTAATTTTTGTAAGTTATATGCTGATTTGTTAATTTCATCTACATTAAAAGTGTAACACATTGTCAAAGCTTTAGTGTATTATTAGCTTTACTACCGATGAATGTTTTTTCTCCAATAGGATATATATTTCACGACAACAGTTATAATACCTTTTTGTCTAATTTCTTTCGGCTGCACATTAATCATCAACATCTCATTAGCAGCTGAAAGCTTTCAACTATGCAGTCTGCATTTATATCCTAAATAGTGTGTAACTTTTATCTTTATTATTGTATGAACTTAAAACAGATATTTTCTATTTAAGGTAGACAATAGTGTTCATTTATACTGAACATTTGTGTGTTTATTTATTAATATCGCTTGTTGAGTTAATCATTATATATTAAGTAAATCTGAAAGTATTAAGTGTGTTATCGTTATTACATTTTTAAGAATAATTTTTATATTATTCTTTAGCAATAAAGCTAAATGATTTCTAAAACAGGGAAGATTATCATGTTTAAATGGATATATAGCGAAGAAATTAACACAGAAGCGAGTGCTGAGCAAATTTGGGCTATATGGGAAGATGTGTCATCATGGCCTTGCTGGGATAGTGAACTTGAGTGGGTAGAACTTTCTGGTCCTTTCAAAGAAGGGGCTACAGGACGCATGAAACCTAAAAAGGGACCTACAGTAACTTTTACACTTGATAAAGTTATAAAAAATGTTTTCTTTTCTGATTATGCTAAACTGCCTCTTACTCACATGAGTTTTGATCATGAATATATTTGTTCAAAAAAATCTGATTCTTCAAATAACAAAATTCGCCATACTGTAACCATGTCTGGTTTACTTTCTCCTTTCTTTGGAATGGTTATTGGGTCAAAAATTAAGTTACACCTTCGTGATGCAATGATTGAAATGAGCAGACGTGCTCTTATTGAAAACAAAATCATCTCGTAAGGGGGTGCATTTATAAAGAAGTTAATACCTTTACAAAGGCGCAGAAATCTTAGCCTTGTTAGAATGAAATCAGTTATGAGTATATAGCAAATCGATGAGGTATGATTTGTTTTTTCATTAGTCGTTGAAATCGAGTCAAATCATCTGAGAAAATTAATTTTGCACCAAAGATCTTATAAGAGTCATTGAATTTTATTCAATATATAAAAGCTTATGAGGTGCGCATTTTTACTGAAAATAAAGAAAGTTGTAGAAGCTTCTGCTCTTGTGAATCTGTAGGTCAATATTGTCATGATATTTGCCAGTTTCTAGTATTGCGATAGTTTTTGATTTGAGAGCCTTGATAAAAGGCATTTTGACTTCTTCTTAAATAGTTTTTATCAACATTACCTCTATTCATGATGTGAGAGCGAATAGTTGTGATTTCCTCAACATAAATAAGTTTAAAATGGAGAAAATTTAATGATATTTGATTCTTTTATGCAAATTACAAAACGATCAATTATAATTATAAATCAAAGTGTTTTTTTTGATTAAAAGATGATGACTTTCTAAAGAGTACAGCTTTAAAAGGCTCTAAAGGATAAATAAGCTCACTCTTAATTTCCGTAAAATTAATTTCGTATCATTGTATATATTTGGTTTAAATGTTTAAAAAAGCGATTTTTTAAAATGCATACAGATATCCTAGTTTCTGCAAATACTTTTGTATCTGTTAAAACAATTATGAGCGATAAACTTGTCAAAATTAATTGGAAGAATACGCTTATTGCAGATTGAATTGAAAGATAGATACAACGTTGAGTTTCATATAAAAGTTTTATTGATTATCGTTTTATGACAATATTACACTTCTTTATTTTTTAATGGAGGGGAAAGAGGAAAGAGTATAGTTCTTAAATCAAAATCTATCCAGTATCTTAGAATTTTTGTTTCAGGAAAAAGAAGTCTGTCAAATTATGCCTGTTTAATAACAAAATAACCGATTAAGGATGACGCATGAAAAAATGAGATGCTCTCGATTAGACGCATTAGAAACGAGAGAGAATGTTATGATTATAACTTATTTCTGATAAATATAAAAAATGAGTTCTTTGTGATACCACGTCCATGAGGGTAAAGAAGTTTATGACTGCTCATTTTGTTGAAACCATAATGAAAGGAAAAATTTTTTATTCCGTTTATGTTTTTTGTTTACAAGATTGCCATCTTATTATGAGAGAGTTTATAGAAGCAAAGAAGTATACACAAATATAAGGCATTTTCTTGATTCTTGCTTGGAAATTAAAGAATGCTATAGGAATAAAGGAAGTTGTTTGACTATCCAGAGGACATAAGGTTTGTGACTTAAGTCGTTTTATGCTTTTCGAATTTTTGAGGATTTTGACTTAAATTCAAGTGTTATTGCTAGGTCGTTTGTTGATTGCCAAGTTTTCGGTTGATTTGATTATCAGTACAGATTGGGTTATCTAAAATGATAAGGGGCAATGAGAAATCTTGAAACTAAAGAAATTTTACGACATATTGCGTCTTTTCATAAAGAAGCTAAAAAGGAAATTATTCGATGCATTAAAAGAAAAAATGCATGAAATGTGCGTAATTTTATGAATAAACATACAAGAGTTATATTCTGATTTATATAAAATTGTCAGAGTGCTTATCAATGTAAATAATAAAATATTTCAGGGAGTCTATAATGACTGACAAAAACCAGATTGAGAAAGCTGTTTCACTGGTTGAAGCAGCAAGGCGTTCTGGGGCAGATGCTGCTGATGCCGTTATTGTTCATGCTCATTCTACCAGTGTATCAGTTCGTTTTGGGAAAGTCGAATCAACAGAAGCAGCAGAGAGCAATGATTTTACTCTAAGGGTTTTTGTTGGAAAAAAAGTAGCAAGTGTTTCTGCTAATTTAGCGTCTTATCCGCAAGAACTTGCGGAACGTGCTGTTGCGATGGCTAAAGCTTCTCCCGATAGTTTATTTGAAGGTTTGGCAGATAAAGAGAGTTTGGTTAAGTCTCCTAAAGATCTTGATCTTTTTGATGATTTTGTGCCAAGCAGTCATTTTTTAACAGAAGATGCTTTAAAAACAGAGGCAGCAGCTCTTGATGTTAAAGGTGTAAGTAATTCTGGTGGCGCTGCAACAGCTTATGGTCGGAGTGGGTTTATTCTTGTGACCAGCGATGGTTTTTGTGGAGCCTATCGCTCCAGTTGCTTTTCACGTTCTTGTAGTGCTCTTGCAGGTGAAGGCACACAAATGGAGCGGGATTATGATTATACAACAGCCTTACATTTTTCTGATTTAGAGGCAGCAGAAACTGTTGGAAAGAATGCAGGGTTTGGTGCTGTCCGACGTTTGGGTGCAGTTCGTGCGGCGACTGGGGGCGTTGATGTTATTTTTAATCCGCGTACGGCTCGCGGAATTGCAGGGCATATCGCATCTATGGTCAATGGAGCCTCTGTAGCTCGTAAAACAAGTCTTTTACAGAATTTCCTAGGCAAGGAAGTGATGAAGCCTAATGTTAATGTAACCGATCAACCTTTGCGATTACGTGGAAATGCTTCTCATCCTTTTGATGGAGAAGGGGTAGAGGGGCAAACACTCAATATTATTGAAAATGGTATTTTAAAAAATTGGCTTCTTTCATCATCTACAGCACGTGAATTGGGACTTAAAACAAATGGACACGGTGTGCGTTCGGCATCATTAGTGCAGCCGACAAGTACAAATTTTGCAATTGAACCGGGTTTAGTATCGCCTTGCGATATGATAAAAGATTTGCGAAATGGATTTTATGTGACCGAATTATTCGGTCACGGTATTGATTTTATTACTGGTCAGTATAGTCGTGGGGCTTCCGGTTTTTGGATTGAAAATGGTGAAATTGCTTATCCGGTGAGTGAAGTAACGCTAGGTTCTGATTTGCTTCATATGTTAGCACATTTAACACCTGCCAATGATATTGATCGGCGTTATGGTACGGCGGCTCCAACATTGTTAATTGAAGGGATGACACTTGCAGGAAAATAACACGCATCATTCTTATGATTTAAATCTTTTGCGGGATGTTTGTCGAGAGGCAGGAGATTTAGCAATGCGGTATTTTGGATGCACGTTGGATGTTTGGATTAAAGAGGGTAATTCACCGGTCAGTGAGGCAGATTTTGCTGTTGATCATTTTTTGAAAGAGAAGCTTCTTGGAGCGCGTCCAAATTATGGATGGATTTCAGAAGAAACAAAAGATAATCGAGAACAACAAGATTATGAACGCTTCTTTGTGGTTGATCCTATTGATGGAACACGAGGTTTTCTTTCTGGCAGTCCTTATTGGTGTATTTCGGTTGCCATTATTGAGAATGGGCGTCCTATTGTGGGCGTTCTACAATGTCCGGCTCAAGGAGATATTTATGCAGCTGTAACGGGTGGAGGGGCAACATTAAATGGGATAAAACTTCCTCGTTTAGCCTCGGGGGGGCATCGAAAATATAAAATTTCGCTTGATAAATCGCTCGCAAAAAAATTACCAGATGATTTTCTCAATCGAGTCAGTCTTTACCATTATCTTCCTTCTCTTGCTTATCGTATTGTTCTTGTTGCTCAAGATGAAATTGATATCGTATTAGTTCGTCCGAATTGTCATGAATGGGATATTGCCGCTGCTGATCTTATTTTGCAGGAGTGTGGAGGGTGTTTTTTATCGCTTGATGCCCCTTTACTATCTTATGGAATTGAACCTTACCAATATGGACTTTTAATTGCTGGTAAAAATAATTGCTGTCAAGATATGATAGATGTTGTTCGTCAAACAAAGTTAGTTTAATCACGTAAAAGCGCGCTAAAATAATCTAAATGATATGGAGGCACATATGACTGAAACCAACGAAAAAAAACAATATTTATATCTTGTATTTGGTGGGGAATTAAAAAATCTTAACAGTAATCAATTTAAGAATCCTGATGATTTAGATGTGGTTGGTATTTTCTCGGATTATCAATCCGCTCAAGAAGCATGGCAGGCAAAAGCACAAAGCAGTGTAGATAATGCATTACAACGTTATTGCATTGTAGATTTGCATCAGTTTCTTGATGCTGAGTTAGGCGATGCAGAGTAAAGCTTGAATATTTGGTCATTATAGCCTGTAGATTGCTTCACGCTTTTGTTTAATCGTCCTTTCCATAGGTACGTTCTTCGGGTAAAATAGAATGCCGTAAAAAAAGAATATGCTTGTTGTTTAAATTCATATGTTTTCTTAATGAAACATCTTTCAAGGCACCCAAGCACATTCCATAATGGTGTCCGTGCAAGTTATAAAATCCATTGTTGCACCACCATCTTTACGCTTAATAAAAATGCAAGACAGTTCTATTAACCTATTTACAACAGCAATATTATCATGACGAGCTATCACTCGAAGTTTATGATTATATTGTGAATAGTCACTCTGCTTTTGAATGGAGTATGAAACATTAATGCGTTCAGATTAATAAAAAGAGTAGCATTATTAATGATACCAATTACTACTCCGTTGAGATTATTAGCACTCCCTACTTATCCATTGGAATTTTTCCAACAAGTTATCACTATACGCTTAGAAACCATGAAAGTCGTTAGAAACTTACCAAAATTAGAAACTTAGAAAAACTGAATAGATTGATGAAGTTAACTTACCTCATAAGTTTTTTTGAGTACTCGTTTAAAACTACAATCTATAAATTAATCATTTTGTGTTGATTATACACAATCTTAAAAGGAATAATACACCATGCGATCTCCTGAAAAGAGAGGATTTAAAATTTTGAAAACTCTTATTTAAATTGCTTTAAGACTTTTAAGAAATTTTCTATTAAACAAGATTAGATTTTTCTGGATTACCTTTAAGAGATTATATTACAATTTAAAATGAGAACTTTATACCGTTCAAAAGTTTTTTTAAAGATTAGTTTTACATATTCATTTTATTGAAATGAAATCATAGCGATTAGGCTTTTTTTTAACATATTTTATTTGTTGGATTTATATAGGTTATAATATTTATATGGATTATTTTTTGAAAAATTGATAATACATAATATATGTAAAAATAAGTTTTTTCTCTAAAATACCAACGTGCAAAATTCAAAGTTTTACTAAAATCATAAGAAGTATTTATTCAGTGAGCTGAAAAAAATTGATACAATCTATGTTATAGGTTGTATGATATTTATCATTTATATTTTCAAAATTATAATCGACTGAAATGTAGCTTTGTTATTTTTTGAGTAAGATTTTTTATAGGGTGCAGAATGAAGTGATAAAATCCATATAAGTGACAAAGTTTCATTAAAAGAGATTTAAATAACGTGTATAGGTTATCTTTATAGGAAAATTTTAAAAAAAATATGGCGATAAAATTACGTTTTTTGTCCTTTATGTATTGAATTTTCTCATGGGTGAAGCGTTTTTTATTCAAGATATGGATGATATTAAAAAAATATGGATGTAACTAATAGTGTGAATTTTTTAACAAAATAAGCATATAGATATCTTAAAATAGCTGGAAGAGGTGATTTTAAATGGTAGAATTAAAGGCACATACGGCTCTTTTAAGCTATCGGATGATTGGTTTTTGCTTATGTCCTGTTATTCCTTTTTATTTGTTCTTCCGTGCTATTCGTGGAAAAGAAGAGTGGTGTCGCAAAAAAGAGCGTTTAGGTAAAAGTTCTCATGTACGCCCCCAAGGTTCGTTAGTTTGGTTGCATGCAGCAAGTGTTGGAGAAACACTTGCACTTGTCCCACTTATAAATTATATTTTATCATTGAAAATCAATGTGTTAATGACGACAGGGACTGTGACATCTTCTACTCTTGTGAAAAAACATTTTGGTAATAGGTTGATTCATCAATATGCTCCTTTGGATTTAGATTTTGCAGTGCGCCGTTTTATTAGTCATTGGAAGCCTGATCTCGCCTTGATTTGTGAATCAGAAATTTGGCCTCTTCGTATTAAAGAACTTGCAAAAATGCGTATTCCGCAGATTTTGGTTAATGCCCATATGTCTGAACGTTCTTTTAAAGCTTGGCAAAAACGACGCGTTCTTGCCAAACATATTTTTAAGGATATTGATTTGGCGATTGGTCAAAACGAAAGAGATGTAGCTTATTACCATACACTTGGCGTAAAATCTGTTACGTTTTCTGGGAATCTCAAGGCTGATGTTGTTCTGGTTGAAAATCAAGCATTGCTTGCACGTTATCGTAATGCAATCGGCAATCGCCCAGTTTGGGCAGCTGTTTCAACGCATGAAGGGGAAGAGGAGATTGCTTTTGAGGTCCATAAGATTGTTAAAAATTATTTGCCAGATTTATTAACAATTATTGTGCCTCGTCATCCTGAACGTTCAGAAGATCTTATCAGAAAATGCGATAATAAGGGGTTGCGTTTTATTCGGAGGAGTAGAGATGCTGTTCCAAACATGAATACCGATATTTTATGGGGAGATACAATTGGAGAAATGGGGCTTTTTCTTCGCTTATCGAAAGTTTCTTTCGTTGGTAAGTCGTTATGTGGAAATGGTGGACACAATCCATTGGAATTGGCTTTGCTTGGTTCTGCTATTTTGACAGGGCCCCATGTTTCAAATTTTCAAGAGATGTTCGAACAATTTTTAACGCATGATGCAGCATATATAGTTCAAGATACAAAACAGCTTGCTATTCAGGTGTATAAGCTTTTAACAAATGAAACATTGCGACAAGAAATGGTTGATAAGGCTCATGAAGTGGCGACAGATATGGCAGGTGCACTTGAGCGCACATTAAAGACTTTAGATCCATTTTTACAACCCCTTGTAATACAAACGGGTTTACGTCAGCGTCAGGGTAGATATGCATATTAGCGCCCCCCATTTTTGGTGGAAAAATAAAAGCTTTTTGCGTTTTGTATTAGCTCCAGTTTCATGGGGGTATGGTTATTTTTCAAGTCGTTTTATGACAAGACAGCCTTCCGTGATTGATTTGCCAGTTTTGTGTATTGGAAATTTTACATGTGGCGGTGCGGGTAAAACGCCGGTTGTTATTGCTTTTAGCAAAGTGGCTAAAGAACTTGGTTTCGTACCTGGTATTGTATCACGTGGTTATGGTGGATCAGTTAAAGGGGTACATCTTGTAAATGAGAAATATGATACTCCACACAATGTTGGAGATGAGGCACTTTTACTTGCACAGCATGCTTTTGTAGCTGTATCACCTAATCGTTATGCAGCGGCACAACGGCTTAAGCAAGAGGGATGTAATCTTATTTTAATGGATGACGGATTTCAAAGTCGCCGTCTTTATATGGATTATACGTTACTCGTTGTTGATGCGATGCGCGGTTTTGGTAATGGAGCTGTCTTTCCAGCAGGACCTTTGCGCGTACCATTAAAAACGCAGTTTTCTTTTATGGATAGTGTTTTATTGATTGGTCATTCCGATGCGCCTGATAATGTTTCTTTTCTTGTTTCTCGTACTGGAAAGCCTTTATATCGTGCTCATCTTAAAGCCATTGCCTCTGATGAGGTTTCAGGAAAATCATTTTTGGCATTTGCCGGTATTGGCAATCCAGATAAATTTTTTAAATCTATTAAAGAATTATCTGGTCATGTGGTGCAAACTTACATGTATCCAGACCACTATTTTTTCACAGATAAAAATTTAAAAAGCCTTATACAAAAGGCTAAAATGCACAATTTATGGCTAGCAACAACAGCTAAAGATTATATCCGTATACAGACAATTCACACGCAAAAAGATTTGAAAAATCTTATTGTCTTTGATGTGAATGTTGATTTTGTTCAAAAAGATTTCTGTCGTATGGTCCTTGAGGAGGTCATGAGCCGCTTTAGAAAACGTTCCCTTGAATTTTTTTGTCTAAAAGGTAAAGGCTAAATTTATAGCTTTCGAGGGTTTATTTTTCTTTTGTTTTTAACAATTGCTTGAGATATGGGTTGCACTCAAGTTCGCGCTGATAAGAGATTTCACAACTAGCATATGCTTCTTGACGGTGATGATTCCAATATTTTAAATCATCTATAGGGATTTTTTGTCCGCTAACAGCACAAATGGTATAGGAACCATATTCTATAATGTCATATCCATTATTAGAATAATGAATTTTTGCTTCGCGTTCACTATCGGAAAACATTATAATTCCTTTTACTGATACAAGAGATTCAAGAAAAGTGCCATAAGATATATTATAAAGTCGAGAGTTAATTTAAAAATATTTTTCTTGTCAAAATAGTTAAGAGTTTATTTTCTGCCAAATAGCCGTTCTATATCTGCCAATTTGAGTTCAATATAAGTAGGGCGTCCATGATTACATGTACTTGTATTGGGTATTGCCTCCATTTGTCGTAACAGTGTGTTCATTTCTTCGGGGCGTAAAAGGCGCCCTGACCGTATTGAACCGTGACAAGCCATCGTTGCTGCAACATAATCAAGCATTGCTTTTAAATTGTTTGTTGTATCATACTCAGCGGCTTCATCTGCAAGATCTTTAATAAGGGCTTGGAGGTTGATTTCTCCTAACATGGAAGGTGTTTCACGCACAACAATTGCTCCTGGTCCAAATGGTTCTATTCCTAATCCAAATTTTTGCAAAGCATCTTTATGCGTTAAAAGGCATGTTGCATCCTCTTCAGAGAGTTCTACAATTTCAGGAATAAGTAATAACTGTGAAGGAAGCGGTTTGGAATAAAGTGCATTTTTGAGTGCTTCATAAACCAATCGTTCGTGAGCTGCATGCTGATCGACAATGATCAAACTATCTTGTGTTTGGGCGATAATATAGTTTTTATGGATTTGTGCTCTGGCCGCTCCTAATGGATAAGATAACTCTTCTGATGAAGATGTAGTGTTTGGAATGTATGTATCCCCACTTGGTATATTTAAGCCCTCCATAATAGGAGTAGCATCTTCTTTTAAACCAAAAGAACTAGTAATATCCAATGGTTTGTGAACCATTGAAGCAGCGGCAAAATGATGAGGTTGTGGGCTATAAGAAGAGGACTGGTGCGTGTTCTTAAAATTGCCTAACGGTTGTTGTGCCAATGGTTTTTGTATTTGAAATGCAGCTAGCGTTGCTTCAGAACGGGTTGAAGTAGGACGAATACCAGATTGCTGTAATGCTTCACGAATAGCTCCAACGATCAAACCACGAATTAATCCTGGATCACGGAATCGTACATCAGCTTTGGCTGGATGTACATTAACATCTACCTCAGCAGGTGGGAGATCAATAAAAAGAATAGCGACAGGATAACGATCTCGTGTCATGACATCAGCATAAGCGCCCCGGATAGCGCCCCATAGAAATTTATCACGCACGGGACGCCCATTAACATAAGCAAATTGATGAAGACTATTATTTCGGTTGAAAGATGGCAAACAGGCAAAACCCGTTAAGCGCACTGCTTCGCGTTCAGCATTCAGTGCGATGCTATTAGGGGCGAATTCTTTTCCCATAATTTGCGTAATACGTTGTAATTGTCCTTGAATATTATTTTCTGTAGCGGACAGTTCCATAGATGTTCTGTCTAGTCCTGAAAGAGAAAAGCGGATATGTGGAAATGCGATAGCAATTCGCTTAATCATATCGCTAATAGCATTTGTTTCAGCTCGATCGGTTTTCATAAATTTTAATCGTGCCGGCGTGACAAAGAAAAGATCACGAACTTCAACAATTGTTCCAAGGTTTGCAGCAGCTGGTTTGGGTCCTACAATTTTTCCTGCAGTAACGGAAATTTCAGCAGCGCTCTCAGCATCTTTTGTTCGTGAAATGAGTTTAAGTTTAGCAACAGAACCAATAGAGGGGAGGGCTTCTCCTCTAAACCCAAGGAAGCAGATATTGTGTACGTCATCGGTAATCTTTGAGGTACAATGGCGAGAAACTGCTAAAGTTAACTGATCTGCAGGAATTCCGTAACCATTATCACTCACCTTTATAAAATTTTTTCCACCATTTGCTGTAATAATTTCGATGCGTGTTGCACTAGCATCAATAGCGTTTTCAACAAGTTCTTTGACAACATTTGCTGGTCGTTCAATAACTTCACCAGCGGCGATTTGATTAATAATATTTTCGCTAAGATGGCGTATAATCATAATAAATTCTAACAGGAATCTTAAGGCTTCTATAGAAAATTATGATAACATCATTTGCGCGACATTCAAGAATAAGAGAGTATGGAAGGTATTATTTTTTACAATACCTCCTATTTTATTTTATGTTAACAAATCGGTTGGAAAAAACACAAAAAATAGTTTTTATCACCTTAAAATAGCTTGCACCAATTTATCATCTAGGTCAAAAAAGAAACAATGTAAAAAGGAAAGGCAATATATATGGCGCGTATAAGCGGTATTTTAGCAGATAGTGATATACAAGCTTTGATTGAGAATAACTTTCTCAAGGCTCAGTATCCATTTGATAGATTTCAAATACAACCAGCAAGCCTTGATCTTCGTTTAGGGGAGAAAGCTTATCGTATACGTGCTTCTTTTATGCCAGGCCCTGATACAAAAGTTTTGGATAAGCTTGAACGGTTAAAGTTGCATGAGTTTGATTTACAAGATGGAGCCGTTTTGGAAACAGGGTGTGTTTATATTGTTCCTCTTTTGGAAAGTTTAGCTTTACCAGAATTTTTATCTGCTGTTGCCAATCCCAAAAGTTCTACAGGCCGATTAGATATTTTTACGCGTGTCATTACGGATAATGCTCAGGAGTTTGATAAAATTTGTGCTGGTTATCATGGTCCACTTTATTTGGAAATTAGTCCACGCACATTTCCAATTTTGGTGCATAAAGGCTCACATTTATCACAGCTTCGGTTTAGAAAAGGGCAAAGTTATTTGAATGAAGTTGAGTTACACACTTTGCAAAAGCAAGAAACACTGATATCGGAGGATCTTCCTAATATTAGCGCTGGTGGTATTGGTCTTTCCATTAATTTAAAGGGAGACGAAAAAGGGCTTATGGGTTATCGTGGTAAACATCATACAAGTGTTATTGATATTGATAAACGTGCTGTTGCCCACGTTTTAGATTTTTGGGAACCTCTTTTTGATCGTGGTCAAAGGGAGTTGGTTCTTGATCCTGATGAATTTTATATTTTAGTTTCACGAGAGTCTGTTCATGTGCCTCCGCTTTATGCCGCCGAAATGACTCCTTTTGATCCTTTAGTTGGTGAGTTTAGGGTGCATTATGCAGGCTTTTTTGATCCAGGATTTGGGCATATGGAAGCGGGTGGAAAAGGAGCAAGAGCGGTTTTAGAAGTGCGGAGCCATGAAGTTCCTTTTATCTTAGAGCATGGTCAAATGATTGGCCGTTTGGTCTATGAGCATATGCTTAATCGACCATCAACCCTTTATGGACATGATGTTGGATCACATTATCAAGCACAGGGTTTAAAGTTGTCCAAGCATTTTAAATGAGTTGGAAACTACGAATTTTGATAACATGTATGCAGAAAGTGTATTTTGGATAAAAGAAAATTTTGTTCTTCGCAAAATTGGCGCCATTCATTCTATTTTTAGTGTCCAAAGTTATTGCATCCCTTGCATTTGAGAGGCATTTTTACTTCTTTTTTTCAAGAGGTTTTATCTATACGAACTTCGTTTATGATGTGCAAAAGAATAGTTTTGATTATTTCATCATGAAAAAATCTAAAATGAAAGAATTTTACTATATTCAATATGTTATTCGTATTTATTGATTATAATAAATCAATAAGTTACTAAAATTCAATATAACAGTAACGTATTTGTTTTTCAAAGTAAACATGCGAGATTGGATGCTTCTATTGCTCCATTTTTCTAGAGCTTGAATGACCAGTATATTTTATTTCGTATAAAAATTATCCTTAAGAGCCAATAAAGAAGTTTTTCACTACAGTTTAGTAACAATTTTTTTAATAAACATTGTTCTACTTTTAGTAACTCATTTATAGCTTCAAGATATAAAATATTGCTAGAAAATTATTCAATTCAATATGGAAAGCTTCTACTAGTATGAACATTAAAAAAATTTTTTATGCTTTATGTGAATTAGGCACTGTATATTTTTATAAACTTTCATGAATAAGTAACAGGTCTCAGTTTTGAGTATTGATATAAGAAGATTTCTGGATGTATGCGACAGCTTTATTTCCAGTATTAATAAAGGATTTTTTTATCTTTTGGGGGAGATTATGGTTTATACTTAATGACTACAGGCTCTATCTTCTTATAACCGATAATTTAAGGACCTTTGGAGGGAGAAACGACTTTAAATTATAACTAATTAAGCTGCGGAGCAATCGCTTTCGAAGAGGTATTCGTTTAAAGAAAGTATAACACTTCAATTGTACATGAACAATATATGAGAGGATACGTTATTAATGATACCCCATACTGTGAGATTTTAAATTTGGATAGGAGAAATAAAGACATTGTTTTTATCAATTAGTTTTTTTAGAAAGTTGCAATCTCTGTTGCTTCTATCTATTCAATAGAGCGTTTTGGAGAATATCGAGTAGGAAGGTACACGGGTTCGCTTTTATGCGTTTTAGTATGTCTTCTCTTTTTATTTAGGAACAATGGTGCCATCAATGATTATTTCTTCAACACTTGATTATCGTAAGGCGGCAAAGCGTCGTCTTCCTCCCTTTCTTTTTCACTATATTGATGGTGGGGCTTATGCTGAAGAAACGATGCGACGTAACTGTACAGATCTTCAAGCTCTTGCACTGCGTCAAAGGATTCTAAGGCAAGTTGGTGAAGTTGATCTTTCAATCAAGCTTTTTGAACAGACACTTGATTTACCGATTGTACTTGCACCTGTTGGGCTAACGGGCATGTATACACGTCGTGGAGAGGTAGAAGCGGCGCGTGCCGCAGCGGCAAAAGGGATTCCTTTTACTCTATCCTCTGTTTCAGTTTGTCCCATTGCGGAAGTGCAAGAAGCGGTTGGAGGTGCATTTTGGTTTCAACTTTATGTTCTCAAAGATCGCGGTTTCATGCGTGATGCACTAGAACGGGCTTGGTTAGCTGGTGTACGCACGTTGGTTTTTACAGTTGATATGCCAGTTCCTGGTGCACGTTATCGTGATTCGCATTCGGGGATGTCTGGTCCTTATGCTGGATTACGTCGTTTTTTACAAGCGTTTACTCATCCATATTGGGCTTGGAATGTTGGTGTTATGGGGCGCCCCCATGATCTTGGAAATGTCTCCACTTATCTCAAAAAGAAAATTGCATTGGATGATTACGTTGGTTGGCTTGGTGCAAATTTTGATCCATCAATTGGTTGGCATGATTTACAATGGATTCGCGATTTTTGGAAAGGAAAAATGATTTTGAAAGGTATTCTTGATCCAGAAGATGCACGAGAAGCAGTAAAATTTGGTGCGGATGGTATTGTTGTTTCTAATCACGGCGGACGTCAGCTTGATGGTGTATTATCAACAACACGAGCGTTGCCTGCAATTGCGGATGCTGTAAAGGATCATTTGACTATTTTAGCGGACTCAGGTGTTCGTTCTGGTCTTGATGTTGTACGCATGATAGCACAAGGTGCGGATGCTGTTATGATTGGCCGTGCTTTTGTTTATGCGCTTGCAGCAGCAGGTAAGAAAGGTGTTATGCATCTCCTTGATCTTTTTGCCAATGAAATGCGGGTAGCTATGACACTGACCGGTACTCAGACAATCAAAGATATTACACGCAAGAGTTTAGTAAATATAGATGTTTTTAAGCAATGAAAGCAATATGTTATACTGCTTTCAGAAAAAGAAAGTCTTTTTATAGAGGAGCATAATTATATATTTTACAAATATGTTGACAGTTAAAGTTAAATAGAAAAGATCAAAAAGCTCCTCTATAAAATCACAGAAAATACTCAGTAATTACAATAATATTAACGCAAAAATCTTAATAATAATAAACACAAAAAAAATACTAATAACATTGCATACATCTTTTACTTACTTTATTAAAAGCTCATTCTATGGATAAAAAGGAACAAGCGCTGATATTAAAGGTAAAACAACTGTTGATATAGAAAAAATAGATATAAATAATGCTGTGAGCATTTTTCCCTCCTATATATAAAAATATAACATGTTAATTACTTCTTTCCCACATTAGCATAAAACGTAAATTTATAAGCTTCATTTAGTTTTATTTTAATATAGAATAATATTAATTATGGTATATAAATAAAATTATTAAAAATGTCAATATGTATTTATTGAAAGCTATAATTATAATAAAAAATGGATCTAATAAATAATATTTCTATAATCTATATATTATTTATATTAATTTTATTGGATAATATATTATATGGGTATGATATTGTTTTTATGGAGTACATTTTTAAGCAATGAAAAAAATACCCATACAATCTTTAAAAAAGCTCGTTTACTGAGAGCAAGACTGCGTGAATTAATGTGCTTTTCTTTCTTATTTTCTTGCATCCTCAATGAGTTATGATGTTTTTGAACTGGCGAACATATTAGGAAGCAGTTGAATATTTTTTGTATAGTATGTCATTGCTAACACTGTTTATGCTTTCTCTATTGATTGCATAATTTATTAAAAATCCAGTTTGTTTTTATTGCAGATGGGGTCGTTAGGTATTCCTAATGATACAAATTGGCATAGAATGTTTTGTTCTATAAGCGATTTAACAATTGCATCTCTAGGCTTCTCCATTGATACTATGCTCTTCACAGACAATAACAGATTGGTGAGATTGGCATAACTCTAGCACAGATATATTATCTCAAAGTTGAATTGTTGGCACACTTGTAAACGTTGGGATAACTTTATGTTTTTTGAAGCTCTACAGCAATATCAAGACAAATCTGAACAGGTTCTTCAGTAGCAAGTAAGAGAACACCTTTCCCTTTTTAAACAGAAGTTTTTCTGATATCAATTTTTAAAGCATTTTTATGAATATTCATAACAGCGTGTTTTTCAAATCTATATAAACGGGTACAGGATTACTCAGAGTGGAAAAAATTACAGTTTCCATTTGATCGAATTACTCTCATAAGTAATTGGATAATATTTACTTTATCGCTGAATAAAAAAGAAAAGTTTTCTTTCTTTAAATAGAGGATGTGTTGTCATCTAGCCAATAGGGATAGTTTGCGAGAAATTTGTTCGATGCAAGACAACTTAACATTGCAGCTACTTTTTATCATTTGAAGCTGTGAAAAGAAGGCTAAGATAGATGAAAGAATGTAAAAAATAATGGATACATTTTAAGATAAAAAATTATAATTCTGTTAATTCCACAACAGTTGCTGCTGATATTGGTAACAAAAGAAATTTGACTAAAAAAATTATCAAAATTATTGAGGATATTTCTCATAGCATGTAGACTAAATCTTTTGTTGGTATGGCTGGGATTTTCTTTGAGCAGAAATTGATTCTATCCCCTGAAATCAGCAATAATCTCTCAGGTGATGTCGTAAACTTTTTGGGGATGTTACAACGCTACTATCGTCCTTTTATGAAAAATGCTAGCATTTCAGATGAGTAGCTGTGAGGAGTTTCAACGTTTAATACAGCAAGAGCCAGCAACTCTCACGGATTTAGAACAGGCTTCAAGGTTTTTATATTTACAGCGATTAAGTTTTAGAGGGAAGGTAAATCGTACGATGAGAGTTGAAATCCGTCGTAGCGCGTGGGTTTAAGTCTTTCCAATTTGAAGGCGTGCTAAAACTTATTTGCCTCTGTTTAGCAGGTGTTAGCATTGAACATTTAAACTGGTCCGATTTTATTGTGCGTTATGATCATCTAAAAACTTGTTTTATCTTTCACCACTTTATTGTGGTTCTGAAGGTTATTCCAGAAAAGCTTTTATAAGCGGGAGAATTATCAGCCGATGTCTAAGCTGCTTGCATAAATAAAAGGGAGGTTTCTTTTGTCATTAAACAATGTGCTAGAAATTCAAAAAACTTTAGTTAACTTCATAAAAGAGATTACATCATCTTATACAGATTGCTCTTCAAATAATACAATTTCTGGTAAGGAATGAGGCATCACCAATTTTGATTTCTAAAAAAGAAACAATACGCATTAAAGAGTCTTTAAATTTGTAGACTTTTTGAGAATCCTTTCAGAATCTTTTGAAAAAAGTGAACTGATAGAAGATTTGCTATCAAAATATAGAAACTTTTCTAGCAAGTTACGAATAAATCTAAAAATATATATTAAATATAAAAAACAGAGTGACATGCTTGTAGACTGGGCTTTAGAAACAAGAATCAAAATGTATAAAGATGCATAGAGGCAAGATTGGTACAGATCATTTTTATGATTCAATAAAAAATAAAAACTAAAGAAAAAATTCTATATCAAAAATTTAAGGTGGTTTAAAAGGTGGACGGGCAATGCATAGAAGGATGAACGAGAAGGTGAATTAGGTGAGGGCGATTTATAGATTATCAGCATCTTTTGTAAAAGTATCTCCCTAAGGTAAATATTGTGATGAAGTAAGATTGTGGTTGAATGTTCGAAAAGATAATACGCACTCTTAATTTTTCCGTTATACACATCACAATAAACGCCGTGAAAGGCACGTTACAAACTTTCTCTAAAAGCAGCATATGAGTTTGCAAGATATTACAGTGATATTTTAAAAGAAGGTAATGGTCCCATTTTATTTCAGGAACAAGTTATCTTAAAACAGCAAAGCAATATTTTTCAAGAAATTGCAAAAACGGCTTTTGAAAGCAAAAAAGCAGAGTTGAAAAATGAAGGTAAAAACGGTTGCTGGTTTTCTCCACTAGAGTTTCATGTTATTTCCCACATAGGGAATTTACTACAGAAAAATTAACAGCCAATATCACTCACAATGTTTTTGCGCCACTTTAGCATGAAAAAGCAGATACCGTGCGAAACTATTTGTCTTATCTTCAACATCATTATTACAATTAGAAAACTGAAACAACGTCATTCACAAATCACATAAAAGCAGTCCATTATTCATTATACAATCCCGTAGATTGTTTTTCTTAAGCATGCCAAACCCTATTTTGTTGAAGACAGAACGTTGTGTATCATTAGTTCTTTGAACGACGATAGCAGTGCAATCCGTAAAATCTTTTCTCATCTTCTTTTGGTAGGATAACAAAGATGCTCTTAGAATACATCAATAGACTCAATCACTTTATACAAATATAACCTTGTTGAATTCTTTCGCTTCAACTCAGACATCTCCGTCACTCTAATTAAATCCAATCGACCACCAGAGTGTTTTTATCCTTTAAGTTCTTTTACTTTTAATCTGAATATATCGACCTCTTTCAAATCTTTTCATTGATTAATGTTTCAGAGGAATTGTATCTTTAGCACTTTATTTTCCGTTTATGTCTCCAACCACATAGACCTGCACCTTGTTCATTATGTTTTAAATATCTCTCGCCAAATTTGGATTAATCACATTGATATCTTGTCGATTCAAATAAATTGGCAGCCATCCAATACAAGAAGTTCGTTCATTCGTCGCGCAGCCAGTTAGAAAGCTTAGTACGCATAGCAGCATCACTTTTCTTATTAATCTTCATTTTCTACCTTAAGCCGTGTTGTCCTATCTTGAAAGCTTCCTTTGTTTGTTTTTTCTTCTCAACTTGTTCCCCAAGAAAAAAGGCTTTCACTAAAGCTATAAGAAAAGTTGCTATGGTCACTGACGTCATTGTTAGATATTTTTTTATCCATAAGATCATAGGCGGTGTTCTTGAAAGCGTTTAGCAATGTATACCATAGCTGTACAAGCAGCTAAAACCATAATGCCTGCTAAAACCCATTGAACAGGACCATTTCCTGAAAAAAGCCCTCCAAGCCCTGAAAAAGAACCTATGATTGGTGCAAGAGCTTCTACTTTGCAAATACCTGTTACACCTTCTGATTCTACTACATGATAATTTGGGGCAACATGAGATCCTTTCGCCCATAATCCTGCTTCGGCTGCTCGGCGATTGACAAGACCTTGGATACGTTTTCCTCCTACTCTTGTCCATTTTTGCAATTCAGTTGGTACCACTTCATATGCACCTTTATTGAGCTTTTTTAAAAGTGTAGAATTGCAAAAGGCTGTTATTCCTACGTTATAGCAAAATGATACTAATGCCGCGAATTGTTCATTGTTTAAAGGAACGGTAACGGCTTTTTCAACAACGAGTTCACACTCTCTCAAATCCTGACAAAGGATTTTTTCAGCTTCTTTTTCCGTAATTTGCATGTCTTTGTGGACGCTTGGAGCACCAGCAGCATTTGTATGTCCATAACCAATTGTCCATACACCACCAGAATATTCATAAGCCGATAAACGTAAGCCTTCCAATTGCTTAATCAATGCAAGCCCTTCTTTTGATATTTTTCGCATTATTCTTACCTATAAAAAAACTACACAAAGCAGGATATGAATCGAAAACTTACATCTACTCATTTTTAAGAACAGAACAGTGAAAGGGCATAATAAATTCAAAATCTCCATAGTGAGTTATGTTAAAACCCATATCGTTTTTTGAACAAATATTATGCTAAACACCATTCATTTTGCAGCAATTGATCTCCATCTCAATATAATAACTTTATAATAAATCCATTTATAATCAGATAGATTTTACTCATAAATTCTTACAGTTGATCCAGAATGATTTAGAAGAACTTTACTTAAAAAAACTTCAATAATCCTGATGAAAAAAAGCATTTTTTAACAAAAAAATAAGAGATATAATAAGTAATGAAATAATAGGTATTGATTTTCAAGTAATTGCATAACCCATAACTTACACCATAGAATTATTTTCATAAAAACAAAAAAACATTACAGTTGAATATTATAGATCTACAAATTATCTTAGAATCAACACGATATACACATAACGTATTATACATATTTAATCAAAAAATCTATAGTGAATTTAACTGTTATTTATTTTTTCCTCTAATTGCTTAATTTTCTTAAAAAATATCTTTATGAAGGATTTTAAATAAAATGTTATATAAAAACATAATCGATATTTTCTCCCTCTCTAGTAGTCTGTTTCCAACTAAAACAATATAGTAGTGGAGCATATTCAATATATGGACCAATGATATTGGATAGTGTTGTAAAGAATATTGTATTGTAATAAACTTGAATGATGATTTCGGTTTCATATATTTTTCCATATGAATAATGCTTTCGTCTTTTTCATATGAAGTGTTTTATGGGGCATTCGGGGACAATGGTATCATCTTTGTCTAGTGTTGTATTGGCTACGTTTCCAGAAGCGTCTTAAACAAATCAATCAAGCTATTGAAATCTTTTTAGAGGCAATAGTACAAGAGATACAAAAGATTTTAACAAAAAGCCGCTTGAAGATATGGGAGGTTCTCTCCTCCTAGCATCTCCGCCCATTTACATAACATAAAAAAGAGAAAGGTAATGAGATGATATCTGATGATGGCGATAGATATGTAACAACCCGTGAATGTGTACAGCTTTTTAGTGTATCCACAACAACGATTCGCAATTGGGTGCTTCAGGGGTTGTTTCCGGAGCCATATAAGCTAGGGAGAGCGGTGAGGTGGAGAAAGAAAGAGATCTTAGCCTTTACTCCAAAGAAATAAGAACAAATTAGGTAAAATTATATAAACTGTAGAAGGTGGTCTTCAAACAGATAATTAAATAAAAATCCATATGTTCTAATATGAAAAAGAGAAAATGCGGTGCCGCATGCCGGATTCGAACCAGCGACCCCATCATTACGAATGATGTGCTCTACCAACTGAGCTAATGCGGCATAGGTTTGTAAATCAATGAGACAAAACTAATTTGAGGGTAATAGCTAAAAGTACGTATAAAAGCAAGAATGCATTTTTTCAATAATTTATAAAATATGATAATAATTTGCAGGAGAAGTATGTAAAAGTCAGAGGACAGTATTCTTTGATCTTAATACTATAAATGCTTTCCAATTTACGATAGCACTCAAATTAAGAAGCTGGGAATGTAGATCCTTAGGATGGAAAATGGTGTCAAGATAACTTAGTAAAGATAAAAACATTTCTGATTCTTAAGAAAGAAATTTGTTGAATAAGTGATTAGGAAAATAAAGATCATTATAAACCCTTTATAATGTGCAAATAAGATGAGTAGAATTAGTTGAAAAGTTACTTCTCATTTTTAGGGGAAGAAAAAGGGGGAGGATTAATAAAATTAATCACGTTTTTTTATTTAAGATGGAGTAAGAATCATGTCGGATGAAGATCGGCTGATAGAACTAGAAATAAAGCTAGCTTACCAAGAAAAATTCATTGAGGAACTTTCTCGAGTGGTAACTAATCAATGGAAAAGTTTGGATGAGATATCTAAAAAAGTTGATGTCTTAGCGAGACGATTTTCAGATTTAAAAGAACAGAGTGTTACTGAAGCTGTTATTTTACCATTTTCTCAATAGGGAGAAGGTGCTTAAAAATTCTTCTGTTGATATTCTCTTGGATTTTTTTAGATGTAATAGGGTGGATATTACAATGGGAGGAAGGTGCGAAATGTTCTTTATTACAATTGCAATTATTTACAGATTAGTTTTTATTTAACGCATTTTGTTAGATTTGTAGAATAATTTTTATAAGCTTCTTCATTAATTTCAAGAAGTTCCAATTTTATAAGGAGTGCTGATATTAGAAGACGTTTTTTATATGTGATTTCTAGTACTAAAATTAAGAAAAGTTTTTGTAGAGTATAAAAAAGCATCCATAAAAACATATGAACTTCAATATGTTAAGTTTTTTTCTGTACAGAGTTTTCTATAGATGGGAGTTAGATTTATTCGCTATTTTTTTTAAATTGATACAAATGAAGCGATGTTATCGTTATCTATAGAAATCATAAGTGAGCGCGTATATTTATAATAGAGCGTTTTAATCCATTCTGATGATCAAGTTATTTTCAGTTGTTTTAATAGGGTGAGGTGCTCTAAGCGATATCGGTTGTGTATAGTACAAAGAGCTCTAGAAGTCTTTTCAAGATTAAATATATTCTTCGTTATATGTATATGATATTTTGTGAAAAGGTTTTTGTTTTTCGTGATTTAAGATACAAAATACTATTGCTAAAGCACCAAAGATAAACCATGCTGGTAAATAAGTGAGAGTAATGCAAATTGAGGACAGAAAATCAGGCATTACCTTGCATAGAGATTGATTAAGGTGATAGACATCTGTTTGCAGAAGGTTTATTAAAATTTTATTAAAGGGGGTTGTTGTCCAATGTGATGTGATTACAGAGTGTGCGTTATCAATGACCAATGCTATAATGGTTAGTGTAACGAAAATGAAGGACATTAATTTAAATAAATAGTGGAGCATATTTTTTCTTAAAACTTCAACGGGGCATATGTATAATGCACAAAAAAATAAGGAGTTGCATTATGATAAGAAAATAAGTTTACGTTTGTTTTGTGTTTTTTGAAAAAGGTGCCTAATTTTTCGATAAAAGTTGAGGTTAGGCTCAACAAAAGTAATGAGGCATGATGTTTGAAAAAAAGCACAATGAATTGAAGCGTAGCCTTCAAAATCGCCATATTCAAATGATTGCTTTGGGTGGTGTTATTGGGACGGGACTTTTTTATGGGTCAACCGAGGCAATTCAATTAGCTGGTCCCTCAGTCATTTTATCTTATCTTGTCGGCGGGCTTATTATGTATTTCATTATGCGAATGCTTGGTGAAATGTCAGTAGAAGAACCGTCTTCAGGAGCATTTAGTTTTTTTGCTTATAAATATTGGGGGAGATTAGCTGGTTTCATAACAGGTTGGAATTATTGGTTTCTTTATATTCTTGTGAGCATGGCTGAACTTACAGTGATAGGGTTTTACCTTGATCATTGGATTTTGATTGATCACTGGAAGGCATCTTTCGTTGTTCTTTTATTTGTTACATTCATTAACTTGTTTAATGTTCGTTTTTATGGAGAATTTGAATTTGCTTGCGCTTTGATCAAAGTGGCTGCTGTTATTGGTATGATTATTTTGGGAATTTTTCTCATTGTCACTGGACTAGGGGAAAATCAAGCGAATATTCATTATCTTTGGGACCATGGCGGTTTCTTCCCTTATGGAGCAGTAGGGGTTGTTTTAGCGACTTCTGTAGTAATGTTTTCTTTTGGAGGAACAGAGCTTATTGGTATTGCTGCTGGAGAGGCATCTGATCCACAAAAAACAATTCCGGCGGCTATCCGTCAAGTTATGTGGAGGATTATAATTTTTTATATTGGTTCTATCAGCGTTATTATGATAATCAGCCCTTGGAATATGATTGGAAAAAATGGTAGTCCTTTTGTTACAATTTTCGAGACTATAGGAATTCCTGCTGCTGGTCATATTTTGAATTTTGTGGTGATTATGGCTGCTATTTCTGTTTACAATAGTGGCATTTATTCTAATGGACGTATGCTTTATAGTTTAGCTGTACAAAAAAATGCACCACATATTTTTAGTAAACTGAGTGCTGCTCGTGTTCCTTATATTGCTATCCTTTTTTCATCATTCTGTACGGTGTTGATTGTCGTTGTTAATGCTCTTGTTCCTGATAATAGTTTCATGCGGATCATGGCACTTGCAACTGCA
Source organism: Bartonella sp. CR84HXZ (assembly GCF_042194535.1). Taxonomy (NCBI): domain Bacteria; kingdom Pseudomonadati; phylum Pseudomonadota; class Alphaproteobacteria; order Hyphomicrobiales; family Bartonellaceae; genus Bartonella; species Bartonella sp. CR84HXZ. The sequence goes on along the minus strand of NZ_JBHIMY010000003.1, from coordinate 4,296 downwards.
GCAGCAGTGATTACTTGGGCTATTATTGTTATTGTTCATTTAAAATTTCGCAATGCACATAAGAACAGAAAAGGCAACTTTACTTATGCGTTTGGTTTATATCCTTACGCTAACTATCTTTGTCTCTGCTTTCTTGCTTTATTATTTTGCATTATGTTTATCAGTGGTTTTGGGCAAAATGGATTGATGACTCGACTTTTTGATATGATAGGAATAAGCGTGCCTTTTCTTGAAACATATATTCCTGTACAGATGCCTGATATGAGTTTGGCAGTCATTATTATTCCTCTATGGTGCTTATTATTACTTTTAGGTTATAAACTGAAACGATAGAGAAAGAAGAGCTAATAAAAGGGATTGATTGGAATAAATCTTGGGGACTATAAAATTTGATGAGGTAACACAAGTTTTTGGTGATTTGTGTGTTTTAAAAAATATTACTGTACAGCTTACCGAAAAACGAATTGCTGTTATAGGTGCGAATGGTTCTGGAAAAAGTACATTTGTTCGTCTTATTAATGGACTCCAATTACCATCTCACGGTTTTGTAAGCGTTGATGGGCTTGATACCAAGCGCGATGCAAAAGCAGTAAAGCGTAAAGTTGGATTTGTATTTCAGAATCCCGATAATCAGATTGTTTTACCATTAGTTGAAGAGGACTTATCATTTGGTCTCAAAAATTTAAAGCTTAGTAAAGATGAAATTAAGGAGCGTGTAGATGAAATTTTACAGCGCTATGAACTTCAAGATTTCAGAAATTACGCTGTCCATTTATTAAGTGGTGGGCAAAAACAACTCGTTGCTATTTCCGGTGTAGTTGCAATGAAACCAGACTACATTATTTTTGATGAGCCGACGACATTACTTGATTTGCGAAATAAGCATCGCGTTACGCAAGTGATAGAAGAATTACCACAAACGGCAATAGTTGTATCGCATGATTTGGAGTTTTTGAAAAAGTTTGATAGAGTGTTAGTTTTTGATAAGGGGGAGATAGCAATTGATGATGTACCTTTTGTTGCTATCAAGGAGTATATAAGAAGAATGTCATGATCGGTTTATATATTCCAAGGGATACGTTTATTCATAGGTTAAGTCCTGGAGTTAAGTTATTATTTCTTGCGGCGTGTGGAACTTTTATAATAATGGTTTCTTCCATAGCGCTTCTTGGGTTATTTTTGTTGTTGGTCATCTTATTCTATAGAGCCGCCAAGGTCCCTTTCAAAACTGCGATAAAGCAATTTAAATCGATGGGATTGCTTTTAGTTCTTTTATTTGTATTTCAAACTATTTTTAGCGGTTGGCTTACGGGGGTTGAGGTCATATTACGTCTTGTTATCCTCTTTTCTTTATCATCACTTATTTCATTCACAACAAAAGTTTCAGATATGGTGGATGCAATTGAAGTCGGGCTTCAGCCTTTTTGCTGTTTTGGTATAAATCCATCAAAAGTGAGTATGGTTATCTCTATGGCGATCAGGTTTATTCCTCTTTTGAGTGAAAAGTTTAATGAGGTACATGAAGCACAGCAAGCACGGGGACTTAATACTAACATTGTTGCTCTTGCGATACCTTTAATTATACGAACCATAAGAATGGCTTCAGAAGTGGCTGAAGCATTGGAAGCGCGTTCTTATGATGCTGATACCATTGATACAGCATCTCATAAGAATCAAAGCTTTTTATAGTGAAAGAAGAATCAAATGAATACAAAAGATTTAGTTTATATTGCTTTATTTGCCGCTATTTATGCTATTTTGGGACTTTTCCCTTCTATTTATCTTCCTTTTCTTCTAGGGGTACCTATTACAGCTCAATCGATGGGGCCGATGCTAGCAGGGTCTATCCTTGGGGCAAAAAGGGGTGCTTTAGCGTCACTCCTTTTTCTTGTTCTTGTTGCGATTGGATTACCTCTGTTGCCTGGTGGTCGCGGTGGGATCAGTGTCTTTTCAGGGATTGCAAGTGGTTACTTAATAGGTTTTCCATTTGCTGCATTTTTTATTGGTTTAATGGTAGAATTGTTTTGGAAGCGATTAAATTTTATAACATTATTTGTGATAAATACTGTTGGTGGCATTGGGATAGTTTATTCTTTTGGAATACCATGGACAGCGTATATGACCAAAGTCTCTTTACTGAAGGTTTTAATGGCTTCATCAGGTTTTTTGATAGGCGATTGTTTAAAAGTGTTGATTGCATCCTTTGTTGCACTCGCGATTAAAAGATCTGTTCCTCTCATTCATTCAAAGCATAATAAGAACAAGCTAAAATAAATGTATTATTTTGTTATGCTGTTATTATATGATATTCATGTATCACAATAAGTTTACTGAATTTAACCATAGTAAGCTATGATGTAATTAAACATTGTAGAATCTCAATGTGATTTATATAAGTGATATTATTAAAATAAATTATTATAGTATTTTTCTCTATATCTAAGGCATTTAAAGTGTACTTTTATAAATCTGATACTTTTTATTAATTATACAACAATAACAAAAGTTTTTTCATAGTGAAGGAATAATTCAGTGAATACAAAAGATTTAGTTTATATTGCTTTATTTGCCGCTATTTACGCTGTTTTGAGTCTTTTTCCTCCTATTTATCTTCCTTTTTCGCTGGGTGTCCCTATTACAGCTCAGTCTATGGCTCCGATGTTAGCAGGCTCTATACTTGGAGCGAAAAGGGGAGCTTTAGCATCACTTCTTTTCCTTGTTCTTATTGCGATTGGGTTACCTCTATTGCCTGGTGGTCGTGGTGGAATTAGTGTTTTTTCAGGAGTTACGAGTGGTTATCTGATTAGTTTTCCATTTGCTGCATTTTTTATTGGTTTAATGGTAGAATTGTTTTGGAAGCGGTTAAATTTTATAACATTATTTGTGATAAATACTGTGGGTGGCATTGGGATAGTTTATTCTTTTGGAATACCATGGGTAGCTTATATGACTCAGGTTCCTTTGCTGACGGTTTTAATAAGTTCATTAGGTTTTTTGGCTGGTGGTTTCTTGAAAGTGCTGATTGCATCCTTTGTAGCGTTGACCATTAAAAAAATCGCTCCTCTCATTCATTCTTAAAAAGGGGTAGTTCTGTACTGAAGAACAATTTTTGCCAAATGTATGTGGATTAAAAAGCACCACGGAATACCATTCTGTTTTATTTACTTTTTATTGGTATTTTTATCTGTATAGCTCTCAAAGGTAGCCATACGAAAGTTGAATATTTCGGCACCAAAATTTATTTTTTGCTTTCAGGAGCAGACCCCTAAATAGTCAATTAATATCATTTTATTCAACATGCTTGTAAGTTTTATTCGATTTGCATATTATATGCATAACGCCTTAGGATTATTTATTATTTTTTATATTTTCAGTTAATTAATCACTAATTTTTAAAGTATTAAATTATATTAATTGTACAAAAACATTGATAATTCAGTGTTCATTTAAAACTCTTGATGTACATAATACCCTTATAAATGTGTTAATATAAGGTATAAAAATAAGATTTGCATGGGATGAAGCTAAAACAAAAAATAATCTTAGAAAGCTGCATGTGTTTTTTCGGACCCATTCTCCATAGCTAAACAAGATCGTATTGAAAACGGAGAGTATGGTTAGCAAGCTTTAGGGCTCATGGATGGTTTTTTATTCTTCTTCGTAGCGCATACTGTCTATGACGATAAAGATGGCATAGAGGGAATCCGTATTATTTCAGCACGGCGAGCCAACTTGAAAGAAAGGAAACGTTATAAAGAAGAAAGTTCGTTATGAAATTGAGGTAGGTAACTTATCACCTTTGACAGATAAACAGAGAGTTGAAGTTGATAAACTGGCTGTAATGCCGGACAGTACAATTGATCATAGAGATATTTCGTCACTCAATGATGCGTTCTGGAAAAACGCCGTTCTCAATCCATTCTATAAACCAACGAAAACTGTTGCTAACTGTGCGTGTGGATTCAGACATGCTAGCGTGGCTTAAAAGTCAAGGAAAAGCAAAATAAACCTCATTAGCAGAATTTTTTAGACACTAATTCCTCTAACTGTTGGCAAATTTTAAGCCTATTTTACTCTGCCTGCACGGTCATCTCAAGATTGTTGTAGTTGAAGGTGTGATGGAAGATATCACTCTGGATGGGCATAAAGTTGAGAGGAGACTTCAAGGAGAAATCACCACGGCTTTTCCAAACCTTATTGGGAAGCCGACCAATCTGCACCAGATAGAGCAAGGGCTTGATCAAATCAATCGGCTTTTCTCACGCCAAGCTACCATTAATCTTGGTGCGGGGAGCA
>NZ_JBHIMY010000029.1:0-7937 GCF_042194535.1 Bartonella sp. CR84HXZ | reverse complement strand
CGTATTTTTTTGCAGGCTGTTGTTGATTAACAGGCGCGGTTTCATTTGCAATATTAGAGATAACGGGGGGGATTTTTACTGTATTTTTCATAATTAAAACCTTACGGGTTAATAACGTTTTCAATTGACACTCTATAAGAGCATCGGGCGTTGAAAACACGGCCGTAAGTCCGTTGTTATGCTTTTCCCATAAATGGGTATTGTATGGCATAACCACGCCCGACAAAATTCTCATATACTAACAAAAGCATAAAAGATAGCCAGTATTTTAAAGACATGGGAGAGGCTGTTTCGTAACCTATCCGCTTACGGTTTAAGTGTTTTCATCACTTGATTATTTATATAACAAAATACGTATTTATTGTCAAATAATATTTTATATTTTTTGATACTTTTTTCTTATTTTTTAAATACGTTGTGTATTGATAATGTCTTATGCTTATTAATTGCTTATTTTATATTTATGTACTTTTAAAGCTATATTATTGGCTTTATGAAACGATTGCGTTATGTTTTGAATCTATACATTTATAATATTTAAAAATGCTCTCATCATACGTATTTTTAGTTTTATAACCTATCAATTTTTTTACTAAATGGTTTTTAAGATTTCTGTTAATTTCTTTTAATAACACATTTGCAATTTAACAGCCTTTTATAGCTGTTATGTTCTTTATAGCCATGGCATCATTTTTCATTTTCATAAGAGAAACGATAAATAGGATAATTGTGATTTATTGCTTGTTATGAAAACATCTCAATAGAAACTGATCATTATAGAGATGAGCAAAATCCCTTTTAATAAACTTTTGTCAGTCTTGTCAGTTCTTTTTAGAACCTATATCATTTTTTTTAAATGAGAGAAAATTAAAATCATTATATTTCAATAAGTTAAGTTTTATGAATTTTTCAAAATACAACTTATTAAAATAACCATAACAAATAAATACAACTGTAAATATATATTTGTCAGTTTGTGTCAGTACATTGAATCGACAAAAGTGATCATTTAGTGAATGATTAAAACATGTCTTATGAGAGTATGTGATCTTTTAAAGCCTTTCAAAAGAAAGGGATTATAATCATAAGAAATGCTATCAAGACCATTATGGTTATGAGTTTTGGAGGTTTAGGGGTTTTTGGGGGTTTTGGAGGTGCTTTTTACGCCCCCCCTTTACATATTTTTCAATAAAAAATAAAAGTTTATTATATTTCAATATGTTAACTTTTATCAAGTTTCCAAAAAAAACAACCTATATCAAAATACAACCTGTAAATTCAACTAATGCTATATGTTTTGTAGGGGTTTTGGGGGTTTTAGAAACATTCAAAACCTATAAGTAATATAAGAAAATGAATATACATAACTCTCTTTAAACAAAGCTTCTGATAACAATAAAGCTATCATTTTAGATTACGGTATAACCTCTTAAAGGCAATGTAAAAGAAGCGTATTCACTTTAAGATGGGATTTCTTAAAAGTCTTAAAGCAATTCAAATAAGAGTATTTAAAAGTGCAAGTTTCTTCTTTTTAGAATAACGCATATAGACTATCCTTTTAAAGATTATATGTAAGCAATTTATAAAAGGGGCATAGAACCTATAGGTATAAAACCTTATACCCGTTGTGAGATTATTATGTCTTATAAATCTATTCAGTTTCTCTAATTTCTAATTTTGGTAAGTTCTTAACGATTTTCATTGTTTCCAAACTTACGGTAATAACCCTTTGAAATAACTCTAGAGGGTAGGCAGGGTTGCCAACGGTTTCAATAGCATAGCTATTGGCATCATTAACAATACCACTCTTTTTATCAGTCTTTACACATTGACGCCCCATAACCCATTCAAGAGCGGGTTTACCATTAACGATATACTCATAAGCGTCAAGAGGTATATCTGTTATTGTGATATTGTTATTATAAATAACTGTTGATTTATCTTTCTCTTTACCTGCTTTTGCGAATTTCATTTCAGTTACACAATAGAATTTCTCAGGATTAGAGATCTCTGTAACTTTTGGATTACCCTTTTTAAAGGTTACTGGATAAGGTTCTACAGTTTCATAATTCACGTGCAAATGACCCAGTTTATGTCCTGCTGTTACAAATTTCCAAAAATCATCAGCAGTTTTTACACAAGGGATACGAGGCAATTCCTTAGAGAGATTATCAGCATAACGAGCACGGTAATCTTCCGAATGAAGTAAACCGTAAACATAATAGAATAGATCATCTTTAGTGATTATTTCATTAGGATAAGCAGCTTGAAAATGGGCTAATCCCTCATCAGTAATAGCATCACGCTTCTGTAAACCAGCATTGATGCTTTTTTCTATAGAATTCGTAAATAAATGAGTTTGTTTTTTGTTTCTATCTTTTGAGACCGTAGTGTCTTCGTAAATATAGCGTGGAAAGCATTGACCTTTTTCTATTGCATCTAAACTAGGTAAAGCTTTATTCATCAAAACAGAAAAGCCCCCCATTGCTCCTATACCTGTAACTTGAATTATTTTATTCTCAATCATTTCCCCTATCGGAAATATACGCGGCATTTGATAGACTCTATGGTTAAAAATACGACTATAGTAAAGCCATTGCTTCGTAAAAGGACGATATAGGCTTTGAATAAGACATTTATCTTCAAATTCAAAAACCTTTCCTCTTACAAACTCTTCTTTTAGACTACTACTCCAACAAATTTTTGTAGCATCAACACTAACAAAATTGTTTACAGCATTTGCACGTAACTTACGGTCAGCATGCGGATAGACATTATTAAAACGTTCCACTTCGCTATTATAGAAAGCAATCATATGACTCATATTTTTTGCTAAAACCTCACGGCTTGAGTTATATGCCCAAGCATCACGGTTAGTTTGTATACCACACGAAAAAGTTTCAAAGAGCTTTTTATTATTTTCCTTTTTCTTATTATTACCCTTCTTATCTCCCAAGGTTAGAAAGCTAGCAAAACTGTCATCACGTTGCTTAATCCAGTCACCATGCTTGTCTGGTTTAATCAATTGCCAACCGCTTTCACGCGTGACACCACCAATACTACCAAAGTATTCAAGAGCAGTAAGTTTTTCTTTTGTTGTGAGATTATCACCAATGTCGTGATAGTAAATTTTACAATCTCTAGAAACATTGGGGTTTTTGATAAATAGTGTCACAGCAATACCAGTCATACTACCGTTGCCAAAAACATTTTCACCTTCTTGAGCGTTATTTTTGTTCATCATATTTTTACGAATATCTCCCCGTAAATTAAGCACATAAATACTCGTAAACTCTTTGGCTAAAGATTTTCGTAAGCAGTCCATTGTTGGCTTTTCTACATAACCAGAACCAGAAACAAAGCCGATTACCCCAGCATCAGCAATACGGTCACTAGCCCAACGAATGGCACGAATATAACTATCATAAAGCGCTCGTGTATTTGTTACTTTAGATTGAGCAGCATAGGTTTCACGAATACGGTTATCTAATATGGGATAAGGAGTATTCTTCGCATTATCGTTTTCGCTTTTTTGCCCTACTGAATAAGGAGGATTGCCGAAGATAACTTCAATATTGAGGTTTTTCTGAAGTTCTAAATATTCACTGTTTTTCTCTAGTAAACCTCTCATCAGATCTTGTTTTTCAAGCATCCGGAATGTATCGGTTAAACCAATATGTTTGAAAGGAGTATACTCTCCTTTCTTCAAACTATGATAAGTCGATTCAATGTTAATGGCTGCTATGTAGTACGCTAGCAAAACAATCTCATTGGCATGGATATCATGACGGAACTTATATTCCATATCCTCTGGTTTTATGAGCTTTGATTGTAAAAGCCTTGTGATAAAGGTACCCGTTCCAGTGAAAGGGTCAAGAATAGAAACACCACGTGACCCCAAGCTTTTTCCAAATTCATTGCGTAAAACATCATCAACAGAATGAATGATAAAATCCACGACCTCAACGGGGGTATAAACAATCCCAAGCCTATCCGTGGTTTTCTTAAATGCCTTGGTAAAAAAATCTTCGTAAAGTTTGATAATAAGATTTTGTCTTGCCTGTGGTTCGGTAATGCCAGAGGCACGGAACTTTACGCTGTCATAAAACTCTTGTAATTCTTTGGATTCTTCCTCGATATTGGTTTTGTCGAGTTCTGTTAAGATTTTTTCCATTGCTTGCGAAATGGCATTGTTTTGCACAAATTCATTGCCCTCAAACAAAGCTTCAAACACGGGACGCGTTACAAGATGTTGCGCTAACATCTCAATCGCTTCTTCTTGCTTTATCTCACTGTTTAAGTTGTTTTTTAATTCTTTATAAAACGTATCAAAGGCATGATAAGCTTCGCTTGTCTGATCAGAAAGCATAGTTTGAAGGCGTGTGATATGGTTTTGTGCAATCTCAGCAACATTGCCAGCCCAAATGCCCCAATAATCACTCATGGTAGATTTTTTAACAATCAGTGTTTTGAGAGCATTGGGAAACTCAACAAAAAAGGGTAATCTTCCTGTTACGCTATGACTATGTTGCGGTTCATGTGCTTGTGTCCCAATACGAAGTCCGGATTTTTCTGATTTTTCGTGGAGCGTGATTTCGTCAATAACCGTGGTGACATTCTCTAATTCGGTCTTTTTAGAAACTGTAACAATGTCGATGATAGAGCTTACGTCTTGCCCTAAGACCATCTGGTTAAGGGTTTTACTAAAATTCTCATCATGGGCAAGCAAAGCATTGAGAACTTGCCAGACAACACTGTATCTCTTATTGTTTTTTAATGCCTCTTCTGGTGAAACACCAGCAGGAACACCAACCGGCAAAATGATATAGCCCATCTTTTTGCCTTTTGCACGACGCATCACACGTCCCACTGCTTGTATCACATCCACTTGGCTTTTACGCGGGTGTAAAAACATAACCGCATCAAGGGAAGGAACATCAACACCTTCTGAAAGGCAGCGTACATTGGTTAATATACGGCAGACATTCTCACCCGCATCTTCTTTCAACCAATCAAGTTTTATCGTACGGTTTTTGGCACCAGATTTTCCATTAATATGATCTGCTTGACAGTTAAGAGGGGGAATATTTTTATGGTTTTCATGAAGCTCACGTAAATCTTTCTTAACTTCTTCATCGTTGAATGTTCTACATATGCGTTCAGAAGTATTAATATCTCTACAAAAAGCCAAAGCCCGATGCATGGGTCTTGTATCATCTCCAAGATCAATTTTCAGATCCATTTTGGTAAGAGCTTGATAACAACCCATGATCTTTGTTCTATCATCAAGAATAAGTTCATAATTCTCATCTGTCATCAGATGCTGGATAGATTTACTCACTTCTCCTTCATCAACACCTAAAACGATAATCTTGTAAGGCGTTAAAAGTCCATTTTTTACAGCATGGGAGAAACTATAAGAATAAAGGATTTTTCCATAAAGCTCTTCATCATCCATAGAAGCCAGAACGGCATCAATCTCATTAGCTTGTTTTTTGGCATTATCACTAAAGATACGAGGTGTTGCTGTCATATACAGACGTTTCTTGCCCCGAATAAGGCTATTGTCATGAACCTTGATAAACTCAGATTCACTCTTGTCTGTTCCTAACACAGCTCCAGTGGTACGGTGTGCTTCATCACAAATGATCAGATCAAATTCCGGTAAAGCATATTTCTTTTGCGCATCCGAAATCACTTGTATCGAATGGTAGGTAGCAAAGACCACTGTCATGGCATCAGGAGAAGTCTTATTGGCTTTTTCTCCAAGCTTTTGAGAATCTGTTGTTGCTGGTAGAGCGAGATCCGAGACATCGAGTTCGGCAGCATCATCTTGGGCTTTACGACGCTTACCAACTTGTGTATCAGAACACACGGCAAAGGAACGTAAGGGTATTGCTGTATCTGCTGTCCATTCTCTTATTGTTTGTGACATTAAAGAAAGAGAGGGGACAAGGAATAAAACACGTTTACCTTGACCAGCAAGAGCTTCTGCTATCTTCAGACTGGTAAAGGTCTTTCCCGTTCCACACGCCATAATCAGCTTGCCGCGGTCTGCTTCTTTTAACCCTTCACAAACAGCTTTAAGCGCTTCTTGTTGATGATCTAAAAGATTTTTCGGTTCTTTTTTCTTAAGAGTAGCTTCCCCTTTGCTTTCAAAGGTTGACCAATCTATTTGACTGTTTTCTAAATCAAAAAGATTAATCCGTTGAATGCGGACTCCTTGTCCTTCACAGGTGAGATCGGCATTGTTACTCCAATTACCTTCGGTGCTATCAACCAGAATACGGCGTGTGAAGATCTTTTTTCCCGAGGCAGCAATAAAGCTATCAATATCTTCCTTCTTGATCTGATGATTTGCACTATAAAACTTACATTGAATAGCGGCATATCCTTCTTCATCACGAATTTTAGCAACCAGATCAATGCCAATATCAGTACCATCCCAACCGTGTTCCCGTGCCCAATCTCTATAGGTCTGAACCTTTTCATATTCTTGGCATTGCAGGGGGTCTTGCGTCAAATAAGCAATTACAAACTTTTCAAAAGAAGTTCCTCTATCGCGCGCACTTTCTGTATGATCACGGTAGGATTGTAACAGAGAGCGTAATGTCAGTGGTTTGTTATGAGATTGAAGCATTTATAATAAAACCCCACCGCTTTATAAGCGTTGATCTATCAGTGTCAAAAGACTTTAAATAGAATCTGCTAGATCTATTTAAAACAAATAGCAATAATAAAATAAGAAAAGGGTGCTAAAGACCCACAACCTGCTTAAAAAGAAGTTTTATTAAAGGCTGTTTATCCACAGCCTATGACATGAGGTAAGAACAGCAAAATAGTGAATTTTGCTGTTCGTTTTACGGGTTAATCAAGACAAATGAACTATGTGCCTTGATAGGTTTTATAGATAGGTTTTGAAGGTTTCTCAAACCTTCAAAACTCATAGATTAGGTGTCCTTTGAAGGTTCACTCTATGAATGCAAGGGGATATGGTTGAGCAAATTTATCCTTTATATTTATGGGGATATTGATGTATTAACCATTGACGGGCTAAACAGTTTTGTTTAGAGGTCTTTCTACATAAATGTGGGGGAGAAATCTTCAGCAGTTAAAATAGAGCAGTTTTTGGGTGTCACTTTTTTGGTCACAAAGGCGTGTGCTTTTGTTAAAAGCATCATAGGGCAGTGGCTGTTTTGACTGGTCTTGTTAGAGGTTCCATGAAGTTCTTTTGAAGAATGCTTCATGAATAGTGCAAAGCGGGGGCAATCTGTATTGTTTTGTGTATTTTTACGCCAAAGTTCTCTTTTGAGAATTTTTCGTGCCATTGTTGTTTTCTTTGGCTTGTTTACAGGTGTAAGTGTTTATGCGCGCTCCTCAGCTATTTTTCATTCCCCAACCGATAATTTTTCTCGCCAACAATCTGAGAAGCAGCAATTAGAAAGAATTGAGAATTTACGCGCTTTAACGCCTAAAAGGATCAAGACGCCTTCAGAGCAAAATCCAGAAACGCTTTTAGGTGGGAAGCAATGTTTTCCAATTCATGCTGTTGTTGTTGAGGGAGTGCACCATGTCAAAAAGCGCTCTATATCAGCCGTAACAGAGCCTTATGTTGGAAGATGTATTGGTCTTGTCGACATTCAGCTCTTAATCAAGAAGTTAACCAAAGTTTATTTGGATCAAGGCTATGTGACGGCGCGTTTTTATATTCCTGATCAAGATATCAAAAACAGCAAGACGCTCAAATTTGTTGTCGTTGAGGGCAAGCTCTCAGAGATTTACTATAATGGTTCACCGGCGTCTCGTTATAATAATGTTGTGTGGAGTGCTTTTCCTGGGCTTCAAGGTCATGTTCTGAACATGCGCGATATTGAACAGGGGCTTGATCAGATCAACCGTTTGAGTTCAGCGCACGCTCAAAGCGAACTTCTTCCAGG
>NZ_JBHIMY010000028.1:0-9148 GCF_042194535.1 Bartonella sp. CR84HXZ | reverse complement strand
ACCCTTTTAGTCAAAGAAAGTGACGGTGGTGGTAATTTAGCACGCGATGATATCCGCGGCTTATTAATCTCGATGATAGATGTCATCATCCAATGCAAACGCCTTGAAGGCAAATTTCGTGTAACAGAAATCTATTACGACCCCTTCAAACGCCGTGATGCTTTTTAAAAACTGTCGAAATGACTTAAATAACTCATTCATATCTTTCGCAAAGTATACATCTTATCCTTTTGCATTCTTTTCAAAAGTTTTAAGCGTTTTCGCATTAGAAATAGACATATCAAACGGCAATCCTCTTTCATCAACAACTTTAGCTAAGGAAATTCGTATGAAATCAGACACCGTAAGTCCTAAACTTGCTAATATTTCACCAGCTTCTTTTTTCAACTTCTTATCTATATTTGCTCGAACAACATCTTTTGAATCTACGGCTATGCCCATAGTAAACCTCCTTTAGTTACCTTCTTATGTATGGCTCAAATGAGTTATTATAACAAGTGTCTAATGTTCTAAATTTCTTTATCGTGTAATTTCTTTTGACATTGTTTGCACTATCACATTGTTTAGCTCTTGTGTATGTATCTGTTGCAAAACTTTAACTGCTGTTTGAAGCTCTTTCACAAGCTTTTTATCTTGAGGCTGATTTGGCATGATTGCTTTTGACAAGTCAAAGTCTTGTTTATGAATAGCATCCTGTCCAAAACGTTTATCTAAAGCACTTTTCAGCTTTAAAAATTCTTCACCAACCTGCTCTGGTATCTTTGAATAACTATCACGACCAGCTTCAACATTTTTCATAAAAGTCACTGCTTCTTGTGAAAGTGACGGAACCTCTACTTTTAACTGTTCAAGCTCCCGTGTAACACTAACCATCAGCGTCTCATAAGAATTCTCATAAAAGGATTGAAGCATTTTAATAGAAGAAATAGCAAGAGGAACATGATAAAGCGCTTCTTTTCGTTCTTTTCCTGTAGCCTTCAATTTATCGATAAAACGATCTGATCCACGCAGTTCGCCCGCTCTATCAGGTGCCCTATCCAAAATATCAGAGAGTTTATCGCCTTTCCCTGCTAAAATCGTTTGCTCAATCCTAAGCGCAGCCTCTTGTGGATCTTTATAAATAGATGCTAAATGACTGTTTAACTCCTTAAACATATCAATGTAAGATTTTTTATTTCTAAGAGCGCTTAGCACCTTCTGTTCTAGATTAGAGTTATCCGTATAAGCAGCAAGGTATGGGGCTTTTTCCGTTGTTTTTGATGCAACATTCAACTCTTTTTGTGATTGCTCAACCTCGAGCTCTTCTTTTTTAAGTTTGCTAAAAACTGTCGTTGCTCTCCCCCAAAGGGTTTCAATCTTTTCTTTTTGTTTTTGCAACCATTCTTTATTAAAATCAACATAAGAGGCTATTTTTTCCCCTAAACCTTGAGAAACATCAATCCCTCTATTTTTTTTAAATTTGGCTATATAATCTCTATAATCAGGAGATTCAGAAAAATCGAGAGTTGTTGTTTTAACACCAGACCTAGAAAGAGCTGCTACCAATTTTTCATAGGTATTTGCACGATCGGATTGTTTAATGCTACTAGCAAAAGAAGGATCACCACGTTCTATAAAATCCACATGAAAAATGTTTTGTCTAATCTCTTTATTGTTAACAACAACAGTCTCTTTGTTTTGACGAATGGATATCTTATCACCAAGCTCAATACGAGCCCCATCTATCGCAGAGGGAAGATTTACACCATAAACACGTTCAACTCCACGGAAAGTTGCTATATCCGCATAAGGTGTTTTGGTTTTGGCTGTTTCACTAAAAGAAGCATACCCAGCTTCAACAAGTTCACCAGTGATTGTACCTTTAACCTGTTTGTGTTCGTGTAATCGAACGTTTTTAAAATCCTCTTCGGCTACATAAAGATGTGACTGATGCCTATGGCGAGACATTGCAACATAGGAGAGATGTTGATCCATAGATGAGGAGGCTAAAACAAAGACATTATCAACGGTAACTCCTTGACTCTTATGAATCGTAGCCGCATATCCATGATCAACGTTTTGATAGGTCTGATTGGAGAAAACAACTTCTTGGCCAGAGTCAAGACACACTTTTAAAAGCGGTTTTCCTCTTTCATTTTGTGTAGACAAAACAGTTCCCAACATACCATTTTTAACTTTTTGCTTTCCTAATTCTGGGGCTGATCTTTCTTCAAATTGAGCATTTTCAAGAAAGATAATTCTGTCACCAACAACAAATTCCCTATGCCCCTTAAGAGTATCAAAATTTGTAACGCTTGCACTATCTTCAGATTTAAGTAAACGAGCATCTTTAAGAGCAGTTCGAATTTCTTCATTTAATTTTTTTACAGACGCATTCGTATGAGCAAGAACAAGTAATTCGTCACCCCGTAAAGTTTTTCCTTCTTCCAGAGCTTTTTTTTCAACTTTTCTTCGTGTATTCATCCAATCTTTAACAAGAGTATTTATGGCTTGATCATGCGTTTTAGTCTCACGAATGAATCCTCTATTTTTATAATGATCTAAAGCTTCCTTTACTTGTCCACGTGCAAACTGTCGTGATGCATCTTGCCCCCATTCTTCTTTTTGTCTCCTAATACCGGATAATTCTACATAACCAATATTATCAACTACAGCGCGAAATGCCGCTCCAGCCTCAATGGGTTGCAACTGCATATTATCACCAACTAAAACAATTTTTGCGCCTGCTTTTTCAATTTTTTGGACAAAATGCGAAAGTTGTTTTGAAGAAACCATTCCAGCTTCATCAATGACAAAAACATCACCAACCCGTAATTCATCTTTTTTATTTTTCCACGCTAATTCCCACGCAGCAAGAGTTTTACTTTTTATCTTTGAAGATTCTTCAAGACCTTCCGCAGCCTTCCCCGCAAGCGCTGCTCCAAATACACGCTTCCCACTATTAACCCACGCAATATTTGCGGCTTCCAATAGAGTGGATTTTCCAGCACCTGCATAACCAACAACCGCCGCAATACCTTTATCATCTGTAATATGTTGAACGGCTAATTTTTGTTCTTCTGAAAATTTAAATCTATCACTTTTATCTTTATTCTCAACAGACTTTATTGCCTCTAAAACCTGTCTATCTTTTACACCGTGTCCTGTCGTTTGAGACAACGAAACAACACTCCGCTCCATATCATATTCGGTTTTTAATATTTCCTTTGTGGAGTAAATAACTTTATAAGGATTGGAATGATCTTTAATTTTAATCAGGTTATTGCTTTGTTCTAAGCGCACCATAATATCATTAAAGTCATTTGAATTATCAACATATCTATTAATGATCTTAGCAAGATCACCATGATTAAATGTCGACTTCTCAAATGAAATTAACTTCAATACTTCATTAGGGTTTTCTTTAATTTTCTCTACAGATCTCTGTTTTATTTTTTCATTAGCTTGTACCGCATTGCTAGCAAGTCCTTTTTTACTCATTGCATGAGCAGATTGCCCCAAATGAATGGTTGGCTCTATAGATAAACCACGCTCTTTGTAAGAACGCATATCTACTTTTATATCATGACCTGCAAGTGCAAGATGCATCGTTGCAATCTCACCCCATGAGTTGCGTAAATCCTTCAATGCATCTTTATGACCTATGACGGTTTCATAAACTATACGCTCTTCTTTTCTTATAGCATTCCCTTGTCTATCACGAATAGTAACAAGAGATTTTTTTACTGTTCCATCTTCATTTAAGACAGCTATTTTTTTGGGACCAAAACCATTTTCTAAAACTGGACGTAAAGTATGCATAATATGCACATGTGGATTTCCTTCCTTGTCATGATAAACCCAATCAGAAACAAGACCACGTGATGCAAAGTTTTCTTTTACAAAGTCTCGTACAAGAGAAATATTTTGATCTCGTGATAACTCTAATGGCAACGCTATAACTATTTCTCTTGCCAACTGTCCATTCACGCGCTCACTATTTTGCACAGTGTTCCACAGCCATTCACTTTTTTTATCATTTGTATCAAAATAACTGAGCTGTTGTGTAATCCATTTTGGAGAACCCTCTGGAATATTCATTTCTGAATGTACAAGGTCTCTATCTTTATCATATTTATGCGTATGAGATCCTTCTAACTCATCAAACATCCTTGTCCTATGGCGATAGGCAGCCGCCGAAATTGCTGATTTTCCAGCACCAATAATTTTAGCTTGTAAATGTGTACTTGCCATAAGATACAATTACCAAAAATTGTGTTTATTTCACAGAAATAATCTATAGCATGAAACGTTTTACTTTAAAACGTATAATTGCGCCTTCAAAAATCTTTTGAAAAAAGACATTTTCAGGAGCGCATAAATGCGCACTATTAAGTATTGTTATTGGAGATTTATTCTGTTAAGTAAAAATAAAGATTAACAAATAAAAGAGAATTTTAAATGTCACGTAAATCTTTAGAAAAACTTATGGAAGAAAAAAAATCTCTTGAAGAAAAAAGTAAAAAGCTTCTTGAAAGAATTAAAGCTGCTAAAAAACAAGAAGGGGAAAAAATTGCACTATTAGCAGCTGAAGCGGGATTAACAGAATTAAACATAACAAACGATCAATGGAAAAATATTTTCGAGGAGATTAAAGCCCGATTTCAAAAAGAACAGCAAAAAACTGAATAATCTTGGTAACTCTATAAAATCACTAAGACGCATTGAAAAAAGGAGGAGATTTTTGAGTGATGAAATAAGGCGTAAAGATGCACGTGAAAAAATTATTCTAGGCGGTCTTGTCGTAAAGGCTGGTCTTAAAAATGCCGATAAGTCTTTCATTTTAGGATGTTTAACTCATGCTGCAAAACTTGATATAAATTCAAATGAATATAAAAAATTACAAAAAATAGGACAACATTCTTTTACTGATACGCGGGGTCAAAATGATAAACAATCTAAATCGTAAACAAATCATATTTTTAATATGCCCTTTTCTCTTTTCAATCATAATTCTTTTTCTTGTAAACATAACAATCAATAACATTACAGAAAATGGAACGACGCCTGATGCTTATTGGTTTGTTCGTTCAAAACCTCTCGATATTCTCGTTCTTATTGCACTTTCAGGTTCTTCATTCATCTTATTACAAAAAAGACATATAAGAAAAAATATTACTATTTCGTCCATGATCGTCTTTGGTTTGTTTGCAACTTATTATAGTGCAAATGAATATATCAGACTTAGTCCATATGTTGGTCAAGATAATATGACATGGGCGGATGTTCTTCCTTTCTTTGATAGGATGGTTTTATGGGGTGTTGTTATTGGCGTTGTTATCCTTGGTTACACTATGAATCTATCGTTGCCAAAAAAATTACCTTCGAAAAAATTAAAAAATACAATCTTCGGCGGCGCTCAATGGATGAATATGAAAAAACTAGAAAGCATCTTTCCAAGCGATGGAGAAATCATCGTAGGAGAACGATATCGAGTAGACGAAGATATTGTAACAGATGTTCTTTTTGATTCTCAAGACAAAACAACATGGGGGAAAGGAGGAACACAGCCATTACTAACATATAAACAAAATTTTTCTTCACCCCACATGTTATTTTTTGCTGGTTCTGGTGGTTATAAAACAACCAGTAATGTTATTCCAACTTGTCTCAAATATTCCGGTCCACTGGTCGTTTTTGACCCTTCAACTGAAATCGCTCCAATGGTAAAAAAAACAAGGCAGCTGTCAAAAAGAAAAGTATACGTTCTTGATCCCCATGGAGATTCAACAAAAACTTTTAATCCCTTAGATTGGTTATTAGATAAAAATATCCCTATTTGTGAAAAGGAAGTAGGTCTCGTAGAGACAGCACGACTCCTCCTTTCAGAAAATTATAGATCCACTTCAACCGATCAATTTTTTATCTCTCATGCTCACAATTTGTTAACAGGTCTACTTGCACATGTCGTCTTTTCTGATGAATACAAAGAACATGAAAAAAACTTAAAAACACTTCGTATGATTGTATCAGAACCAGAACCATCGGTTATTGGAAAATTGAAATCAATACAATCAAATTCTTCATCACAATTCATTCGTGAAACCCTCGGGGTCTTTACCAATATGGCACAGCAAACTTTCTCTAGTGTTTATGCTACTGCTTCTAAAGATACCCAATGGCTTTCCCTTGATAGTTATGCCAACCTTATAAGTGGTGACGACTTTAAAACTAATGATATAACAAAAGGCAATGTAGACATCTTTTTTAATATCCCATCAAAAACTCTAAAATCTTACCCTGGTGTGGGACGGATTCTTGTTGGTTCTCTTCTCAAAGCTATGGAAGCCGCAAATGGAAACTATGAAAAAAGAGTCCTCTTTGTTTTAGATGAGATTGATCTGTTAGGATATATGAACATCTTAGAAGAAGCTCGTGACCGTGGTCGTAAATATGGAATATCTCTCATGCTCTTTTACCAATCTATAGGACAAATTGAACGTCATTTCGGTTCATCGGGTGCTATGACATGGTTTGAAAGTTGTGCTTTTATAAGTTATGCCGCAATACAAGATATTAAAACTGCTGAAAATATATCTAAGGCATGTGGTCAAATGACTGTTGAAGTGAAAAATTCAAGAAAACCTCTAGGAGGATTCCATACAAGAGGGACAGAAAATGTAAACACCCAGCAGAGACCTTTAATTTATCCTCATGAAATTACCCAAGAAATGCGCCTAGACGAACAAATCATTCTCGTGCGAGGGCAACCCCCTATCCGTTGTGGACGCTCTATCTATTTTAGACGTAAGGATTTAACAGCCCTTACTAACAAAAATAGATTTGCTCCTAAATAATAATATATCCTAAATAGAACTCACTTCGTTCGTCCATAATCAATAATGAGAGGCTATCCGCCTCTCAAACTCTCTGGAACGCTCACCAAAATCATGACATCAGACCCGCGTTTAATGAGAGGACTAACAAGTCTTGGTTCTTAGTGTCAAGGAAACCATTACATGGCGCCTAACGGCGTCCTTGACAAAGAACCTAACGTCTTGTTTCGTCCCTCTCACGCGGCTCCGAAATCATGATTAGAAGGAGAGCGTTTAAGGGTGCCTACACAGCACCTTATAGTAGGGAAAAAACATTTGATTTTTTAACTACGTGGATAAAAAAATTATACCAAATAGATGTAAAATAGTGGAGGTTATGGACGGCTTTGTTGTTTGTGTCATACCTAAAAGGCAAAAATGGATTTAAAAAGGAATGGATTGCAATGCCTCAACATCCGATGGCTATAATAGCGAAAAGTAATTTAAACGGATATGATCTCAAGGTGTTTTTCATTCTGGCTTCTCGTCTTGATTTCGAAAATCTATTAGTCGTCAATCAAACGGAATTGGCTAAAAAAGTTGGTATTACCAGACATCACTTTAATCGAAGCGTAAAAAGACTAATAGCTATGGATATTCTTTTGGAAGGTCCTCGTATTGGGATTAATAGATCCTACCGTCTCAACCCAAACCTTGGTTGGAAAGGTAGTGCTAAAATCCACAAAATAGCTCTTAGAAAGAACTTAAAAAATCGCATGAAAGCAGCCGGTATTCAAGGTGTATATGAGAATAGAAAACCTTTAGAAATGGACATTAGTAATCAAATAGATCTTGAAGATTATCTTAGATAAAAAAATAATTAGCTCCATTTATCTATAAAATAAGAGGCTGCCCCCTCCTCAATTCAAAAAATCTGCTTTAGCAGGCATTTTTGATGCTTAAAATATACAGATACAGAAGAGAAAAATAATAAAAGCATAGTAGTTACGCTTCACAATGTTACCAATAATGGTAACATTGTAGCTTAATGAACAACTTCTTCTTGTATTTTATAACGATACACATTACAGTGAATCATGATTTTGGGATTTAAACATAAAGGGCTTGAAGCCTTC
This sequence comes from Bartonella sp. CR84HXZ, assembly GCF_042194535.1. Taxonomy (NCBI): domain Bacteria; kingdom Pseudomonadati; phylum Pseudomonadota; class Alphaproteobacteria; order Hyphomicrobiales; family Bartonellaceae; genus Bartonella; species Bartonella sp. CR84HXZ. The sequence goes on along the minus strand of NZ_JBHIMY010000028.1, from coordinate 1,218 downwards.
TACACTACTGGTACTACAAAAGGAATTCAGTCTGCTCATACTCAAAAGTTAAGGCGTATTCTAGGTGCTCTTGACGTAGCTATATCACCAAATGATTTGAATTATCCGTCCTTTCGATTACATCCTTTAAAAGGTGATCTTAAGGGCTTTTGGTCAATTACAGTAAATGGAAATTGGCGTGTAATATTCCGTTTTGTTGGTATAGATGTCGAATTAGTTGATTATCTAGATTATCATTGAATAAGGAGAGATAAAAAATGATGAAAAACCCTCCACATCCTGGAGAACTCTTGCGTGAAGATGTAATCGTAGAGCTTGGTTTATCTGTTACCGAAACAGCTGAACGGCTTGGTATGTCTCGTGTAGCTTTTTCTAGGGTTTTAAATGGAAAAGCTGCTGTTAGTCCCAATCTCGCTATTAGACTTGAAATGGCTGGTGTGAGTACTGCACGTGCTTGGCTAGCTATGCAAACAAATTATGATTTAGCGCAAGCTTTAAAACAGAAACAGCCTAAAATACATCCTCTTTGTACTAGCTCTTGTTAGTACCATTCTATCGTATTGGAGAGCTTGACGAACATTCTCTAATAAGCTTTTACTTGAAAAGCATAAGATCAGAACCAGGAGGAGCTAGCCGTAATAGCAGCGTATCGTACCCCCAATTGACAGCTAAACTTAGAAATATCAAAACTATATAACCAATGACCATTGCTGTTTGGTGTTCAAAAGGTGCAGAGCCCGCTACATATCCAGTAAAAAAAATAAATAACACCAGCAAACTCCCCCCTGCTATAAACTCTGTTAAAATAATAACCGGTTTGCGAATAAGCAAAAGAAAAAGGAAAAGGAAAAAAAGGCACGTTTTCAATATCTTATGTAATATTTTATAAACGATAGAAAACACTCTACGTATTATAGTTATTAAAATTGATTGTTTGGAATTTGGATTTTTCTCTTTTTTATTTAATTTATTAGTAGATAGAGTGTCCATTACCCCCTCCAATATTTTTATCTATAAAACGCTTTATGGCTATATGATACGTTTTATTTTATTCACGATTATTTATATACCTATATAGATAATTATTTCAATTTTATGATTTTTTAGTGCTTAATGTAACATACGGTTTCTTTATTTTTAAAAAGCAGGCGCCCCCCGCACCTGCTATTTTATTTACGCAACATCCTCATACTCATCACGAAAATAATCATCATCACT
>NZ_JBHIMY010000027.1:0-10506 GCF_042194535.1 Bartonella sp. CR84HXZ | reverse complement strand
CAACCGGAGACATTACGGATGTTGATGTGTCTTATTCGAATATTTTAACCCAATCGACAGTGCGAGAAAAGGGAAATTCGACAGGGTTATTTCAAGTGCGGGCATTATTGAGATTTTAGAGCAAAGGGGCGGTAAAAAATATCGCTGTGCTGTTTACACCCATATGGGTTGTTTTTTTAAGAGATAAAGAATTTTATGAGGAGCTGAAGATGCGGGGATTGAAAGATCAAAAGCATAGATTGGGATATGGATACAAGCGAGGGCAGCGCGTTCTTTGTGTTTTGCAGCGAGGGATCCATAAGGGGCTTTCACTTGTTTTAAGTTTTTGCTTAGCTTTTCAGCCTTTGTTGTTGCAAGCACAAGCGCTTGGAGCGCGAAGTCCTGTTGCACAAGAGAGCCAAGGGATTAAAGCAGCTGATGGGGTTGGCTCTGTTTTCCGCCCCACGGTGGGGAAAGCCGGCAATGATGTGCCGCTGATTGATATTGTTCGCCCCAATGGACAGGGTCTTTCTCATAACAAATATGACAGTTTCAATGTTGATACCCATGGCGTGATTTTGAACAATTCGACTGAGGAAGTCTCGCGTTCACAGCTTGGGGGATTGGTGCCAGGCAACGGCAATTTGCGTTATAGCGGTGCAGCAAAGGTTATCCTTAATGAAGTGGTAAGTGCCAATCGCTCGCGTCTTGAAGGCGTGAGCGAAGTACACGGGCATATGGCGGATGTTATTATCGCCAACCCCAATGGGATTACCTGTAACGGTTGTGGCTTTATTAATACTCCACGGGTGACTTTATCGACCGGACAACCGATTATTGGAGCCGATGGCGCTTTGAGTGGGTTGCGTGTTGAGGGTGGTGATATCACCATAGGCGCTCGTGGGGCTGATGGGAGTTCATTAGATATTTTTGATCTTGTTTCACGCAAGATCAGTGTCGGGGGTCCTATACAGGTCAAGGGGGATTTGGCTGTTATCGCTGGTCACAATCATTTTGATTATCACAAGCGCGAAGCAACTTCTCTTGGCTCTGATGGCAAAGAGCCAGAATTGGCGATTGATTCCAGTGAGTTTGGTGGAATGTATGCGGGGCAGATCCGCGTGATTGCCAATGATAAAGGTGCCGGCGTTAAGATGCGCGGAGACATGGTTGCCAATGCAGGCGCCATGAGATTGACAAGTGATGGCAAGCTGGTGATTGCCAAAGCACGTGCCAAAGGAGCGGTAAAAGCGCGTTCTCACCACGATAGTGTGCATGTAAAAGATTTGCTTTTTTCAGAAGAAGCGGTTGAACTGAAGGCTTTGAAACATGTTGAACTGGCTGAGCAAGCTCGCGTTGCGGCAAGCGGTGCTGTTGATGTGCACGCCGATGTGATCAAGCTCCAGTCTCATGCTCTTCTAGCAAGCGGTATTGGGAGTGATGGTCAACAGTCAGCGACGGGTTCTTTGCATTTACAGGCAGCAAAGCTTGAGGCGGGAAATGGGCGGATAGCCGCTGGTGATCTTTTAGAGATCCAAGCAGCAACAATTGATCTAAGTCGTATGCAAGACAATGATCAAACAGGAGTTTCTTCCCTTGGCGATCTGACCATTAAAACCAATCAAATCAGCGCTTTAAACAACCATATTGGTGCCAAGGGGAATATTGTCTTGAGCGCCGATGATGCGCTCACTGTAGGCGCTGGACATTATAGCGCCGGCGGCTCTCTTTTGGTGGAAGCAGCAGAGCTTACATCACGTGCGCGCTTAGTGGCAGAGCAAAAAATTGACCTTTATGCGCATCACGGTGCCCTGATCCAAGAAGGCACTGTGTTGTCCAATGAGGAGATAACGCTGGATGCCCATGGTGCCCTCAATCACACGGGTGATATTGTCAGTATGCAGCAGGTTGCCTTGACAGCGGGTGGCATGCTCACAACCGGTCAAGAGAGCACGATTTTAAGTTATGATGTGGTTTTAAGTGCTGATGCTTTAATCCAAGCAGGGACTGTGGAAGCCCAAGAGGGAGCATTAACCCTTCAAGTGCGTGATGGGGTCGCAAATAGCGGCACAATGCGTGGTGAGAGTGTCGATGCTCATATTGGTGCATTTACCAATCAAGGGACGTTTATTGCAACCGATGATTTGCATTTGATGGTAAGTGCACAAGAAGGCGCCGATCCGCAACAAGCCTTTCTGAAGAATACATCCGAAGGGGTTCTTCAAAGTGGTGGCGTTTTTGTTGTGATCGCAGGGCAATTAGACAATGCCGGTGTGCTTGGCTCTAGTGGTGAGAATGTTGCCCTCAATGTGGCAGGAAATGTCAGCAATAGCGGGCTGATTTACGCCAAAAAATCTATGGATCTATTCAGTGATGGTAATCTGACCAACACACAGGGCAGAATTATTGCTGAAGATGCTCTCAGCATTGGTGGGCTGAAAGAGACACGTGCTGGTCATATAAATAATGAGGCTGGTCTTCTCAGTGCTTTAGCCGGTGAGATGAAGATTGTTGCAACGTCTTTTGTCAATAAAAGCGCTGAAACGATAAATTCAGACCAACAAAACGCTACACATGATGAAGGTGCGCATGTTTTAGCGCGGGATGGTTTGCGCATTGATGTGGGCAGTTTTGAGAATGTTGATGGTCTCATTTCTACGCAAGGGGCAGTTAATATTGTTGCTGATAGTGTGATCCAAGCAGGGCACATAGAGATTGAGCGTGGTGACCTTCAACTGACCAGCCATGGTGATTTAACCAATAGTGGTACGATAGCAAGCAATGATACCATTGCTTTGCATGCGCAAACAAATCTCAGCCAAACGGGGCGCATTGTTTCTAAAAAGCGGGTTGAGCTTTCCAGTGATGGCATATTGACAATGGGTGAGACAAGTGAGGTTGGCGCCTATGATGTAACGCTGAAGGCAGGCACTCTCGCCCAAGCTGGGCTTGTGGAAGCGCAAGGCGGAGTACTTACTCTCAACAGCCATGATGTTTTAAGTAATTCCGGTATCATGGTGGGCACTGTTGTTGATGCGAAGCTTGGGTCTTTAGCAAATTCAGGTCAGCTTTTAGCCAGTGACAGTTTTACGCTTATGGCAGAAAGCCATGATCCGTCATTGGGGCAAGCTGCTCTGGTTTTAAATGGTGAAGACGGTGTACTCAAAAGTGGTGGCGCTTTTGTTTTAACCGCAGATGTTTTGGACAATGCCGGCAGTATTGGTTCAAGTGGTGATGGGGTTGCGCTCAATGTGAGCGCAGATCTGAGTAATAGTGGGCTGATTTATGCCAAGAAATCTGCCATTTTCTCCTTAGATGGGGATTTTATCAATAAGTTTGCCGACGTTATTGCTGAAGACAATCTCATCATCCGTGGTTTAAGTGGAGAGCGGGCTGGTCATGTCATCAATAGTTCGGGGCTTTTAGAAGCCGTGTCAGGCGATATGACCTTCGATGTCTCAGCGCTTACCAACATGCGTGAAGGTGGGGTTGAAGTTAGCGATAAAGTGGTTGGTCATAGTTACGTGCAAGGAGAATGGGAAGAAATCCCAGGTGTTGATAAACACACAAAGATCAAGAAAAATATCGACACTACGATCATTCGTCAGCAGCCTCATTTTACCAATAATGCTGCACAGATTTTAGTAGGACGTCATCTGACAATTAATGCCGGTGATATCCGCAATAGCTATAGCTTGATTGCTGCCAATGGCAATATTGAGATGCATGGCGATACGCTGCTCAATGAGGGGCGTGATTTAATCGAAACAACTAAGGTTGTGACTGAAACACGCTACAGACATAAAGACTGTAATATGTGGACCAATCCAGGGTGTATAGCGCATGGTGCAGACGAATGGGACGGTCCTACTTTTATCCAAACACCCAAGCGTACCTATGATGCTGTTTACGGCACGATTGAAGCTGGTGGCACGCTTGATGCTAAGTTGACAGGCTATATTGATAATCATGCGGTGCGTGAGGGGGTTGAGCAAGTTGGCTTAAGCTCTGGCGATAAAGGTTTGGCTGGTGTTAAAAACACCGATTTTGATGGTTCAAAACCACTGATTAGTGATGATCGATTGGACGGCATCATCAATGGTTTGAAAGGGCACAAAGGGCTTTTTGCACCGAGTATCCAAACACCCGCACCAGAATCCATACAGGTGCCAACGCAAGATGGGCTTAACTCTGTCAAGACAGAGTTGGCTGGCAGCCAATCACCGGATGTGCCATTTTTAATCGAGACGCGACAGGACTTTATCAACCCAAGTAAATTTTTAGGATCGGACTATTACTTAAAAAAGATTGGCAATTATAAGCCTGAGCACGTGTTTAAAAGATTGGGGGATGCTTATTTTGAATATCGTCTGGTGGGTGAGCAAATCTTTGAGCTAACAGGCAATCGCACTCTTCTTGATGTTGAAGATCCCAATGCTCAAATGCAAAGGCTTTATGACAATGCTGTGGAGCAGCAGGGCCCTTTGGGGTTAGAGCTAGGCAAGCCCTTAACGCCTCAGCAGATTGCTGGGATCAAAAAGGATATGATCTGGCTTGAAATTCACCTTGTCGACGGACAAGAGGTCTTAGTGCCCCACGTTTATTTGGCACCAAATTCTTCTTTAGCACAAGATGTTTATGGGGCAAAAACGCAGCAAGAAAATCTTGCCAGTGCACGTTTGAAAGGCAATGGGGTCACCTTGAATGCGGACCGTCTTACCAATAGCGGTGCTGTGGTAAGTGATGATGCACTGCACGTTTCGACTACGCAAACTTTGTTCAATAATGGTGGGTTTTTGCTTGGCAGCGGTGCTGTAGAGCTCACCAGTAACGGTCTTTTAGCCAATTCTTCCGGTGTTATTCATGGTGATACGGTTACCATGACGGGTGATACGATTGTCAATAGCACCGCTAAAATCCGTGACACGAATGCATATGGTTTTGGTGATCGAGCTGGGCAGAAGGGACAAATTCTCTCTGATCATGAATTAAACATCCAATCCCTTGGTGATCTTGGCGCAGAGGGTGGGGAATTCACCAGCGGCGGTCCGATGACGATGATTATCGGTGGTTCTGCCACGTTTAGTGCATTGGCGCTAGAAAGTGAACATGAGCAGACATTGGAAAAAGGGCATTATAACGCCCAAAGCAGAGAGCACCGTTTGAGTGAAGTTAACAGTGGGGATGATCTTAACGTTGTTACGAACGACGACCTCATCATGGATGGGGTTAAGGTAAAAGTAGAAGGTAATGGGAATCTCACCAGTGGTGGTGCTTTCACGCTGACTTCGGTGCAAGACGTTAACAGTTTTGACTTGGATCTTAGGGGCAAAGAAGGCGACAAATCGAAACAAAAGAATAAGTTTCGTCAACAATCAACTGAAGTTACCACAAACAAAAGCACGGTGGAGTTTAGCAAAGACCTCTCCATACACGCGCAAAATGGGGATCTCACACTTGGTGCGGCAGGGCTATCAAGTGGTGGCGAGATGCATTTGACATCAGATAATGGGAAGATCAAGTTTCTCACCAACAAGGATCAAGATTTTAAGGATGTTTATCAGCGTAATGAAAACCTTGTGTGGTGGAGTGAGGGTGACAAAGGTTACCTTAAGGAGACCATCGAGCATGTCACCATAGATGCTAAGGGTGGCATGAAGCTTGATGCAGGCAATGGCTTTGTTGTTGAATATGAGGCAACCGGTGATTTAGACAAATCCCTTGAGCAATTGTCACACTCTCCAGGCATGGCATGGATCAAGCAACTGCGTGATGATCCAGAATTATCCAAGCAAGTTGATTGGCAAGCAGTTCGAGCTGAGTTTAAAGACTGGGATTATAAAGCCCAAGGATTGACAGAAGCCGGTGCGGCTCTCGTGGCATTGGCTGTCACGGCGGTTACGGGTGGAGCAGCATCGGGCGCTGCCAGTGCCATTACCGGTGCTTTGGGGCTTGGCTCTAGCACCGCCATGAATGCGGCGATACAGGCAGGTGTCCAAGCACTGATTAACAAAAGCGCTGTGGCTCTTGTCAATAATCGCGGCAATATTGCCGGCGCCTTGCATGAGCTTGGTTCTTCCAAGAATATTCTCAGCATTGTCTCGTCGATGTTGACAGCAGGCTTAACCAGCCAAATAACGGAAATGGTTGGTGTTGGACAATCTTTGCCAAAAACCGCTCCTTTTGTCGATCGTATCGCCCTTGAAGCGGAAAAGAACCTGATCAAAGCCGCTATTGGCACAGGCGTGCAAACGGCTCTTGAGGGTGGCTCTCTTGACAAGAACTTTTTTAACAATCTGCGCATCGCCCTGTCTGATACGGTTGGCAAATCGTTGGCAGAAGAAATCGGTACCGCCAAGGCAGAAGGCAAAATAGACACGGTCACACAAATCGTTGCCCATGCTGGTCTTGGCTGCTTAAAAGGCGCGGTTGCGAGTGGCGCTTGCTCTGCCGGTGCTATCGGCGGTGCTGTGGGTGAAGCCACAGCCATGCTCCAGTTTCAATTGTGGTCTAAAAATTTAATACAAAAAGAAATAGCAGCATTGAATGGTCGCCCGCTAACCGTAGAAGATCAAGCGCGCATAGGTCAAAAGATTAAAGAGCAATTTTCTGACTTTAGAGACCACACCATTGATGTTGCACGGGCTGCGGGGGGCGTTGCCGCTGCCCTTGCTGGTGGTGATGTTAATGCCGGAGCCGATGCCGCAGGTAATGCTGCGGAGAATAATAGCCTTGCATTAGCAGCACCGCTTGTTTTAGAGGCTGGAGCAGTTGTATCTTCCATAACTCCTGTAGGATGGGCAATTCTGTTAGTAGGTGGTGTAGTTGTTGTCGTATCCTATTTGAATAAAGATATTGTTGCTACAACTGATCCCCTTGGCAATTTAGCTGTTGCATCAAAAAATGCAGAAGAAGATAGCGAAAAAACAAATCAAAGCTCAAAAGAAGAAAAAAATAAAGATTCTCAAACGGGCAATGAAAATTCACAAAACAATAATGATGATGATAATGATGGAAAGGGTAAAAAGCTTAATAAAGGTAGGAAATATCATGACAAAAAACGCGATGAGGAAAAACAAAGATTAGAGGAGGAAGGATTTTCACCAAGCGAGGGAGAATTAACGATTGAAATTGAAATTACGACAGATAAAGGCACAATTAAAGCAAGAACACGTCCTGATATTACTTATATTGAGGATGGTGAACCTGCATTTAGTGAGACAAAAACTGGTAAAGCCAAATTAAATGAAGTGCAGAAAGGTTTAAGAGAAATATGTAAAACAACAGGAAGCATAAAATTTTGTGGCTCTAAAGCTGAAGAGTATCTTAAGCAAAAGAAAGAGAAGTTTAATAAATACCAAGAAAATCTCAAAAAATTTATAGAAAAGGAGAAACCAACTGAGGATCAAATAAAAGTATTTAATGAAGAGTGGCCTAAAAAACAATTGAGTAAGAAATGGGAAAAAGGACCACGCAAATATAAACTCAACAAATATCCAAGTTATTTAGAAGAAAAGTGAAGTATTATGCAAACCAAAGATGTAACTGAGATTTTAAAAAAACATAGTTGGGAGCCCCATCGCGATGAAGTTGGAGATACATTTGCTTATTATCATCTTTCTGATCGTATAATACGCATTCTCTATGAGGTTGTAGATTATGGAGAAGATGGTGGAAAGTTGTGGCTATCAGTTTCTCTTACCACCGCCGCTTATTGCCTTGCTGGGGAATATTCTAGAGGTGAACAGTCGCGCTATAAATATGACGATATGTTGATTTCTGCAGAAGAAAATTTTGGAGTTACGGCACAGAATCTTTCAGAAAGTCATATCGAGGACGCCTTAAACAAAGTAATTGCTTGGGCGCAAGCACAGGATATTGAACAAAAATTACGTGAAGAAGCCGTCAATCATTCTGCTGTTGCAAAAGCATTGCTTGGTGATATTGATGCTTTAAGATCTGATAAACCGGCACCCCAATTACATGTTCCAGAATTTGCGGATTACGCAACCATAGAATGGATTGATCGCCTTATTTTATTTGCACAAGCCTATAAGAATGGGGAGTTAGACGATATTCTAACGCGCAAAAAGCCCAAAAAGCGCTCGATGAGCCTTACTGCAGCAAGCCGTATTCTCAAAACGCAAGGGTGGTTTTCTACGGAACTTGGAAAGATGTGGCTCTCTTTGCCTGATCGTTTTATTCAGTTTGATTTTGGTTTTGTACGTCTTCATGATAATTACAATGTCCGTCTTGAAGCTGAGATTTCTAACGAAGAGATTTCTGTAGCTTGTCGTTGTATGCGCTATAGGGGAGAATATAATTGGATACGACCTACGGATATTTATAAGTCTTTTAACACGATTGGGGGAGGGATTTTTAGTGGTTTTGGTAAAGGAATTGATATTTGTGTGGGAACATTAAATGATCACGAGCTTATCAAAATTTCTGAGCGGATAATACAATGGGCACGCACCCAAGACTTGCAAGCATCGATAGAAAGTAAAACACTTGTTAAAAAATATAGTTACGATATAGACATAGTCTGGCATTTAGCTTGTTTAGCATTAACAGGTAAAATTGATGTGCTGAAATCTTATAAAAAATTTTTAGAAGCTGGTACGATTTCTGAACATTTGGATGATGATGAAGTAGAAAAATATGTTAACCATGCCGTTGAATTTGCTGAAGAACATCTGAAAATCCTTAATGAGCGAGAGGCAGCAGAAGCACATCTTAGTCCACAAGTTTTGATTACTTTCAATAAAGTTGCAGAGCAATTAAAAGAAATGGGTTGGACAGTTTATCGTGATACAAACTACAATCGCAATGCTTATTTTATAAGTAAAGACCGTATCATCAATATAATGTATAACCTTCAAAGTGATGAAGAAGAGCCGATTGTTGCATTTAAGGCTTCCCTTTCAACACTTGGCTTTTCCACTGCTCATAGAGAAATTTTCTATAATATGCCTCAATATATAGCCCTCAAAGAAGCAGAAGAAGTTTATACAGTTTCTAGTACTGAATTGGATGAAGGCAAGCTAAAGGAGATTTGTACAGATATACTTGAGTGGGCTGATCGGCAAAATGTGAATCAAATCATCTATGATTATGCCGCTTTTCCCCCAGACAGTGAACTTGATCTTGTAGCGCGTCACCTTATTGCGCTTGTTTTGATTGGGGATGTTGAAAAGCTCAAATCTTATAAGGAGAATTTTAGAAAGGGAAATCCTTTAGGTTTTGTGGAAGAAATCTCAAAATATAGAATTGATAATCTCCTCACTCTTGCACGGGGTTATCGAGTAGGTTTTCCGAAAAATGCACCGATTTTGAGTTTGGATCCGCAAACAGCATCTGTTGCTTCTAAAACAACTGCTGTTGAAGCGGCAGAGGAAGTGGATGAAGCAGATGACACTGATGATCGTCTCACCATGGAAAGTGCTCATGCACTTTTAAAAAGCCTAGGCTGGTCAACCGAGAAAATCAATGAGAATGATTATATGGCAAGCTATCAATTGGCTGATCGTGAAGTAGATATTCTTTATAACGACGAAATTGCTAAAGATTACCCGCAATTTGATAGCGCCTTTATGATTAGCACGGGCATTCTTTCCACCGCTTGTAAATTCATTGATCCTACCCACACGGAAGATATTCCAGATATACAGCTTAATTTTGAAGCCAAGGGATTAGAAATCTTTGAACCAGAAGTCACTGCGGATCGTTTAACACAGGCGCTTGATGATGCTTTAGAATGGGCGGTAACAGACATTGACCTTTCTAAAAGACTTCGCTCTGATTATGGCGCTGCTCCTTGGGAAAAAGGCGCCACGTCTAAAGCAAACGATACGGATTATGCTTTACTTCATCTTGGCGCTCTTGCTTTATTGGGTGATGTTGAGACCTTACAATCTTATCGGAAAAGCTTTACGGCAGGTGATCACCTAGGCTTTGACGAAAGCATCAACAAAACCCACCTTGAACGTGCATTAGCTTTAGCCAAAGAAGTAGCAAAGGTGAAGCAAGTGAGTTACGCTTTGATTAAACAGGTGGCAGAAAAGCTTGATGATCCACAAGAGGTTACCAGCAAGGAGCAACCCCGCTCGTGGAAAGAGAAGATCACTCAGTTTATCGGAAAAAAAGACAAGAAATAGCACCTAAAAAATATCAAAAAAATTTCAGAAATTTAGAAAATAAAACGCGCTCCAAAGCCTTGATCACTAGTTGAGAAACTCAACAGTGGTATGGCTCTGATCATGGTTTTGGTGCAAGATTTTAATGAAACAACCTATAAAAAAAGATCTATAAAATTATTCCATAGATGATCAAAATCCCTTTTAATGGATTATTGTCTATTTTATCGGTTATGTCTGTTTATTTAACAGACGAATCTTATGATTTTAGTAAATGATTAAAATGTGCTTTATGAAAAGCATATAATCCTTTAAAGCCTTTCAAAAGAAAGGGATTATAATCATAAGAAATGCTATCAAAACTATTATGGTACTTAGTTTTGAAGGTTTT
>NZ_JBHIMY010000026.1:0-10586 GCF_042194535.1 Bartonella sp. CR84HXZ | reverse complement strand
CTTGTATATGCATCAAATATTATGCTTATCTCTAGATAAATGCTGTAGCGTCTTAAAAAAATCACCCTCATTTCAATCAATAAGGGTGAAAATTTTATTAAGTTTTCGTTGTTCTTATTATTTTATTTTCAGAGTGATTGCACCACCTATTCCCCAATGACCACCAGCACTAGTGGCAGAGAGATTAGAGCGGATTTTTCCGTTTTCAGATGTATAACCAGCACCAAGAGCAAATGCGGATTGCCCACGCCATGCGCCGCTACCAAATGAGACACTCAAAGATCCTGGGTCGTCGAAGTAACGTAGGTTGGATACTGCTAGACCAACGGCCGCTGCTTGCCTTGCCTCTTTGCGTACGCTCTTAATGTCGTAACTTAAAATATTAAACTTCATATCTGTATATTGGTTAGCCCGATCAACGGCACCATCAATAGAATCGATAACGATATTATTCACCCGTTGATCTGTGTAATGCTTTGATTGATCAAGAACGACCTTCATCTGCTGCTCAGTGTAATCATGCAGTTGACCACCATTAACAGCTTCTTTCGAACCTTGTCCAATGCGGCCATCCGCAACATTATCAATCATAACAGGTTCGCTTTCATTCCCACCTTTTAGAGTGATCTTATTGGTCTTTTTACCATCAGCATCTTTATCATAGTTAACTGCACCATCAGAAAGATTATTAACCGTGTTCTCAATATTATCAACTCTGTTTTCAATATTAAAAACCGTTTTACCAATATCCGTAACCGTAGTGGAAATATTGTCGACTCTGTTTTCGATATGTTTAATATCTTTCTCAACGCCCTTGACACGTTCGTTGGTCTGCCAAAGCTGTCCGCCATTGACTGCATCTTTTGAACCTTCTGCAATTTCACCATTTGCTACATTGATAATATTACTTGGTTGACCATCATGGCTAGCGTCATAGGCTTTTTCCTGCTCATTCCAATTTAAACCATTGGACAAAACATTGTTTTCAACATTTTGAATGCGATTGTTTATCTTGGACATACTCTCACTTACGCCGTCAAAAGCATTGGCAACGTCATGATATGTCTTCTTCTCACCAGAACTACCGTCATTATTGAATTGTGCTATCTTGAAATTAGGAGCAGTCCATTTTCCATTATTATAGCCAGCGCCACCACCAAAATACGCAGCAAGCTGATTACTCATCAAATAGAGTTGCGAACCATTTACAGCATCCGTTGAGTTAGCAGAAATGTCTCCATTAGCAAGAAACTTAATTTTGCTATTGGTTTTTCCCTCTCCATGCTGTGCTACAAATGCCTTTTCTTCCTTGCTCCACAACAAGGCATCGCCTTTAACTTCTTGAGTAATATTATTGATTTGTTGTGTGAAATCATTTGTCACATTTGTCAGATGGGTATTCACATTCTTTACATTTGCATCAAGCCCACTCAAAGCTGAGCCAATATCAGTAAAGGTTTTCTGAACCACCTCACCATCCGCAGAAACTGTAGATAAATTATACTGTGGTCCTTTAAAGTTACCATTCTCGAATGAGGCATCACCACCAAAATAGTTTGCAATATCTCCAGATATTTTTTCAATCTGGCTGCCATTGATCGCATCATGCGAATTTTTAGCAATTGTACCAGCTTTGACATTAAGGAGAGCTACTGGCTCTTTATTTTTATCGCCACCTAAAGTTATACTACCATAATTAACGGCACCATTTTCTTTATCGTAGAGAACTGCAGCAGCAGTTGTGAGATTAATATCCTTAGAAATCTTCTCTATACTTTTATCAAGCTGTTCTTTGTTAACAGCTTCATCATTCCGCTCTGCAGATTTTACACCGGAAATTGTACGAGCATCACCGTTCTTATTCGCAACATTGATTTTAGTCCCACCTGTTGCTTTACCAACAGTGATAGTACCTTCATTTTCCTCCTGCTTAACGAGGCTATTTTTTGTCGCATTAGTGATTTGATTTTGGATATTCGTGATAGAATTATCAACAGTACTAAAAGCAGATTCAAAATCATTATGTGACTTACCCTGAATAGTGTAAGTGGGAGCTTTACCGTTAGATACATCTGCACCACCACCAAAATAACTTGATATATTTTTAGAAATTGTTGAGAGATTATTTGTAACAGTGGTAACATTCTGATTAGTAGCAAAGAGCTGCGAACCATTTACAGCATCCGTTGAATCTTCAGTAATATCTCCTTTGGCAAGAAACTTAATTTTGCTATTGGTTTTTCCCTCTCCATGCTGTGCTACAAATGCCTTTTCTTCCTTGCTCCACAACAAGGCATCGCCTTTAACTTCTTGAGTAATATTATTGATTTGTTGTGTGAAATCATTTGTCACATTTGTCAGATGGGTATTCACATTCTTTACATTTGCATCAAGCCCACTCAAAGCTGAGCCAATATCAGTAAAGGTTTTCTGAACCACCTCACCATCCGCAGAAACTGTAGATAAATTATACTGTGGTCCTTTAAAGTTACCATTCTCGAATGAGGCATCACCACCAAAATAGTTTGCAATATCTCCAGATATTTTTTCAATCTGGCTGCCATTGATCGCATCATGCGAATTTTTAGCAATTGTACCAGCTTTGACATTAAGGAGAGCTACTGGCTCTTTATTTTTATCGCCACCTAAAGTTATACTACCATAATTAACGGCACCATTTTCTTTATCGTAGAGAACTGCAGCAGCAGTTGTGAGATTAATATCCTTAGAAATCTTCTCTATACTTTTATCAAGCTGTTCTTTGTTAACAGCTTCATTGTTCGCAACAGCTGCCTTCACACCGGAAATTATACGAGCATCACCCGATTTGTTCGCAACATTGATTTCAGTACCACCTGTTGCCATACCAATGGTGATACGACCTGCATCTCCTTCCTGTTTAACGAGGCTATTTTTCGTTGCATCCGTAATCTGATTTTGGATATTCGTGATAGAATTATTGACAGAACTAAAAGCAGAACCCACATCGTGATATTCAGTGTTCTGAATCGTATAGGTTGGTGCTTTATTAGCAACCACATCTGCACCACCGCCCAAATAACTTGATATATTCTTATTTGCCCCATTAAAAGCCGTAACTAAATTAACAACTGTCTGATTGGTGTTAGCAACTGTCTGATTGGTCTCAAAGAGCTGCGAACCATTTACAGCATCCGTTGAATCTTCAGAAATATCTCCATTGGCAAGAAATTTAATTTTGCTATTGGTTTTTCCCTCTCCATGCTGTGCTACAAATGCCTCTTCTTTCTTGCTCCACAACAGAGAATCTTTAGAGACACCCTCAATTTTCTGAGTAAATTCATTGGCTACATGTGTTAAGCGGCTATTCACATTGTTGATATTATCATCAAGCCCTGTCAAAGCAGAACCAACATCAAAATGGTCCTTATTTACTGCTACACCATTTTCAGAAATTTGCGATAAATGATAGTGCGGACCAAACAAGATACCGTCCTGAAAGTCCGCATCACCACCAAAAATGGCTGCTACACTTCGATATATTTTTTCAATCTGGCTACCATTGATCGCATCATGCGAATCTTGGGAAATTGCACCATCTTGTACATTATGGATAGCAACTGGTGCCGTAGTCTTATCACCACCCAAAGTTACACTATTATAATTAACGGCACCATTTTCTTCATCATAGAGAACTGCAAAGCTATTTGCTTCTTTAATGACCTTAATACTGTCCGTGATATCTGCAATTTCACCATCAAGTTGTTTTTTATTAACAGCTTCATCATCCTTAACTGCTTCTTTCACACCGGAAATTGTACGAGCACCATCTGATTTGTTTGCAATGTTAATCTCTGTACCTTCTATTTCCTTACCGATGGTAATACGATTTGTCTCTTTTTCTCGCTTAACAAGGCTATTGCTTTTTATGGTGTCAACAACATCTGCAATCTGACCATCGAGCTGTTGTTTATTAACAGCTTCATCATCCTTAACTGCTGCTTTCACACCGGAAATTGTCCTATCTTCACCCAATTTGTTTGCAACATTGATTTCAGAACCACCTGTTGCTATACCAATGGTGATACGACCTTCTTCTCCACCATCTTGCTTGACAAGACTATTTCCTGCTATTTGATTTTTTATCTCTTGTAGCTGCGCAAAATTCACTGCATCATCAGCTTCTTTCCCAGCTGCTACTCCTGTAATCTTTTGTTCGCCAGCATCAATACCATCCACAGTTATTCTAGCCCCACCAGCAAACAGAAAGCCATCACTACTCATAGAGGCGTTCCCTGCAGTGACACTTGCCACTGTAATATTCTTAGCTAGATCAAATGTTACATTATTGTTTTCCGTACCTTTTGTGATCTTAAGGTTGTCACTTGCAGCCGACAAATCTACAGTATCTTTTATACCAACGGCTTTAGCATTTTCACCTCCAACAGATAGTGTCCAACCTTGGTCTACGTATGATTGTAACGTTTTTAGCTGTGCAACATTAACGGCATCAGTGTCGCCACTACCAGCTGCCACTCCTACAATCTGGCGCGTTTTTTGCGATTCAGCATCACCAACACTCACCGCGCCTAGTGTGGCTGCCCATATCATGCTGTCATCTTCTGACGAGCTTTTAATTAAAGGATTATAACCAAGCTTTCCAGCAGCAACATCAGCTACAGACTCGCTCCCAATCGCAACACCTGAATCTACATTCACTTTTGAATAAGCACCAAAAGCTACAGATTTCACACTGTCCGCCTTAGCACGATGTCCAATAGCAATTGATTCTTCGCCCGTCGCTATTGTACGTCCCTCAGGGGGGGTCGGGTTATCACCCCATCTACCTTCACCACCTATTGCGATACTTTTTTTACCTACAGCGTACGCCAAATGACCTACAGCAACAGTAACGCTATTATCCACCTGCGCACCATAACCAACAGCAACCGAATCTGAGGCGTTTACTATTATCTTGGCACCAAGAGCAGTAATATCACTCCTTGCATGGAGTTTTTCGAGCTTTGTTATATCATTACCAAATATGACATTAGTACCCTCTACGTCACGTTGCAGTCCGGTACCGCGCTGCATTCTAGCCATAGAGTCATTGCGCAAAGGATTCAATGCATCAATAATCGCTGTATTCTCACCACTCTGTGAACTGATGATCAATTTTTTATATTGCCCGCCTGTATCTAATGTTCTTTCCAATGAGTTTTTGCCATCTGTCCTCAAAACATTCACAATAGGATCATCATTACTTATACCAGAAAGGGTTTTGGTTAAAAAATTTGCATAGTCATCAGAAGCGTCAACTTTTGGCACCATTGCCACATTCAATGCTGTTAAATAATTTTCCTTATCACCATCATAGTAATCATACGCAGAGATAATGCTTTGCGGATAAACCACGGCAGCATTCTTCACATTTTCAAGAGATGCTTTTGTTAAATCGAGATTTGCTGAAAAAACAGGAGAAGCATTCGATAAAAACAATGCCACCGCAGTTCCTAACGAAGCCACTTTAAACAATGATGATCGATGATGTGAACGAGAAAAACTCAAATCACGCAGATTGTGTGTAGTATATAATTTTTTCATAATACCCCCTTCATAATAATAGATTAACAACACAAAAAAGGTATGCTCTAGAACTCTAAAGCTTTCTTATTTCCTTTGCGTGTTCCTGCTTTTACAGCGTGTTTTAGGACATAAATAAAATTAAGACACAAGCTGTTGTTTCTACAGCGCCTTTAGAGGGTAGTTAGAGGCAAGTTCGTGAAAGTCAATTTAAGGAAGGTAAAAAAACGCTTAATATTAGAATTAATTTCGTTTTTTTCTATCAAAGGTTGTGTACCGTTTTTAGCTTTGACCTCTTTGAAAGAGGTATAATTTTTGTGCCTATTGATCATCCGCTTAGGCATCAGTTTATTTTTCGTGAATAAGATTTTTTATTTCATTAGAGGATTGATGAAAGATTTTTACTAAAATGCCCCTGCTTTGATGAGGCAAGGGCAAAGAGCATATTTAAAAAAGTTTTTTGCTTATCAGTTCAGTATTAAATTAAGCCTAACACCTACACCCTAATGACCACCAGAACTCGTTGCGGAGAGATTGGAGCCAATTTTTCCATCTTCTGACATATAACCGGCTCTGATAGCAAAGACGGATGCACTACACCAATGCATCCGTACCAAATGAAATGCTTAAAGACCAAGGGTATCTTCATAACTTAAATTCGATACTGCTAAACCAACAGAGGCCGCCTGTCTTGTTTCTTTCTGAACGGTCTTACATCATAAAATATTGTAACTCATGTTAATTGCTGCTTATGTTCACCGTAACGGTACCTCATGCGCGCGCCTACTATACTCTCCCATCTCTCATTAAGACCAATAAAAACAAAATGTTAATAAAGTTAATGGTTAGAATTTGTTTATTGTCAATTCACTATTGCTCTCAGTCCTATACCTATCCCCCACTGACATCCGGCACTCGTTAATGATATATTTGAGCGAATTCTTCCACTTTCAGACATATAACCAGCGCCAAAGGCAAAAGCTAATTGACTCTGCACAACCCCTTACCAAAAGAAAAACTTATTTTTCCAAGAGTATCTTCATAGCTTAAATCAGACACTGCCAAACCTATGGCTGCGGCTTGTCTTTCTTCTTTTCAGATATCCTCAACAGCATAACTTAACGTTACAAACTTCATATCCGTATACGAATAAACCTCTTTAACACCATCCTTTACAATATTAGACACTTTCTCATCCGTATATTCTTTCGCTTTATCGAGAATCGTATATGTCTGCTTTTTCGTATAATCATGTAACTGATCACCGTTTACTGCTTCTTTCGAGCCTTCTTCTACCTTTTCACCCTCTACATTGATAATCTTACTCGCCTTCTTATTCTTATCAGTGCCACGACCTGCATTAAATGCATTAGCAACATCGTTATAGCTTTTTTTTCGTCTTTTCCATGCCGAGCCACAAATGCCCCTGCTTCATTACTCCATAACAAAGCATTTTTCTCGATGTTGCCAGAAATTTCATTATGAAGCTTCGCGAAAACACTATTTATGCCAGCAAAAGCTGCTGCAATATTATCATAGCTGTTCTCTTCAAAGGTTCTATAGCTTGAAACTTGGTGCTGTCCATTCTTCATTCTCATATCTAGCACCACCGCCAAAATATTTTGCAAGCGTTTGATTTAGTGAATAAAGCTTTCCACCCCGTCACAGCATCCGTGGAACTCTTTGTAATAGCTCCTGCCGAAAGGGATGTGATCTTGCTGTTTTCTTGCTTCTCTCCATGTTTTGCAACAAAAGCTTGATCCTTTGTGCTCCATGATAAAGAATCCTACCCCCCCCTCAGAGACTTCTTTAATACGATTATTTATATTCTTGATATTGTGATCAAGACCTGTGAAATAAATTAGAGTGGCTATATGATTTCTCTCTTACCGTACCTTTTTCATCAATCTGATGATAATTTATAAGTGGGAGCTGTAAAAATACCGTCGCTAAAATATGCTCCACTACCTAAAGATTTCGCAACTTTATCACCCAATGAATAAAGCTGACTACCATTGACAACATCAGTGGAATTTTCCGTAACTTTATTTGCTACAGTATGAAGTGCAGCGGGAACTGTAGTTTTTCCAAAAGTCACACCTTCATAATTAATAGTGCCCTATTAATAGTGCCATTTTCATTATTTGCTTTATCATAATGAACAACAGCAGAATTATTAGCAAGTTTCTCTAAACTTTCTTCAAGCTGTTTTTTTATTAACAGCATCATTGATGCTTTATCTCTCTCTGCTTTCTTAACACAAGAAATTATCCGTAATTTATCACTTTTATTCGCAATATCGATTTATCACCATCTATATCCTTACCAATGGTAATGTGTTTCATTGCTGTATCCTGTTTTACAAAAATACTCACTGCTACTTGTTCTTTTATTTCCTTCAATTGTGAAAAATTCACTGCACCAGTATTGCGAGTTCCTTCTGCAATATTTGTTACTTTTTTACTTGCCGCATTAATACTACCGGTAGTTATTTGTGGGCCATCAGTAATTACTAAGCCTGTTGCATCTACTTTTGTTTTCTCTCCTAATGTTATGCTTTTTAATGCTATATCATTGGCCAAACCAAATATGAGCTTATTTTCATTGTCCTTATCTCTTTTAACCCTGAAGTTACTTCCTCCGGATGAAAATTTATTGTACTATCTAGCATCCACATCTTTAGCTGCCTCACCAGCAATAGACAGTTTCCAACCTTTTTTCTTACGACTTCTTCTAAATCCTGCAACTATCTAAGGTTCACTGCATCGGCAGGTTTGCTACCAGCTGCTACGCCTATAATTTGTCGCGTTATGTTCTTACTAGAAACACCAATACTCACTTCACCTTTCGTACTTTTCTATTGAGATTCGGTGTTTTTGGACGGTCCTTGCAGAAGAGACATATACCCAAAAAACGCCAGCAGCCCTACTAGGCACAGAGTTGTTCCTGATAGCAACACCCCCCCGCCCATCATCAACCGTCACGTTAGAATAGGAACCTAAAACGATACGTCCAACCCCATTTGCTTTTGAATAGAAGCCTATAAAATAGCTTCTTGAGCAAATGCATATGCACCCAAGAGCAATCGAACCATACCCTAGGGCTTTAGAAACGGCTCCTACAGCTATTGAATAATCACTCTTTGCAGTTGTATAATTATTATCTCCATATCCGCTCTTCTTATTATATTCACCACCTATTGCGACACTGCTTTTCCCCAAAGCATGAGCCATATTGCCTACAGCAACGCTCCATTCTTTTTCCGCTTGCGTTCCACTACCTAAAGCAATACTTGTGTTTGGAGTACGTTGCACACCTGTAGATCGTTGCATTCTTGTAATGAAATCATGTCGCAAGGTGTCAGATCCATCGATAATCCTTGCATCTTCGTTGTTTTCAGCACTTATTGTAATTGTAGAGTTATTGTTCATCACCAATTGCAGACCGGTAAGAAATCTCTTACTAAAACCATCCTTACTCTTAATAGAAAGCGTATTGACGAAAAAATTGATATAGCCACTATCATCTGTAGAATCATCCACTATTGGTGCCATTGCTGTGCTGTATTAAGTGCTGTTAAATAACTTGCTTTTAATAAATCAAAACCTTTTGAGAGAGCCCCAATGCTGTTAGAGTTAGCATACGCAGAAAGAAGTATTTTTCCTTGAGAATAGCTCTTTGCAGCTTTTGCCATGGCTTTAAGCAGCTGTTCTATTATGTCAATTTTTTTCGCCAAAACAGGAATAGCATTCGATAAAAAAAACAACTATCACAACACCCAATGAAAACGTTGCTACAAACAACCGATAAAATAAACGCCGAAAACTTGAGCTATTTCCCTTGAATATGATTCAATAATTTTTTCATAACAAACCCTCAATAAAAACCATGCCTAAAACATAAAAAAGACATATTTTGAATTGTAAGAATTTGCACTATTTGCTTTTTATACTCGTAATTAAGTTAAAACAATTTGGAGAAATTAAAATTTTACTATGAAGCTACAAAAAAGGAAACTGATTAAAAAACATAATATTTTTAACTATTCTATTTTTAAGATAATTTGTCATTTAAACAACAAGACTTTCAATGAAAAATTATAACGATACCAATATAAAGCATACGTTTAACACTACACGAAAATAAAAGCTAAAACTGCCTCTTTTTAATAAAGGGTATATTCGTATTTATATTGCTTTAAGCACTTTAATAAATCAAAATAACAAGATAGATCAATAACCTCATTACCTAATTATCAAAAAAATAGTAATCAATTTTTTGAATCTTTGCTACTGATGTCTTTTATTCTCAAAAAAGTTGTAATAGGCTTTTTATATAATTACGGGAGTTTTGTACATTTAGAATAGCTTTAAAGGGCTCTGAAAGAAGATAAAAAAATTGCCCTTTTCTTAAATAAGAAAAAGGCAAATCAATTTTATGGATTTAGTCGTTTATTAGTTGAGTATCACATTAACCCCTGCACTTATACCCCAGTGACCTCCAGAAGTGGTAATTGACAAGTTGGAACCAATATCACCGTTCTCTGAAGTATAACCAGCCCCAACAGCAAACGCGGATTGACTACGCCATAAACCACTACCAAATGCGAGTGTTAATTTTCCAGGAATATCACTATAGCGTAAACCAGCTACCGCTAAACCAACAGCTGCTGCTTGTCTTGCTTCCTTGCGAACATCCTCAACAGCGTAACTTAATGTCGAAAACTTCATATCCGTATACGAATTAGCCTCATTAACTCCATTATTGACAAGACTACTAACTTTCTCATCCGTATACTTATTGGCATCTTCAAGAACCGTCTTCATCTGCTTTTCTGTGTAATCATATAACTGACCTCCATTAACAGCTTCTTTCGAATCCTTTTCAATCTTTCCATCCGCTACATTGTCTATTAATACTGGAGAACTGTCATCTCCACCAACTAACGTAACTGTATTGGTCTTTTTACCTGTTTCATCTTTATCATATTGTACAGATCCATCCGTAACTTTAGTTTCAATATC
>NZ_JBHIMY010000025.1:0-10643 GCF_042194535.1 Bartonella sp. CR84HXZ | reverse complement strand
TTTTAGCGGCACGAGATTTCGTGATCAAAACGGGGGAGCTTGGAAATAGCGGTCAATTAGCATCGGGGCAGGATTTAATCTTTAGCGTGACGAGGGATGTGACCAATAGCAAAACGGGCTTAATCTATGCTGGGGGAAGTGGTGCTTTACAAGTTGATGGCGCTTTGCTCAATGATTTTGGCGCCATAATGGCAGAGGGTGATTTGTTTTTTACCAATGCAGAAGGCACAGGAAAAAGCCTTTCCCTTGTTAACAAAGCGGGCTTTATTCAAGCTGGTGGAAACTTAAATATCCAAACCAACACCCTGAAAAACGAAGCCGATAGCACGCCTGTCATCACGGAAAAAACGGAATATAGCGATATTTCTTTCCAAAAACCAGACAAATATAATTTTCTCGATGGTAGGGATTTATATCATGATACGAGATCGAATAGCTGGGGAAAAGGAAAGCTTTCTAAGTGGCCGGCACTTAAAGACAAGAAAAACTTTATATTTGAACAGCAGGTTTGGGCGAGCAAAGAAGAAACCTATGGCACCGCAATTTTAAGCGATGGAAAAGTCTATAAGGCTTTTACTTGGAAATATAATGATAACAGAAAAGGCATAGAACAGTATTCCTGGAATGGTAATAGGTGGGGGGTCTTATCCCCAAACAAACACTGGTCACATATGACAGAAGAAACTGTCACGCAAGGGTTTTCTCATAAACCAACTGTTTCGGGGGTAATACAATCTAGTGGCAACCTCATCATTAACGCTGATACCATTGACAACCATTATAGCATTATGAGAGCAGGGGGAAATGCTGATATCCAAGCCAAGACGCTGACCAATTTAGGGGCAACGGCTTATAAAAACACTTATCTTAGTTGTCAGGCTTATACAGACAGTTGTTATGGCTATAAAGCTGATGGAAGCCGCGATGTTTCTTTAGATATAGCCAATGACAAGGATCGCCAAATTGGCTCAAAAGTTCTTGATACCGTTCCTGGTCTTGTCCAAGCGGGTGGCACTTTAAATCTGGTGGTCGATCAACTCAATAACACGGCAGCGGAAGGTTCCATTACAGGGGATGCGCATTTTGAAGCAAAAACCGTTGAAGGCAATCCACTGGAGGCTTTAAGTGGTTTAACCGGGGCTGGTGCTTTGTTTATACCGAAAATTGATATCAATAATGCGGGGGAACTTTCTGAGGGGCTCCCTTTACCAAAGCCCCAATCGGGGGGTGTTGGGGGCACGCTGCCCAACCAGAATTTCATTTATGAAACGCGGGCAGAATTCCTTGATGTTGGCAAGTTTTATGGCTCAGCTTATTATTTGAACAGAATTGGCTACAATCCTGATCGGGAGATTTTTTTCTTAGGCGATGCTTATTTCGAAAAGGAATTGATTGAAAAACAAATGCGTGATCTGGTCGGTCAAGGGTTGGGCAAAGGCTCCTTTGTTCCTGGAAGTGATGCCATTGAACAAGTCAAAACCTTGCTGGATGTCGGGGCAGACTATGCAAAAGCCCAGAATCTCCCCTTTGGTGAGGCTTTGAGTGAAGAACAATTGGCTTCTCTAGAAGCCCCGATGGTGATTTATGTGCGCCAACAGGTCAAGGGCATGGATGTTTACGCACCGGTGCTTTACATCCCTGAAAAAGACAGAGCCTCCTTTGTTTCTGCTGGGGCTTTGATCATGGGTGATGATGTCAATATCACCAGCCAAAATACAAGCAATTCAACGATAACCAATTCAGGGCGTATTGCGGCAAACCACCAATTGCATGTGCATGGTGGGGATATCCTCAGTCAAGGAGGGCATTTTGCGGCGGGTGGTGATGCTGTTATCCTTGCGGAGAAGAATATTCGTTTGGATGCAGGGCGCACAACGGTTGACGGCGTGGAGACCGTTTTAAACACCGAAGCGCTTTCTACTGGTGGTAATGCAACGGTGATTGCTAAGCAAGATATCACCGCCTCAGGGGTGGGGATCACTACCGGAGGTGATCTTGCTATGGCCACAGAACAAGGTAACTTGACGATAGGTTCAGCAGAAACCCATTACCATGATGAACACGGTGATGCCACCATGCATCATAAATCGGCGTTAAACTCTGGTGGCTCAACGACACTTCTCTCTGGAAAAGATTTGAATATCTTAGGCTCTGATGTTCAAGCAACGGATAAACTTCTCTTGCAAGCTGAGAGGAATGTTTCGATTGATGCCACACGCAACAGCATGGACAATCAGAATGGGAGTGAAACATCTCATGTTGCCTTGCACAATGGCTCTCATTTAAGTTCTGGAAAAGATACCACTGTCATCTCAGGTCAAGATATCCATATTGCTGCTTCCGATATAGATGCGAAGGGCAATGTTGGACTTGGCGCCCAAGGGGAGGTAACAATAGGGGTAAGAGAAGATGAGATGGAGTATCATCTTCAGGGCAAAAACACGAAAGTGGATATGCAAGCCTCTCATGCGGTTGGCTCTTCGATAAAATCGGGAGGTGACACCACTGTTATTGCAGGGCAGGATGGCAAACCGCATGATCTCACCATCACGGGAAGTTCTGTTGCGGCTGATGGCAAGGTAGGGCTGAAAGCCAGCAACGATGTCCTGATCACCAATGCAGAGGATAGCTTACACTATGAGATGTCGTACCATAAAGACGGTGGAGCATTTAGTAGCAGCAAATCCGTGCATAACAAGGTGGATGCCACCCAAGTTTCCGGTTCACTCATATCTGGGGGCAAAGGCGTTGCCATTGAATCTGGAAACAACACGGAAGTTGTAGCCTCGACGCTCACAGCCGGTAAGGCAGAGGAAACGTCAGGAGAGGAAGCACTGGGAGATCAAAAACAAGCGGATATTACTATTCACTCTGGGGGAAAGATTGTCATCAAAGGCGCCCAAGAACAGTTGGATCAGCAAGCACAATCGTCATCAAGTGGCTTTTTGCATGAGGAATCGTCCGATACATCTCAATCGCATACCACAACGGTCTCCTCTATCCTTGGGGCAACGGGCAACATTATCACGCAATCAGACAAAGAGACCACAATCACTGCTTCTCATATGTTTGCAAATGAAGATATTCATGTGACGGGAGAAAATGTGACAATTGATGGCATGACGGACCACCATAGCAGCCATTCAGAGACCCATGAAACGGGTTTTGGTGTGGGATCAGGCAAGGGTTTTGTGTCGATATACGGGAGTGAGGGAAAGACAGAAAATGAAGAGAGTTTTGAGCATCAAGGCTCTTCTCTCAATGGGAAAAATATCACCATCACCGCCACCAAAAAAGATGTGAACGTGGAGGGCTCTGATTTTACTGCGCAAGAAAATATTCATGTTTCGGCAGCCCATGATGTGAATGTTTCACCTGGTCACAATCGTCATAGGGCAAGCTCAAAGGAAGAACGCACAGGTTTTGGGTTTCAGTTTGAAAAGAACCCTAGCGGTGCTTCCGTGGGTGTTGGAATTGCAAGCGCTAAAGATACGGGCGATCAATGGGAAAATACCAATACGCCATCTCATTTCAAGGCGGGAAAAGATGTGCAGATCAATGGTGGCAATGATGTGAATTTACAAGCAACCATTGTTTCGGCGGATCGTGATGTCAACATTGATGCCGGCAATAATATCACACTATCAGAAAGCTATGATACCTCTAACGCAAAAGAAAAGCATGAAAAGTCTTTTGCTGGTGTGACAGGCTCTGCTGATATCGGTGTCCTTGGCACGGTACAAGGACTAAAAGATTCAGCGGACCGCATGAACAATAAGGATGGTAACAATACAGTTATTAATGGCATATTGACCGGCATGAAAATCAATCACCTCTTTAACAAAGGCAGGAATTTTGTTAATTGGCTGACTGGCAATACGGGGGAAAAGGGGAACATAACCAAAGGACTGAGTAATCCATTAGGAGGATTGGGGGGCTCCACCAAGGATGCTCTTGCCAATATGGCTGGCGCATCTGGCAGTGTAACCGTGGGCTTTAAAACTGAGAAAACAGAAGCCTCTGTTCAGACATCTACTGCGGTAACAAATAGTATAGAAGGCGGGCGTTCTATTAATATCCATGCCCACGAAGGCAGCATCCATAGTGTTGGCGCTGATATTATCGCTGGTACCAATCCAATCTATGTGCTGGAAAATGATGCACAGAGCGGAAATATCACCATGGAAGCAGGTGAAGATATCACCTTTGAAAGTGCGCAAAACACGCAAAGCACACAAAACAGCAGTGAAAGTTCTTCAATGAGTGTTGGCACCGGTTATGGCACGGGTGGCGCAGGGGCAACGGGTAGTGCTTCTTTTAGTCAAGGGGAAGGATCGAGCGAGGAAGTTCAACACAAAAACAGCCATATTATAGGTAGCGGCACTGTTCATACCATAAGTCAGGGAAACACCATACTGGCAGGCGCCGTGGCTTCTGCAGATCATGTAGAAATGGAAGTAGGGGGTGATTTTGCCATTACCAGCCGCAGTGATACGGGACAAACTTCCAGCAAGCAAAACTCTGTTTCTGTTGGGTTTGGTGCTGGACAAACGGGTGGTGGGGGCTCCATGAGCGCCTCTTTCCAAAAGGATAAATCCTCCAGCGATTATCATAGTGTTGTGGAGCAATCAGGCATCAAAGCGGGTGATGGCGGCTTTAATATCATTGTTAAAGACAAAACGACCCTAACCGGAGGCATCATTGCCAGCACAGCCTCGGCGGACAAAAACAGCCTGACCACAGGAAGCATTAGCACCAGTGATATCAACAACGGTGCGCATGCTAAAGCCAGCAGCCATGGGTTTAGCATTTCTGGGAACGACACGATAAAAAACATTGCCAAGAATGTTTTAAATCACGGTAAAGCCAAGGATGGAGCAGAAGGGGAAACCAAATCTGCTATCAGTGATGGGACTATCATCCTTACTGATACAACTGGACAGAGGGCGATGGGGCAAGATGCTGGACAAATCATTGGCTCTCTCAACCGCAACACCGCAGCAGCCCACCAAGCTGTAGGACAGCTAGATGTCGCACCGCTTGAGGGAGCAGTGCATAATCGCCTAAATATGATCAATGATTTATCGGATGAAGGATTTGAAATCGCTGGTCAGGGCATTGTAAACATGTTTATCAAAGAGCATTATCTGGCTACCGTTGAGCACGATGAAAATGGCAATGTGATCTATGCAAAAGATGAAAATGGGAAATATATAAAAGACAGCCATGGAAACCCGCAGCCGCAATATCATTATTTAACGCCTGAAGAACAACAGAATTTACAAAAAGGTTCTGATGGCAAGGTTCATGTTTTCCTCAATGGTATTCTTACAACACCAGATGAAGCAGCCCATAATGCGGTTCAGTTGGCTGATAACAAGAATGATCCGCACTATTTTCTGATGTTCCCTCATAGCGATTCGCTCTTGGTAGAGGGGTTCATTGCAGGGTATCAGTATTTTCTAGAAGGTAAGTTGGGTGTTCTGACTAATTCGACGAAGAAATACCAGAATCTGTTATATAGCTTTGGCAATAAAGGATTGCATGTTGATGCCCATAGCCGCGGCAGTATGACAGCGGGCAATGGATCGCATGATTTAGAAAAGCATGGTGTTCATGGTATAGCAAAGAAAACAACGATTAATTTCTTTGGACCAGCTTATAATACTCAAAACATGGCAGATATATTATATATCTTAAGTGATGGAAAGCAGGATTATGTAAACTTGGAAAATCATAAATATGACTTTGTGGGTACAAAGATTGGCAAAAATCCTTACACTTTTGAGCAAATACCTCCTGGAAGTGGTCCCTGGAAAGAGAGAGGGCAAATATTTAAGGGCTACCCCAGTGTCCATGCTTGTTATGGACATCCAAGTGATGCTTGTACAAAGTTCTATGGTTTACCTAATCGTACGCCAATTTATTCAAAATATTCAGGGAGGAAAAAATGAAACAAATCTTGAAATTATTAAGCGGTTTCATTTTGTTAAATATTGCTGGATGTAACATTGATAAGCCTTCTCCAGGGGCTCTGAGTATGTGGGAGAAACCTGGTGCAGATTTTACGGAGATAGGAAAAGCATTGTTAGAATGTGGTATGCCAACCCCTTATGATGTTTTTCCAGAAAACCAACAGCAGAGTATTAATGCTAAAGCAACAGTTGATGCTTGCATGGTTCAAGCAGGATTCCGCTATAAAGATAATGGAAAAGGGGGGGGGTGGTGTTATACTTTTAAAGAGAAAAACCTTCCCATTTGTCGTCCAGGCGCTGTCATCCCACAGCGCAGTGTCAAGAAGCGCTTGAACAGCCCTTTTTGTAAAAAGCATCCAGAACAACCTGAATGCGAGCCTTAAGTTTTGCTGTTTGTGATGATTAACAATCCGCCCTCCTTGCCTTCGCTTGGAACGGCGGGATTTTTTTCTCAATCTAACATCTCAATATTGTTCACCGTTGCTTTAAGCAGCGGGACAGGAAATATCAACAAGCTTCCGAGCTTGTTTATTGTCAATAAATCCATTGAAAGAGGGGAATAATGAAGAAAATCTTAAAAATATTGAGTTGCATGGCTTTGTTAAGTATCACTGGATGTGTTAACTCAATTCCCTCACTTTCTCCAGCATTATGGAGAAATAAAATACTTTTAGAATGTGGAGTACCGGACCTTAATAAGGTTGTGGCGCTAGATTTGAATCAATTTGCCAGTATTGAAATGTGTATGGCGCAATCAGGTTTTCGTCCTAGCTTTACAATACAAGAATGGTGTGAAAACCATAAATCGGACAATCTTCCCATATGTCGTCCTGGTGCTGTCATGCCTCAGCGAAGTGTTGAGAGACGCTTAAATAGCCCTTATTGTAAAAAGCATTCAGAACAACTTGAATGCCAGCCTTAAGTCTTGCTTCAGCAGAGAAAGCCTTGTCCGTCCTTACGTGACAAGGTTTTCTTTTTATGCCGCGTCGTTATAACGTTGCTGTTTTGCTTGCTCGATGACATTCAAAAGATCCGATTGTAACCAACGCGATAAAAAACCAAATTTTAAAGGTTTTGGCAAAGAGCCATTGGTAACATGACGGCGGAATGTTGAGACACTCATATGAAGCAATTTTGCACTTTCACGGTCTGTCAAAAGAATATCATTTTCTGTCATAATAAAATCCTTTCACTCTCAAAAAATGGTAACAAATCATAACCATTTATTAACCACATTTTGGTTCACTTTTGAAGGTATTTTATTTATAGAAAACAATATTTTATCATACAGTTTCTGATGTGATAAATTATGAATCTTATTGAGAAAGAATGAGAGACAAGAGAGTTAAAGTTATCCACAGATAATGGGGTTATGCACCCCATATCTTAAGATTGACCGGTGACATAAGCCGCCCATTTATTCATATAGACACGACGCTGTTCTAGATAATCAGTGCGACGATAGGAGCGCTCTACTTGCCCTCCGACCGTATGACTTAGAATGGTTTCAGCGACCTCATAAGGGGCATCGGTTGTTTCTGCTAGCCAATCGCGTAAACTAGAACGAAAACCATGGGGGCAGGCTTCAATTTTATTTTTTCTCATATACGCAGCCATCATCGTATGTGAAAGAGGACCACGACCGGTAAGTGAAAAGATGAAATCACTCTTAGAGATACAGCGGGCTTGTTCAATTACTTTTAATGCTTCAGATGATAAGGGCACACGAAACTCTGTTGTGGCATCACGCTTGCCTTTCATATTCTCAGCAGGGATTGTCCAGATATCATCTTCAATCTGATCTTCACGAATATGACGCAAAGGATTGCTACGAACCCCTGTAAGGATAAGCAGACGCAAAGCTAAATGTTTTATAGTTGTTGTTTTGCAGAGAAATTGGTAAAAAGCCGGCACATCTCTCCAATCCATGGCTGGTAAGCTTTGTTTTTTATGACGTTGTTTGCCTAAGAGAGCTTTTGCTTTTTCTACTGCTTGTAAATCAACATCTAACCCTAATGCAGCCGCATGTTTGAGACAAAGATTAAGACGCATTAGTGCTGTTCGAGCAGTTCCAGCTTTTGTATGCCAAATAGGGGCAAGGGTATCGCGTATCTCTGTTTGGGTAATCTCTGAAACGGGCAGACAGCCTAATTTAGGGAGAATATGGAGGCGTAAATGTAAAAACCAATTACAAGACTCACCATCATTTTTTAATTCAGCTTTACGGCTTTCAAAAGCATCTAGAGCAATATCTTTTAAATAATGGAGATTGCGCATTGCCTCACGCTTTTGTTTATTGCGTTCTTTAATGGGGTCACGCCCCTCACGTAAAACAGCACGCCACCCAGTTGCCAATTCACGGGCTTGTTTTAAAGAAACATCTCGCAAGGCACCCAAGCCCATTTCGCGGCGCCGACCATGAATGGTATAACGATAAAGCCATTGAGCACCACCATCTTTACGCTTATGAAGAAGCAAGCCGGCACCATCATTATATTTACCAGCTCCCAATGTTGCGACAGCCCTTGCATTAAGACGATTCATAAGAACCATTTTTACTCCTTTCTTGTACAATTTTTACCCACACATCAACCCCGCTTGTGATGTGCAAGTAAGTGGTTTTGATTGATTCAAGATAAACAGATTTGAAATGAGAGAATCCTACGTTATTCGGGGGTCTAATTCAATATGAACAGAGCTAGATTATCATTATAAATCAATATCTTGTATCGGTCATTCAAGATGAGATTGATGACATAGCCGATGAGTATGTTCATCAAATCCAAGAAAGTATTTTTGCAGCCATTCGTTTTTGTGAACGAGAGACCTTTTACTTTAACGAAAGCCGTGATGTGGTGTTTGAGACACGGGCGGGACAAGGTGTTTATGATGCAAGCACTACCAGCCATATCGAAAGTGCTGTTAAAATCAAAAACGTTTATCTGAGTTCTGATCAACATCATAAGTTTGCCTTGGAATGTAAGGACCATGTTTCTTTAGAGCCTTTGTTATCATCAGAGCAGCAAGGAACGTCGGTTTGTTACAGTTATTTTGATAGGAAATTACATCTTTATCCCACGCCGGATAGAGTCTATCAGATTCAACTCATTCTCTCTCCATTGCGTTTATCAGAGATAGAGAGTGTCGATGAGGAGCATCCATGGTTTGTGCACGCGTTTGATTTGATTAAGGCGCGTGCAAAATACGAACTTTACAAGAATATCTTGAAAGACCCCGATTGTGCAACGGCAGCTTACAGTGACTTTAACGAACAGTTGCATGAATTGCGTGCAGAGACGTCTCAACGTCATAACGTGACCAGAATAATACCAACGGATTTTTAGCATGGTTTATTTTCCTATAGCCGATTACAGACCGGATGTTGCGGTTGTCAACGGCAGTTTTACGGATAGCCTTGTGAATGTTTTACCGGCAGATGGTGGTTACATACCCATGCCTAGTGCAATGGTTGTTTCTAATCCTTTGGAAGAAAAACCTTTGGGTTCAATCGCCTTTAGAAGCGGTAATGGTGTTAAGATAATCGTAGGAGGCAAGCAAAAACTTTATAGTTATGATAGTCAAACGCAGGGTTGGAAAGACATTAGCCAAAGTGGTGTGACCTATCATGCGCATGAGGATAATCAATGGTCATTTGCTCTTTTTGGTCAAAGAATTATTGCGGTGAATAAAAATGATAAACCACAAGTTTTTAATACCCATAGTTCTGAACGATTTGAAGATTTAGGAGGCAATCCGCCGAAAGCAGGCTTGGTGAAGGTTTGGGGACCTTTTGTTTGTTTGATGCAATTGACAGATCACCCCAATCGCATTCATTGGTCTGGTTTGGAAGATGCAACCCATTGGACAGTTAAACAGAAAGATTGCGATTTTCAAGATTTTCCGGATGGAGAATATGTTCAAGGGGCAACAGAATCCACCAATCCCCTCATTTTTATGCGTTCTGCTATTTATGCTGGAACCTTTGTTGCGGGTTCTAAGATTGTGTTTACGTTTCAAAAGATACAAGACAAGCGAGGAGCCCGCAGTGCAGCCTCTATAGCTTGTCGAGGGAGTGACGCTTTTTTTGCAGGTGATGGTGGTTTTTATCAGATGAGTTTGGATGGTCAACTTTTACCGATAGGCTTTGAAAAGGTTGATAGAACGGTTTTTAAAACATTTGATAAGTTTGCTCTTGATAAGATGCAAGGAGTTATAGACCCCATTGATAACCGGATTTATTGGTCCTTAAGGAGTGGCAATAACGAGCAAACGACCTTTGTTTATGATTGGGGCTTGCAGAAATGGTCGACGATACAGGGAGAGCCTTTCACGTTCTTTCCAGTGTTTACAACAGGGTATACTTTAGAACAGTTAGATGAGATTTCGCTCAATCTTGAGGCGTTGCCTGCTTCTTTAGACAGCCCCCGTTGGCAAAGTGGCGCTCCAATGCTTGGTGCTTTTGATGAAAACAATAGGCTTGTTATGTTTACAGGAGCCCCGATGGAGGCAACGGTTGTTTCGCAAGAGATGGGAGCGCCGGATGGAAGTTTTAACTTTATCACGAAAATGTTTGCCGAAGTTGATACGACGGAAGGTCTTTTAAGCATAGGGGAACGTCGTCTTCGCAATAATCAGACGCCGATCACATGGCATAAGGAGAGGGTGTGT
>NZ_JBHIMY010000024.1:0-10998 GCF_042194535.1 Bartonella sp. CR84HXZ | reverse complement strand
AAGCATATCATAAATCGGAGCCCTTCTCTTTATGCGATAAGGAGAGTGCGAGGCAAAACAGTAAAAATGCAGCGATAGAGAATATAAAGAATATGAGATATGTTTGATTGAGGGAAAGATATTCCTCTGTCAGCGAATGGATCAAAAAGCCAGCGAATACACCCCCCAAAGCTCCGCCTATTTGCTGTAATATGCGTGTGATAACTGCTGTATCTTTGACGTATAAACTGTTGACATATTGGATAGGGGCGGAAAGGCAGACAATGGTGGTGATGCCAAGCCCTATGCCTCTTAGCAAGAATCCAAGCCCATCCATGCTTATATTATAGCCGAAGCATAATAATCCAAAGCTTGATATCACCAAACCAATTCCTATCATGAAAAAGGGAGATTTTTCTTTCCATTTTTGGTAAATAAATTTCCTTCCGATCCATGCACCCACTCCTTGCAAAGCAAGGACTGCGCCGATGATGAGAAGGCTATTTTCATGGGCTTGTTCCATGGCAACGGCTAGTGGGAAATAAACGAGGAAGCTATAAAAAAGAAATGAAGCAACAAGCCCCATGATCATGAGTAATGTATAGCGCACATTTTGAAATCCGCTAAAGACGATTAATTTGTTTTTTGCTTTCTGATTAGAAACAATGAACAATATGAGAGATATCACCGCTATAAGTGCTAGGATATATACGGAGGTGTTGTTCTTTATATTTCTGGCTTCTGTGAGATAAAAAAATGAAATAAGCGATATGAAAAACGCTAAAAATGCAAATAAGTTAAATTTTGTTTTTGTTGTTTCGTTGCTCTTTAAGTGTTTCGCTCCAATGGTGAGCGCCAATAAAATGAGCGGAATATTGATAAAAAATAACAAACGCCAAGAGACATACTGAGCAAGTGAGGCACCCACCAGCGGACCAAAGGCAGGAGCGAAAACTGTTGGTACGGCT
Source organism: Bartonella sp. CR84HXZ (assembly GCF_042194535.1). Classification (NCBI taxonomy): domain Bacteria; kingdom Pseudomonadati; phylum Pseudomonadota; class Alphaproteobacteria; order Hyphomicrobiales; family Bartonellaceae; genus Bartonella; species Bartonella sp. CR84HXZ. The sequence continues at coordinate 10,051 of NZ_JBHIMY010000024.1, read as the reverse complement.
ATGGTGCCCATGGCTTGGCGCACTCGTGTCTGTCCAAATTGTAAGGCAATGATGGTTTGGCTAAGGGGCAGCAAAAGACCGGTCCCGAAACCTTGAACGATACGGGCAGATATAATGGTTGGAAAATTATAGCTTAATCCTACCCCCAGTGATCCAAGCATAAAAATGAAGCTTGCAAGAAACCAAGTTCTTTTGATACCTATTCTTCCTTGCACAAAAGCTGCTATCAACAATCCTGGCACGGTGGCAAGAAAATAGGATGTTACAACCCATTGTATATTATTTTCCTCTACTGAAAGATAAAAAGCAAGGTCTGGAAGGATGACATTAACAATGCTTCCATCCAGCAAGGGAAGTATGCTGGAAATAATTACGGTATATATGACATACCTTTCTGATTTGGTATAGGAATCCACCTTTTGCATGATCATGCTCCCTACAGATATTCTTTAAAATATTGGTCCTGCTCTATAAATTACAGGCTTTGAGAATTAATACGCGTTTGTGATGGCTTTAATATGGGGATGAATGTGATTGGAAGCGCTGATGGTCCCCCCAAAATGCTTCTCTTGTGTACAACCCCTCTTTCTCCAAAATGAAGCTATCAGTTAAGCTGATCTCAATGAGTTTATCGAGGAGTCTATTCGTCGTCAACTCACTTTGCATGTTTGAAAATTTGAGAGAATACTCTGCATGATCAGAAAGGAATAAATGCATTGCGTATTTATTTTTGTATTTGTTCCATTGTTTTTCCATGATAATGTTTTAAGCCTTTAAAGTCTGGACAATTCTGATGCTTGTGGAAGAGCTTTTGGGGGCAAAGTTATGAGAACGTCAATGTTATGATGATTATGGCTGTTTATTCTTGCTATGGATGGCGCTGATGATCTTTTTTCGTAAAAGATACATTATGATAAGCAAAAAGAAAGAGAGAGTTTTGCTTCATATAAGTGGAGAGGGGGGTATTTTTAGGTTTGTCCGAAATTGTCATCTCGATATCGTTGAGTGATGTGCAATCAATCATGGCATGATGGGGGGTGAAGAGGATAATATGCTTTTTCATCAACTTACCTTTTTGCTGAATTTTTGAGTGTGAGGAGAGAGAGGAGGGCGGTACTGAGAGAGGCAATACTCAAGATCTGCCAAACCGATAATCCAAAAAATTCTTGGTTGTAGAAGAGGGAGCCAAGATAACTTCCTGCCATGCCTCCGAAAGCACTGGACAAGCTCATGATTCCAAATGTGCTAGCGATTAAGCGTTCATCTATATTTGTGGCCTCATAATCGAGGCGTATGTAGATCACGATTTCAGCAAAGGAAAAGAGGATGATCGCGAAGAAGAGGTAAAAATAAGAATGCTCAAGAGCGTGGAGGAGGAGGAATGAGATTCCAAACAAAACAAAGGATAATACTTTGGGCGTTTTGGAGTTTTCTTTACATGCCCATTTGGAAACAGACATTTGGAAAAAGATCACGATGAGAGCATTCAAGACAAAAATAAAAGAAGTAGCACTTCCTTCAAAAACCTGATCACTGAATACAGGTATGGTGCTTTCGAGTTGGATATAAAAAAAGGTAAACAAGAATATAAAAAGCGAAACGCCAAGCATGGTCTTGTTGGTGAGCAACTTTCTAAAATCAGAAAAATTTATTTTGTCCAATTTGTTAGTATTAGATCTTTCTTTTAAGGTGCAGTTCAGAAGAAATAATAAAAAAAAGATCAATCCAACGAAACTAAATAATAAGGAGGGGAGCATTTTAAAAATCAACATTCCAAGCAAGGGACCGATAGAGACCCCTATATTAACAAAGACTGATCTTGTTGCTAAGGCATCCACTTTTTCAGTTCTCGAAACATTTCTTACTAAAAAAGATTTCGCAGCAGGAGTGTATAGACTGCTTCCTAAACCAATGAAGGCGCAAGAGAGGAGGAGGATATAAAAATTATGCGTAAAACCAATGATGAGATAGCCAGGGATTCGTGTTGCTAGACCTAAAAGCATTGTTTTTTTTACATGGACATAATCGGAGAGCAACCCTCCTAAGAGAGAGCCTGCCTTTTTGCACAAAAAAGCTACTCCGATGATGATTCCAACTTCTGTTGTACTGAGAGAGTTAAGTTTATTTAAGTAAATCGCCAAAAAAGGGACAACCATAAATATCCCAATATTGCTCAGTAAAGTTGTTATGAGGATGAGTTTTATGCTTGCCTTGAAAGTGAAGAATTTACGCACCATTTTATTTTGCCACCACAAGATTTACTTTTTTTGCTTAAGAAAGTGCATTTAACAGAGCCGTTTCTGAACTTGTTCCTGAGGTCAATAAAATGTCAGCGCACGCAGATTGCTCTCTCAAATTCAGAGTTTTTCCCTGTAAGGGAATGGGTAGAGAATAGCTTGTTTGCTCCTTGCATGTTGCAAGCGCATTTGCTGAAATTTACCTGTTGTTTTGCATAGACAAGTGCTTGACCGATAAAGGTTTGGGGATCAGTTCTTTTTGAAATAATTTAGGTTCTCTTCCTAGTGCACATTCTAAAAATCCTTTGTAGATATTGGTGTTAAAAGTTTGGCAGAGTGCTTCACCAATTTGCACGCCTCTTAAGCGTGGATTTATTCAACAACTTTAAAGAAGTTCCCTTCAGTGATGATAAATTCCGTATGTGCAAAGCTCCCATGATAGGAAACAGCTGCTAGGATATTTTTAATCCCTTCTTCTATTCCCTGTAATTGTGCAATGTTCTTGTCTAAGGGAAAGTTGTTGCAAGTCTCTTAAAGTCAGGCATGTCTGACATGACCCTGCTTGAGAGGGCGAGAAGCTTTGTTTTCCCTCGATAGCTAATGGTTTTAGCACTGTAGAGTGTGCCTGTAAAGAAGGTCTCAATGAGATTTTTTTTGAGGGAAGTATGGTTTTTTATAAATTCCATGATTGCGGTAAATTCCGTTTTATTTTCTGCAAACTATACGTTTTTTGAGTTTGTTCCCTGTGGGTCTTTCAGAATGACAGGATAGGAGAGCTTGTGTGTGGCTTGGAAAGCCTCACTTTCAATAACAGTTATTTGTCCTTTTGTGAGACCTTTTTCACAGAGGATTTTTCTTAAACAAGCTTTGTCTCTACAGATATTTATCGCATAGGCATTTTGGGTTTTATATCCCAACTGGGCGGAGATTTCGTTGACACTTGTCGCCCACGTGTCTGTAAGATTGAGAATGCCACTAAAGTTTTTTAAATTTTGGCAATAGGTTATCATTTCCGCATGATGAAATGTATCGCGTTCAATAACACTGAGATGCACGCTTTTAATATAATCCAGTTCATAAAAATAGAGATCTTTATTATGGGTGAGGAGGTGTAAGTGAAGTGCGAGCGTTTCTGCTGCCTCTATAAGTCTAGCCAAGTCAAAGGTTGAGGCTTCCACCAGTACAAAATGCATCTCTATCTTCTCTTCATGGGAATTATTTGGTGAAAAAAGCCGCAAAAATCGTTTGTTTATCCCCTTCAAAATGCGATTATGACAAGGACAACTGTGTTGATGGACGTTGAAAAAAATGAAAAAGCGCGTATGGGGGCAATAATAATCAAGCGCAAGAACGCTTGTGGGAAGTTGCAATCTTAGCTTATTTAATTTCCACTAAATCACTATCAGGCACTATAGGATATTGAGAAGTTTGAAAAAAGGATTTTATTTGGGGGGGGTATTTTTTCAGAGCTTGAGGAGCGAACAAATTGAGATTTCCGCATAAAGCAAATATGGAAAAATTGCGCTTTATTGATACCCTCTTTTATCAAATAAGAGGATGAGAGCGATGATAAAAGAGCGCTTCTTTTAAGGGTGTGCAGGTGAATTAATGAACAATAAAACTCTATCCACCCGTGTTCAAATTTTTTCACGATAATGCGTTGCATGGTCTTTTGCCGAAAGAGTACAATCTTGAAGATTCAAGACATTTGTTAAATCGTGAATAGAAGTTAAAGCGCCCATAATATTATAAAAGGTTGGTGTTCTTCCTTTCAGGTGTAAGGTATGTTCGTGGTGTTCCACAGTTATATGATTGATCCTATGCAATATGAACACTCTCACCTGTGATGCGCTCAAGTAATGAAGCATCATCAGGATAAAAAAGGATACTCTTCATTCATTGTTTTTAGGCATCATTTTCAGGATGTGTTTTCGCTTGAATGTGTCCTATAAAATGTAAACATTACTGTTTGTCTAAAAAACATTGGCAATCTTGTAACACTGGAATCCTATTGGACCAGTTTCTTGGGTGGTAAAGCTAAGAGGCTTAATATGCAATTCAGGGATTATGTCTTTTATTTTCAACACAGATTTAAGCTTGAAAGGCTTCTCCAAGAGAAAATAGGTTTTTTGAGAGATTTAATTTTTTTCTCAAGATATGGTAATAAGTTTATCCGCAAAACTTGGTAGGCATATGATGGTATCGATAGAAAATTCTTCGATAGCTGAATTCAAAGTCTCAAGATCAACCATAGAGGCGAATGGATAATATGTTATTTTAAAAAGGTGACAAACTTCATGGGAAAACAAAAATCCGCTCCATAATCCTTTAAGCTGTGAGGCAATTGGCAATAGGGCTTACAGAACAATCTTTAAAGACCGTTTTGAGGTTCTTTGCCGCAGAGTGTGTTACAGCCCCATAATTGAGTGATTTATGGCGAAGTGTTTTGGGTGCTCTTGTTGTGCTACTGGTTTTCAAAAATGATATGTGACATGGAAGCTGCTTATTTTTTAGTTTGTATGAGGCACAGGCAAGAGGCAAAGGCGGAGGCACCAACAATCATGCAAAAGATGAAAGCGATATGACTGTTGAAATAGCTGATGATCCATCCACTTGTCCATGAGCCGGCGGCTTGGCCAATATTTGAAACAACAAGAATATAACTAAAAAGAACACTGGCAGAGAGGGATACGGTTGTTTTCCCTGCTTGATAATATATTTCTGGAACCATGACAGATTCATAGACACTGTAGGCAATTAATGCGGTTACAGCGGTAAAGACCCCACCCATGAGGAAAAATGAGGAGAAACTTCCCATAAAACAGAGCAGATAAAAAGTTGCTTTATCGGAAAGGGTGAGATGTTTATTGATTACTCCCTGCCAGATACAAATGCTGATGCCAACAATTGAAAAGAAAATTCCACTATAAGGGGCGAGATTGCTGTCAAATTTATTGAGAAGTGTTGTGGTGGTGATGAAAATTCCCATGAGAAATGTACAAAGCAAAGCCGTGACCAGCAAATAAGCAATAGAACGATTATGTATTATTGTTTTTAAAGAAAAAAGAAGAGCTTTTTTTGTTTTTTTATCCTTTTCAAGAGATAATGTTTTATGCGGGTAATGATAAACAATTTTGAGAGATAGAACACAAAGATACAAACCAAGGAGTGCAAAAAAAGCCATTAAAAAAGTTGATGCGTTATATTTTATGGCAATCATTGCAACAAGAGGGGCAATAACGACCGCAGCGTTTTGAAAAAACGAATAGAGAGTTAATGCGCGCTTAAGAGCACTTCCCTTGAGATGTTCTGATAAAATTTCTCTCAAAAATGGCTTTGAAATTGCTTTCGAAAAAGCCATTAAGGTAAAAAAGGTCAACCATGCAGAAGGCATGAGCGATAGGATAACGCATACAAAAGCGCTACTCCTTAAAATAAAGGCGGTAGCCATTAAGAGTTTACGAGAAAGTCTTTCTAATAAACTTGTTGTGGTTACCATGAGAATGCTTTCAAGGATTACCGACCCAGAGAGATAAAACGCAACATTGGCAGCAGTTATGAGAGAAGAGTTTCCAATCAGAGGGAGTACAAAGAAAAAGGAAAATTCAGAAAGAAAAACTGTGCTATAGATGAAAAAAGGAATTTTATTTTTGCCCATGGAATTTCCATAGAAGTGCCGTTAAATGATCAAATACATTTTGTTGTATCTGTTGAGGAAGTTTTGTCAGCCCTGTTTCCGCTGTGCACATTTCGTTGAAATAGTCTCTTTATCAATTCATCAGTCAGTCCACTGCAAGAATGTTATTTTTTGTTTGTCTACGATGTTTTTAGAAATATCGAGCATGATTTGGGTTGAGTAACAACACTGTTTCCTGATGTTTGCGCAATAATCGGTAAGATCATTGAGACCTTGATCCCATATCTTCTTCTGGTGATTTTGACTGTTTCTAATCCTATTTGATAACCAATTGGCACCCCGTATTCTTGCTTTTCCATTGTATCCTTTATAAAGGGGATGTACTAACCCCTCCATAGATTGTCAACATATGAATGAGATGAATGATTTTATAACCTTTTAATGAAATTATATTTTTTTAGTGGAAGGTTATTCATTCTCTTGAAATATAGAAGAAAAACGATAGAGTTCGCTAACATTTTTCAATTCTCTTTTAGCGCATGCGTTGATATTTGCCTCCATGGCGTTGTAAAAAACCCCTCTCAACAAGAGTGCGTCGTAATCGGGCAAAGTCTATCGTAAAGAGGTTGCATATCTTGGAAACTTCCGTTTCGCTATAGATTTTTTCCTTCTGAAAGGCTTGTGCAATTTTTGATAGCATCTCTTCTGTTTCTAAATGGCGGTCGCTTAAATTTTCCCTATTCCGCTCATGTTTATTTTCTAGCATTTTCCACAGTGTTTCTTCGGCTTGAAATCCTTCTGTTGTGTTGTGAATAAGTCCGAGGTTCAAAAGGCGATTGATGGATTTGTGAATGTTTTTCGCATCTGAATCGACATGTTTGAGGACTTCGGAAAGATTTTTCGCACCAAGGATAATGGCGGCATAAACAGCGCGCAGTGTAGGTGAGGTCATGGCAGAGATTAGTGAATTGCGGGTATCGCGTTTGCGAAGGGTTTCTTTTCCCATGGGCAAAAGATCATTGCGAATGGGCAGTTCATTGATTTCTATGAGTTCTGCTTGTAGCGATTGTGCGCGTACAATTTGTTCGGCAGAGGTGCGTTTGCGAATTATCCCCAGACCACTTTGGCGATATTTGTGGTTTTCGGGGAGTGTTAAAGCCTCATAGGAGCCATCAAGCCGATAGAGGATTTCTTCCCACAAAGGAGTTCTGACACTTTGACCCCGTTGTGCCCCATTGAGAGCAATTGTTGTTGTCATTGTTGGTTCATGCAAACAAAGATAACCACCAGGAGTGATTTGTTCCCAAAGGGTTATAACAAATCGCACATCATCTGCTGGAGTTCCAGCATCGATCCAAGCAAAATCTATTGGTCCCCAAGATTTGAGGGTGCTTTCATCAAGAGAGAAGAAATTCTCATTGATAAATGTTACAGTATCTTTTTTAATGCCATCTTTAAGAAGTTCTTGCCATACTTCTTCTGCTGATTGACCTTTGGCTGTAAAATCATCAATTGTAATCAGTTGTGGTTCGTAATTTTCAGGAATTCCTGAAGGATCAAGCAAAGCTGTGCGCTCTTCCCAAGTGGAGGATTCTAAAAGCTTTTTATCTTGTTGCCATGATAATTTCGCTTTTTGAAGTGCTTTTGCGATAAAGCGCGTACTATCACCAGCACCGATTTCAATGACTGTGCGCGGTCTTGCCATTTGAATAAGCGCATGGATAAGTTGAGCACTATTTTCTGTTCCCATGCCAGGTCTTATCAGCTGCATCTTTTTATCCTTATAATTTTATCAATCGCAGCATTCCTGCTTTTACAAAAAACTTTATTGAATCCTCTAGCGGATATTGAATACGTATTGGTGTGGTGGCTTGCTTCAAGAGATGTTTTGTTTTTTCATGAAGCCGGATTGTACGCCCATTGAGTTGATTAATGGCAAGAGTGCCAAGAGAAGAATCTATGATAATACATGTTGGCTCTCGTAAAAGAGCGGTTGCATCATTTTCTGAAAATGCTTTTTGATCTGTTTTGATGAGACCGTGTCGTAAAAGTGATATCAAAAGACTTCCAGAGGTAAGAAGAGTACCATTGAGTTGTATTTCTCTCAGTGATTGGACAAGGCAGCCTTCACGAAGTGCTTCAAATGTGGGAAAGTCGAATCCGCCAAATGCCGCTCCTTTTGTAGAAACAACGGTTGCAGGTTGTATTTGCCGTTTTCCAATTAAAGCTGGTTTATTTCTCGTTATCTGTACGTCCTTTACCCATTGAACGCGTGATAAAGGATTGAGTTCACGTGGATAGACAGCGAAAGAATTGATGGCTATGGGTGGTGTTGGTTTTTGCAATTCAAGTGTATGGGAGCTCTCATGACAATCATGTCGCATATAGTCTGCCAGTTGCCACACATAGCCGCCTGTTCCATTGTAAAAGTTTAAGCCTATAGGATCTTGTTGCATGATGTTATTGTTTTTTTGCTTTAAAATATCAAGTTTTGGGGAGGGTTGTTAGTTGCTCTACATTAAAGAGTGGTTTATCAAAGTCCTATTGGGTTGGTATGGGGTTGCATGAGAGATACAATGATTTGATCAGGTGGTGATTGTCATGCCATTTTTGGGGCATTGTTTGCTGGCTGGACAAACAGCCGAGTCCACTAACCATTCTCAAATTCTCTCTGTTCCTTTTTTTGTACGGCACTGTTCAAAATAAAACCTAATATGCCTGCGATCATTGTGGCGATGCCGATGACAAAGAGTGTGTATTGTGTGTGATGAACATGGACAAAACCGGCTCCTATAAAGCCAAGGCATACGGATGTTTGTATGATGAAGAGATAAGCGGGCATTTGACTGTTTCGCTGTTCTTTTTGAATGGCTTTCATCATAAAACTTGCCATTAGAGCATTTTGTACGCCGTTTGCACTCCCAAGGATGAAAAATGACAGCATCATCAGCCATATGAGTTGTGTGAGGGAAAAGCAGAAAATTGCAAATCCAATGATTGTAGCGGCAAGTGATGCACCAGCGGCATTGCCAAAGCGATGAAAAAGGCTGGAGAAACAGAGTGGACCAACCACGAGGCCAAGACTTACCATGCTTGTGATTATCCCATAGGTTTCAGCGCTTAAGTTGAGATCGGTACGAATGCGGACAATCGATAAGACGTTGAGAGCAGAGGTGAGGATGATGGTAATGATGAGGGGTGCAAGAGCATAGACAACATTTTTTTTACGCAAGAGGCCTCTTAAGTCTAGCCCTTTTTTGCTTTTTTGCGTTGTGTTTGTCGTTTGTGTATGAATTTTTAAACTTTTAAAACAGAAGAGAGTGATAAAGGTGGCAAAAAGAACCATGATTGACAGCGCAAACAATCCTTTTTGCCCGTTTGATATTCCATACAACACCCCCCCTAAGAGTGGTCCAGCAATGTAACCAAGATTACGAACTGTTTGGATAACGCGGTTTATACGGTCTAGTTGCTGATCATTGTTTGCAAATTCTGGGACGGAAACGAGGATTGCGGACCAAAAGATTGAACCAGCACAACCCAGTGCGAAAGAAAGTGCAATATAAATCCAAAATTGGTTGGCGATTGCAGCTGTGGCTATAAAGAGTGCTTCAAACAATAAAACAATGGGTACTGTTCGTGCTGGTTGGAAGCGATGCAAGAGGCGTGGTGCAATTGGTCCGGCAAAAATTGCCCCGATAAGCCCTGCAAAAAGGAGCATTGAAATAGAAGCTGTGCTTTCTGCTAAGTGGAGAGCAAATGTAACTTGCGCTGTTTCATCGGCAAAGCTGCTAAAGCCCAAAACAAGGAAAAGTCCTATTTGGACGAAAATCATGGATTTTTTCTTTGTCACAGTGCTCCTCCCCAAGATGCTAAAGGTACAATTTTCTTCTGCGTATTTATGGGATATCCCGCGCTTTGTCTAGTTTTTCTTGATAATCAGTTGAGAAAGGAAGTTTACAGAGCTCTCTTCAAAATAAGCACAATGCCTATTTGCAGCGATGAGCAACTCCTTATGTTTTTTGAAAGGGGAGTATTGAAGGATTATAGACTGGCGAAGTTATCTGATATGAGAGACAATGATACAAAAGAGCAATCAGGAAATTTTGCAAAAAAAGCTGCATCATGTGTGCAGCTTTTTATGTGTTTGCTTTAGAGGTAGAAGTTTTAAAGCATG
>NZ_JBHIMY010000023.1:0-11144 GCF_042194535.1 Bartonella sp. CR84HXZ | reverse complement strand
ATATTTTTCCCATTTGAAAGGATGGCTTGTTAAAACCTATGTAGCTTGTTCATTGGAACAAAATAATGTATTTGACATTATCTATTGTGTAGCATATAAACTACAAATGTTTATTGTTAAAAAAACACACTATTTTACAGAGTGGTTAGACTCGTTAAAAGACAAACAAGTGCAAAAGAAAATTGCTGCACGTATTTTCCGCCTTGAATATGGGCTTCTAGGAGACGTGAAATATTTCCGTGGCATTGGTGAACTAAAAATAAATTATGGACCAGGCTATAGGATTTATTTTGTAAAACAAGGGAAACAAATCATTTTGTTATTAAATGCTGGTGATAAATCCACACAACAAAAAGATATCGAAAAAGCCCTTCAATTAGTAAAGGAAATGAAACATGGAAATTACTAAATTTGATGTAAGTGAATATTTTAATACGCCTGAAGACTTTAAGATCTTATTAGATGATGCTTTAGAAACCAAAAATAGTGGCTATATTGCACATGTATTAGGTATTATTGCGCGTAAACAAGGAATGACAACTGTTTCTCAAGAGACAGGACTAAATCGCGAGTCTCTTTATCGTTCTTTAAGCGATAAAGGTGATCCACGACTTTCTACTTTTCTTAGTGTTTTGAATGCTTTAGATTTGCAAATGAGTTTGACACCTATTCAAAAGAATTGTAAGGAGCAGACAGCTTTAGAAGAAGCATCTTAACCACCTCCCCATTTTAAGAACGGGGAGGGGAGATGTGTTTTACTTAAGCAATCTTTTTAATGAGGGGCTCTACATCTAGTTTATAACCTATCATGTATCCTCTTCATCCATATGGATGACGCCTTCGCCTTCGTCACATGCGTTTGGTGGGGCGTTTGGATCAAGGGTATCATCCTTGTCTGGTGTTGTGTTTGCAACGTTTCCAGCCGCATCTTCTTGTGATTCGTCAAAAAGTTCGCACTCTATTTTTGTGGTGTAACCGCCCGTTTTATCAAGTTTGTGCTTAACGCTCTTGATACGCCATTCTGCTGGAATATAGGGGCGGAAAGGGGGCTCTTGAACAAGCTTTGCTTCTGCTTGCACAAACGGATCACCACCGATATCACATGAGAAAGAAGACTTACCGCGTGATGATTTATTGCGATAAGCAGCAATGGCCGCAACAGCCTCTGATTGGTTATGGTAGGTATATTTGAGTTCATGAAACGGCGGATTACCAACTTTGACTTCTTTTTTTTCACCACTGCGGATATCATGATAGGTTGCGAGAACACCGCCTTTTTTCTCTTTGTCTTCTTCTTTTTTCTCAGGTGTTGTTTCTGCTTTTTCCGATTCAGATGATGGTGGTGTTGCTCTGTCATTGTCATCCATATGGATAAAGTTTTCATCATCATCAATCTCTTCTGGTTCTCGTGCATCAGCAGCGGCTTTTTGGTCGTCCCCCACATCTGTTTCTAAGCCATTGGCTGCACCTGCTTCATCTCGTGCGCTGTATTTAAAATCCCAAGAGGTGCAATGTTTCTCATGAATAACAACAATAGGGAGTGTTTCACCGGTAATGGCTTTGCCTTCACCTCGTTTGGCAAGCACAAGTTTGCCATCAACGGGCTTTGCTACCGCATCATAGTCTTCTGCAAGGCGTGTAGCAAAAGCCATATCGCTTTCAGCTGTTTGGTCAATGTGACGCACAACGATTTTTGCAAGAGAAGGATCAACCTTTGGCGTATAGCCATTACGCTCTGCTATCTCTTGAACAATACTGCCAAGGGTTTGCTGGTGATAGGATTGGCTTTTTGGGGTTCTATAAGATGTGTTCATTGATGCGGCGCGCCCTGTAACACTTAAGCTTTGTGGTGGGCTGCTTACAGAGATTTCGTCTATCAGATAGGCTCCCATCTCGCGGTTTTTCCCGCCTTCATAGCCAAGTGTTATGGAAATAACTGTCCCGATAAGAGGAATATCAAGAAAGCCGTTATCACTGTCACGCGCACGGTCATCAAGCTCTATAGTGATACGATCACTTTTGTTTTCTGCTTCATCGGTAATTTCAATTGATAAAACATAATCCATGAGCGTTTTGGTGATGTCTTCTCCATTTGCCAGAACCGTGCAAAAAGGTTTCATGATTTGCTACCCCAAATTCTGATCACTGGTGTGGCTTTCGGATAGGGGAGGGACGGCAAAACTATGGTGATTCCTGCTTTTAAAATGGGTCCATAGTCTGCAAGCCCCAAATTCGCTGCATAGACCCGTTCAACAGCAAGGGCTTGTTGACCCTTTGCATAGTATCTCCAGCAAATGACATCAACCATATCACCTTCTTTTGTTACGTAAAGATCACTCATAGGTCTTCACCATATTCTCTCAATTTTATTGTAAATTCTTGTTTTTTGGGGGTGCCATTATGATGAAAAACACTTTGCTTTTCCTCTACAGAAAGAATGACAAACTTACCTAAGATTTTGCCTTGACCAGTCACAAGAATGTGAGGTCCCATATGCGCTATTTGCCGTAAATATTCGAGCTGTCTGTGACCACCTTTGAAATCTGGATAAATCACGCCAGTTAAAGAAAATTCCGCATTTGCAACAGCAGGCTATTGAAGAGCAGCCTTTCTCCCCAATCGCCCTTGCTCCACCCATGGAACACCATAAGACATATCAAGTGTTTGGTAAGCTGCTGTTTCAATCGAAAAAATAAAACCACCCAAAGCTAACATCATGGTATTTAATCCGAAAGGCTAGAGGCTATGGCTAAACGTTGCTGTTTTGCATAGCGTTCAAGTGCTTGATTGACAGCGTCTCTGATTTCGTCCTTGAGACCATTTGGTACTGAAATATTGAGATTTGTAATGGTTACACGGGCGTCTACTTCAACGGGTTTATGAACCGTAATGGGCTTTGGAGTTTTAAAGGCACCCACTTTATTTGTTGCCTGCATTTGTCCTGTTTCGACTATGCCTGCATTAAAACCACTCTTGCGTTTTTCAGGCGGGGTGTTTGTAACCACTACTGTATCCAGCATTTTTTTTGCGCGTGCATTGGTTTCATCGGTAAAGGTTTTTATTGTTTGGGTTGAAGTTTTGTTGATTGAAACATTAAAACCTAGCTTTTTTTTCATCCAATTAGGCATCCAGCTGGTTAATTGATTAATCTGGTTGCTGAACCAATCAGACAGAGCATTCCATTGGCTTTTGATACCTTCCCACAAGCTACCAATGAGATTGGAACCTGCTTCCATTAAATCGACGCCAAACAGCCACTCAATCAATGCATTGATTTTTTTTGCAATCCAAGAGAACGGTGAAAAGTTTTTAAAGAGTGTAAAGAGGTTACTGAAAATATTACTGCATAAGTTGGCAAAAGAATTCCACAAGTTGCTTATGAAGCTCACTACCGTATCCCAATTTTTGTAGAGCAGATATCCAACTCCAACAAGGGCCAGCAATACCGCCAATGATCCAGCCGATAGGAGTGGTCATGATTGCGATACCAAGCGATATAAAAGCAGAACCAACGGCAGTTATTGCCGAAATCAGTGTCCCTACAAGAGTTAAAGCAAGACTGGCAACTGCAGAAGCAGCTGAGGCTAATGCTGAAAGCAGTGATCTTCCCAGAGTAGCAGAAAATCTAATAAAAGCTTTATCTGCTGCGATTATTTTTGAGAGCAGGGATTTTCCAAGATTTGCAGCCAGACCGGTAATTTTAGAACCAACGGAAGTGAAGGCTGAAAGCACTGGTCCTGAAAGAGCGAAAGCAAGCCTGATAAAAACTGCGCTTACTATGGCTAGTGATGTAAGCAGCCAGCCATTGATTTTGTCCCAATTTTTGTAGAGCAGATATCCAGCTTCAACAAGAGCTGCGATGCCGCCAATTAGCCAACCGATAGGTGTCGTCATTATAGTATAGCCAAGTGTGACAAACGCTGCTCCCGCTGCGGCTAATGCGGCAATGAGAGGACCAAAAATGAACGAACCAAGTGCCACAAGTCCTACCTTGAAGAGGGTTATTTCACCAATCAACGGCTTCATCCATTGAAACCAGCCTTTAATTCTCTCTATAAGATCACTGATGCTTCTTCTCAAATCAGAGGTAGGATTAAGCAAATCATTAAAGACTTTTTTTACGCTTTTAGCCCAGCTCGCAACGGTTGTTTGGATGAGGTCACGGTTTTCATCAATCAGGCGAGAAAAACCGTCAATTATGTCATTGATCACGGGCATGAAACGCGCGCCAATAAAGCTCGCGATACCGCCTATTTTTTTCTTAAAGGCTCCCATCTTGTCACTTAAGTCCGCTGCATAGCGTGCGACATCAGCACCTATCAGCCATTTTCCTTTCCGCGCTTTTGCAAACAGCTCTTTAATGGGTGCCATGCCTTGTGCAAGCATGGTCGCCATTTCTTTACCATCGCCCCCAAACAGCAGAGCGGCAATATGCTGTCTTTGTGCTTGATTTTTCATCTTACTCATCTTGTCGGTAATTTCTTCTAACAAGACAGAAGTGGATTTGAGTTTTCCAGAAGTGTTTTTGACAGAAATGCCAAGTGCTTCAAAGCCCATCAAGCCTCTTTTTTGTCCAGCATAGGCTTGTGCTGAACGCCTATTTAAAACCGCTAAGGATTGTTGAAAAAGTTCGGCAGAAGTGCCTGAATTATCGGCTGCATCACCCCATAATTGAAGTGATGCAACACTCATATTTAAATGGTGTGATGCGTGATAAAGACTATCTCCCAGATGCATGGTTTTCATGGTGAGGGCGGCTACACTTGCCACAAGACCACCACCAGCAAGCCCTAAGACACCGGTAAAGACCGAAGCACGGCTTGCCGCCACTCCAAGAGCACTTTGAACACCTTTCAAACTTGACGTCATGTTTTTGACGGCAGCAGAAAAACGCGGAATACTCAATCTATGTGAGAGTGTTTTTGACAATGTATCAAATTTTTTTTGAAGATGTTTAAGAGGTGCGGTGAGTTTGTCTTCAAGAGACAATCTCACCTTTGCATCAGCAACTTTTTCACTCATTTTGTCTTATACCTTTCTGCTGCTTGATTTCGCCAAAAGACCAATTCTTCCAGTTCCATTTCCATCATGTCTGAAAGGGACCAATGGAACACAATGGCAATATCGGCTATGAGTTTAGCGGCGGCTTCCCAGTCGAGGTGTCCCGCCGTTTGGTAAAAGACTCCAAAATCTCTCCAAGACTTGCCATGTCATTAATATCGAGTTCTCCAACCGCTTCATGTGGCCATCCAGAAAGGCGTGCAACCATAGCGATTGTTTGTTCTATGCCTTCTTTTTTATCGATTGCTTGCACATCTTTTGTTTTGGGGCGCTGTAAGGTAATTGTGGTGTGTTCTTTTCCCTCAAAAGTAACCGGTACAAGTAATTTATGTGTAATGCTTGTTTGTACTGTCATTTTTATAATCCTATGTTTTCTCTATGACCTGCTAAATCATCAACGCCATTGAATCTCCTCACCATGTTGAGGGCGTCTATCTCAACAATTTCAACGTCCTTCTGGACATATTTGAAATACTGTAATGTGAATGTTGCTGTGGATGTTGCTTTGCTCCCCGGTTGCCATTCTGCCATTTCAAAGCCTTTGCATAGTCCTCTCATGGTAATGACAACACCTTCTGCGGGTGTGCCTTGCGCTTGCATTGAACTGCGCAATGAAATGTCGACATCAGTGCGCCCCAGCAGTGTCATCAACTCTGGAGAGCAGTCAGAAATGGTCATGGTGAGAATGAGAGTTTCAAGACCAAGGTCAACTTCAATGGAGCTATCCATGCCACCCCCGCGATAGCTTTCAACAACCAAATTCAAATTCGGTAATGTTACGCTTTCACATTTTGCTTGATAGGGAATGCCGTCGACAAAAATGTTAAAATATTTCAAAACTCTTGGTAAAACGGGGATAGCCATTAAAAAATCTCCTCTAAATAATCATTCACAATGCGTGAACGGAATGTGATGTGTTCTGCTGGTGTTGTTGGTGTGAATTCGACATTGAAATAGACTCTGCCGCCTTCAATAGCGCTTGCTGTATTCAACTCTGGATCAGGCGTACAACGCCCACCAAGAATGGCGCCTTGTGCTTTTAAATCACGCAAATAGGCATTGACGCTTTCACTCACGTCACTCATGTAGGTTTTTTTGATATTGCGATCGACAGCCCATAGATGCCCGCGCAAAATGGCGTCATTAATCATATCTGCGGTTCTGACCACCGATAAGAAAGCAAATTTTGTATCACTTGAAAGGGTGCGATTCCCCCAAAGACGATAACCATTTTCGCGGATAATTGTTGTGATGTTTTGTTCGTTAAGAAGGTTAGCGCGGCTTGATCGATCACCAATGGAAAAATCAATGGGGCGCGCAGTTCCAACAATGCCATTGATCACTTTATTTGAAGGGGAATGCCAAAAACCGTGTGTAAAATCAGTTTTAGCAATGACACCTGCAACTGCTGCACTTGCTGGCTGTTCTAAGATTTTTCCATCACGATTCACCTTTACAAAAGGGTCAACTATGATGGCGCGCTTTGAATCAAAATCCTTTGCTGTGCTAAGGGCTGCTTCATCTGTTGTGTTTGGTGCATCAAGCACCACAATAGCACGCAGACGCTCTGCAATGCCAATGAGTTCTGCTGCGACGGGGTTGGCAGTTGCACCAGTTCCATTCTCTTCAATATTCACACTGGAAGGGCGTTGATGTGTAAAGCCTGGAGCGATGAGAATGCGTGGTGTTTGTCCCACAATGGACCCCGCTCCAATCAAAGCATGGACGCCTTCATAAGCGCCATTTGCATTCACACCACCTAGAACATTGGTGAGTGTTGCATTTTCATTGTCACCCTCGTTCACACGCACGACAACAACAATAGCTCCCACTTGCTTGAAAATAAGATCAAGGGCATTGGGTAGGGTACCTTGACGCTTGCCTGTTTTATCCAGTTTAGCGGCTTGTGAAAGAGAACCCGTTACCAAAACGGGTGTGTTAAGGGGAAATGCTCGGTCATCGGCATCAGGTGCTGTGCCAACAATTCCGATAACTGCCGATTGTACCGCGCGAAGAGGGCGGGTGCCGTCGTCAACCTCGACAACTTCAACACCGTGTAGAAAACCTGTTGCCATACTTTATGCTCCTTTAAATGAGGGGTGAATGAAAATGAATGGGAAAAATGAGAGGTAAAAAGCCGCTCTTGAGAACGACTTGACAAAAACTTTAAAACCGTTAGATTCATACAAAGGTGCCTAGAAAACACCTTGATAGTAAGCGGATAGATTGCCGAAACAGTCTTCTTCCGTGCATTGAATGCTTTGACTCGTTATATGCGCATAGCGTATAATAATGTTGTCGGGTGTAGTTACGCTATAAAATACCCTTATGGGGAAAGCGTAACGACGGACTTACTACCGTGTTTTCTAGCACCCGATACCCCTCTAGGGCGTCAATAGAAAAAAACTAAATAGTAAGGAGTTCATTATGAACAATCTAGTAACAATCAACAATGATGGTATTGCTGTCACAACCTCTTTAAAAATTGCCGATGGTGTGGGGAATAGCCACGCTACAGTTATAAAGCTGGTACGTCAAAACATTGAAGACTTTGAAGAATTTGGAAGGGTTGGATTTGAAATCTCACCCTTTGGGACCAAAGGCGGAAGACAGAAAAGAGTAATTGCTATTCTCAACGAACCACAAGCCACTCTACTCATGACCTATATGCGTAACAATGATACGGTGCGTGCATTCAAAAAAGCACTCGTTAAAGCTTTCTATGATTTAAAAAAACAAGCTGTCGATTATGAATTATTTTCTTATGAGTGTTTTAAAAAACCTGCTGGTGTTGGAGAAATTTTAGGATTGATGATGAGACGTTTGTTGGATGCAAATGACCTCGAAAAAGAGCTTGATCATTACAAATCAGTTACAAAAGAAGCTAAGCGAGTTTTAGCAAGCCCTGTTGTAAAAGCTGCTTAACTTTAAAAACACGATTTATCTCCTCGTCTTTGAGGCGGGGAGGTATGCGATTTTTTTCTTAACGGCTATGCTCCATTTGCACATCTGCTTTTTTACTAACTTTTAGTGTTGGAATAGAAGAGACATCAATGTCCCTCAAGGCATGCCATGTATCATAATTGGCTTGAAGCTGTAGCCAAAGGGCTGGTCCATTTCCTAACAATTTACCAATGCGAGCTGCTGTTACGGCTGTGACTGGACGTTCTCCTTTAAGGATACCGTGCAAGTGCTGGCGTGATATTTGAAGAATCCTAGCAATTTCGGTTTTGCTTGCATTTAAATGTTCTAAGGATTCAGCTAAAATTTCTCCTGGATGAGAAGGACAACGATTAGGATTACGTGTGGTCATGGATAGTTTCCTTTACAAATCTTAAAACCTTCAGTGGTATTGCTCTAGATCAACATGGTAAACGTGTCTGTCTTTAAATTCAAAAGTGATACACCAAGGACCATTGATATGAATTGTGTAGCGAGTTGGAGTAAAGCCTTTAAGCATATGAAAATTATAACCTGGTACATTGATATCACTAACTTGAGAAGCTGCGTCAAGAGTATCCAGACGGCGAATAATACGCTGATGAAGCCTGCTATCAATCTTACTTTTTCCTGTTTCCCAGAGAGATTGTAGGTCTTTATTTTTAAATGTTTTGATCATAGCAAACTCAACAACTTTATTTTAAATAAGATGTAATATATTAAGTGACAATTGTCAACAAAAATGTTACAGTTAAATATTGTTAATGGAATACTGTAGAACTAAAAGAATTTAAGAAATGAATATCAAACCAATTTGTACAGAGAGAGATTACCAAGAAGCTTTAGAAGTTGTGTCTGCAATGTTTGATAAGCAGCCAGAAGTTAATACTCCAGAATTTGATAGAATGAAAACTCTTGTTTTGTTAATTGAAGCTTATGAAACAGAACATTATCCTATTTCTTCTCCTCATCCTATTGAGGCTATTAAATTTAGAATGGAACAAATGAACTTAAGTGCTAAAGATCTGCTTCCTGTTGATTTATATCATGAATTAATAAAAGCGCGTTCTCGTGTACAATCTTTTGTTTATGCAGATGCACCGCAAAATATATTAGACGATTTAGATCGTGGTTTAGATGACATTTTGAATAGTGATCAACATGTTTAAAGCAGGGGATGTCATTATTTATCTAGTATTTCATAAAACATCGTCTCTTCAAAGTGAGGAAGAGATCAAACAGCGTGAAGTGTTGGAACTTTGCTAACATTTGTTTCGCGTTCAGCATGCCACGCATCATAATTGGCTTGCATACGTAACCATATAGCAGCTCCATCACCAAACATTTTGCCAAGACAAGCGGAAACAGCAGGAGAAACAGGCTTTTTTGCGTTCAGAATATCGTAGAGATGTTGGCGTGATATACCAAGCATCTGCGCAATTTCTGATTTTGTTTTGCCTGTTTCAGGAATAATTTCTGCTAAAACTTCTCCTGGATGAGTAGGACAACGGTTTTTATCTCTTTGTGCAGGAATGTCATTCATAACTGTATCCTTAGTGATATTGTTCAAGATCAACACGGTAAGCATTACATGAGTCAAATTCAAAGGTAATACACCATGGTCCGTTAACGTGGACAGTGTAACGAGTGGGTGAATATCCAATCAAAGAATGAAAGTTGAATCCTGGAAGATTCATATCTTCTGGTCTTTCAGAAAAATCTAAACGATCAAGACCAACCATGATACGTTTTATAAGTTTCTTATCAATCTTGGATGAATTTCCCGTTTTGAATAATTCTGCCAATGTTTTGCTTTTAAACGTTTTAATCATTCTTTTATATAGCGTAGAATACTGTTAACGTCAACAAATAGCTTACATTGTAAGTGCTAAAATGGAAAAAACAGTAACATCCCATTAGAAAGCCTTATCGTCTAGACTGTTTCTCTTTTCTCCACTCATGCGTAAAGAGAAGAATAGGTGCATGGAGGGGATAAATTTGCACGTTAATATCAATGATTTTACGACCATACCGACGGCTGTCTGATCAAATATTGCTAAAAACTCAGATCCCTTGCCGTTCTTAATAAAGTGAATACGAAGTTTAAATTCTATTGTCATTTTGCTCTCCAAATTAATGAAGAGACCATAACAATCATCACCATGCTTCATAAGACTGACACTGTCACTCAAAAAGCCCTTTAAAAGGGCTTTGAAAGAGCGATAAAAGGACTTAAAAACATATAAGCCTGCTTATAGAACAGCTATCCATTTGACTTCTGTCATATCTTGGTTACTTGTGCATCCATTTATTCTTTCCATAATCTTATAAGAACAGCGCCATCAGCTCCAGCACCACTTGGAGAAGAATCGTCATGAGCACCAGCACCGCCACCACCAAAACCACGCCCTGCTTTTCCCGAACTATAGGAACCTTTGCCTAGTCCTCCAGCGCCACCACGTGATGTATCACCTCCAGCATCGCCTCCATTCCCACTTGTTTTACTCGTAATTCCATTCGTTCCAGCATAACCATTTCCGCCTTTGGCGATTCCTAGATGTTCGTCTGTTGCTAAACCAAAATTCCCCCCGCGCCTCCAGCGCCACCAGAGCCTGAATAGTAGGAAGTCGTACTACCACCAAATCCCGAGTGAGAGATACGGACGTCAGCTCCCCCACCACCATGTCCTCCTGTAGCGGTAATAAAATTCTTTCCAACGGTTGTTGTTCCTCCAGAGTTTCCTGTCGCACCATGCTTTGCAACAGAAGTTCCTCCTTTACCAATGATGATATCCTCATGCCCGTTTAAACTGGCTTTATAGCCGTACCACACGGAACAATCTCCACCTCCTCCACCGCCGCCTAAGCAATAAGACCAAGAGCAACCACCACTACCCCCACCACCCCAAGCTTGGATCTCAACTTTAGTTTTATCCGTTACCCAATCGGGCCATTGAATTTTTCCATCCTGTGTATAGAGCAATTCAGCATCGGCAAGAGCCGGCCAATTAATGACTTTATTACTCAAAGCTTTTTTAAGATCTTTTTTGTTTCTGCTAAGATAGCTGCATCCACTTGTGATTTGGTATAAATAAGGTCACCATCCACTTTCAGCGGTCCTTTCAACATGCTTCCCGTTGCACT
>NZ_JBHIMY010000022.1:0-12068 GCF_042194535.1 Bartonella sp. CR84HXZ | reverse complement strand
TAGAGAAATGTTAGAAAATCCTATTCCCTAACTTTTATTTACGCGTCCCTCACTGTAAAAAAGCTGTATAAATACAGCAAGTTATTTTTACATAAAACTTACATGTTATCCGTGAATGGTATAACGGTAAATCTATAGAGCACCACGATTTTTACGCTTCATAAAGGAGTAAGCTGGTGCATATTTGCCAGCTCGTGGGTGTTGCTACAGCTCTTGGCACTTGAGACGGTTCATCAGGGGCATTTTTAATCCTTTCTTAATAGTTTTTTATCCACAAGGGCTCTTCCCGCTTGTAACTTGCAAGAGACATGATTTTGGTTGATTCAACATGGAACAGGTCTGAAATGAAAGGATCTTACGCTATTCTGGATTCTCATTTAACATGCAAAACAATGAACAATCTTTATAAATCAATATTTTGTCTTATGGTGGAGTTGGTGTAGCATTGAGATTTTAGAGGAAAAACACGCTTTTAAGAATTTATAACAGATAGCAAGTTTTTATAGCAGGTATATTAAATGTACATCATCTAAAATAAATGGAGCGTCTACAGCGAAGAAGGGGCTAACTTTTTTAAATCCGCATGAATGCTTATTCTGTTGTGCTGTAAAAACATCATCGCTTGAGGTGTGGTGTAAGACATAAAACTTTATGCATGGGGTGTTTTGATGAGAGAATGCTATGGTATTCAGTTTTTTATTCAATATGCAAAAGAAAAGTTATAAGTCAAAATCTTCTTTAATGTGATAATGATTTTTGAGAATTTAAAAAATATAAGTTTAAATAAAAAAGCAGCACTTTGTGCTGCCATTTTATTTAAGTTAAAATTAGCTTCTGCTTTAGAAACGATAACGTATCCCGCCAGACAAATTGGTGCCAGATACACCGGCTTTTTGCAGTTTTTGCCGATAGCTGATATCAGCGTTTAGTACGATATTTTGAGAAAGATATGCATTCACCCCCATGCCTCCCTCAACTGAAGAGCCGGTAGGATCAACATGAAAGGTATCAGCAATTTTTATTGTTTTTCCATCACCAAAAGTTCTGATAACATTTACTTTACCATAGAAGGAAACAGCCTTACTTTCTTCAACAGCCATTATAGTTTTTGTTAAACGTCCACCAATACGCATCAACCATTGATGCGGGTTTCCCATGTCTACTTTTAAGCCATCGGCATCTGAGAAGATATCAAACATGAGATTTTGATAAATGAATTGTGCTTGTGGTTCAAATACCAATCCTTTTGTGTTGGTCGCTAATTTCTGACCAATGGTTGCAGATATATTAAGCATCTCCGTACCATCCAGTTGTGCGGCATTTCCAACAAGAGCTGTGGTAATATTTCCTTTTAACTTTCCGTAAGAAAGAAGGGTGTTTACATATATACCATTGCTATGTTGGATGCCGCTGTAAGCGGCAAGAGACCATTTATCAAGTGTCGTCTTTTCAGAATCTTGCATCTCTTTTGGCGTAAAGGCAAGTTTCCCGTATGTTCCTACAAAACCAAAATGTGTGCTTATGTCTTTGCCTTCCAAGGCGGCTAATATGACACCCAGTTGTAAAGCAGTATAGTTTACATCAGCACCATAACCATAATGCAGTGGATCGCGGTTGGAAGATAAGGTGACTTTCTCGCCGTAGGAAGAGAAAAAGATACCATTCTTTTTATTGTCTTCTGCCCCAAATACTGTTGTTCGCATATTGTCTAACAACGTGTTTTGATTGTTTACATCAGTAAATCCAGCAGAAAATAAAGTATTAGATATGGTTAAATAGTTTGCTACCTGTGGTAAAAGTGCTCGAACTTTTTTATCCTTATCAATGTAGGCATTCTGTAAGCGGAAATCCCAGAAATTACTGTTCTTACCAAAAAGATTTTGGCTCTCATGAGATGTCCCAGGTTTATAGCTTGTAAGTACATACTTATAAGGCTGTTTCCCTATTGTCATATAGTTTCCTGATAACGTGAAGGAATTTTCGTTTGCTTGTCCGGAAACTTGAATGATTGAAATCCCATGTGTCCCTAAAGGAAGTGACGCCATGTCTTCTCCCCAAACAGCAGAGCTATCGGTTATTTTTTTATCTGTTTCTTGGAGATTGATGTGAACAACAGTACGGCCTGAGACATCGCCATTAATCACAATGCGATCGGTCTGTTGCTCCGTGATAGGAGAATGTTTATCCCATTGAGTATTTACATAAATTTCTGCAACACCTGTTGCACTATAAACCGCTGTTGTATGAGCTGTTCCATCTGCTTTCGGAAGATTAGGTCCTATAAACAGAGTTTGGTAATGTCCCTCCATTGGCTTGTCAAACATAATGACACTATCTGTAAGGCGCAATCCAGAAAGGTTAGAGTATGATTTTTCATCAACACCAAACTGTACATGGTCATCTAAAACATTATCATTATTTCCAGCGTTTTTATTCGCCTTTAAAAGCCATTTCGTCCCCTCTTTTAGATCAAAAACAGTTCTATTATCTTTAGAAGTTTTTACTCGACCTTCTAAAGAAGAGTGGTTAGAAACCAGTGTAAGGGTGTTTGTGAAAGCATTTTCGTTTTTTATATTTTTTAATAAAATATCGGCATGAATTTCTGAATTTTTAAGGCTGACTTCACCGTTTATGTTTATTCCATAAAGGTTGATACCCCTACCATGTTCAACGAAAATCTTTGTATTCTCTAGAATTACTTTATCGGCAATATTGGCTAAATCTTGTTCTTGAACGGCGTTGGCATTCCTTTCAGCATTGCGTGTATATCGTTTTCTAGGGGCATTATACGGATTGTTGCGGAAAATAATACCGTCCGCTTCATGATTGCCCGTGACATGTACGCTTGAATCTTTCAGTTTGATTGTTCCTTCTATGTTGACCAAACCAGCTGTTTCTGCTGTTACAGTAATACCTGTAGCATCAATTTCTCCACCATCTGATACACTCAATGCAACAAAACGCGCATCAACTGTTCCCCCTATCATGTTGACTTTTGAATTATTTCCCTCTGCATGTACAGCAAAACCATTGTCTTGAATTTTTTTGTTATGTAGCGTTATGGTCTTACCGTTTTCAGCCTCAACTCTAGAGCTTATATCCTCAATTTGTGTAGACTTTTCAGGTTGTTTTATTGGTGATATTGGTTTTTCAAGCTCTGATTTTTCAGATATTTTTTGTGCAGAGGCAGATTGTACGGGCGCTGGTTTTACAGATTTTGGCGGTACCGATAATGCTGGTTTTCCAGTTTCTGGTCTTAAAGATATTGGCTGTGCGAGTTCTGGTTCTTTAGGCGTTGGCGATAGCTCTGTTGTTGGTTTTGTAAGTTCCACTCTTGCAGGTTCTAAGTTTATAAGTGTTGCTCGTAAATTCGGTGCAGGTTGTGGAGGTTCTGACTCTGAGGATACAGCAGAATTTTCGGGCATTTTTTTTCTGGAAGAGTCTGTAGAAGAAGTGAAAACACCTGAACGTCTTCTAGATTTTACTTCCATTCCTGCTGTTGGAGCTATTTCTGTAGTTGGAGATTTTGTAAGAGGAGAGGTTATGATCGTTCTTGTAGAGCTAGATGTTAAAGGTGGATATGAAGATGATGCATTTGAATGAGCGGGTTGTGGAGACGGGAGATCTATCGTAGGTTGTGCATTCGTATCATGAAGATCATAAGACAAGCTGGTGGAAGAATAAAACAGAACTCCAGAAACTGTGTATAGTAAAAAACTTTTTTTCATATGGATGTATTCCTAAATATTTCCCCTCTCTCAATAAAAGATAAAACTTTGACCTCATTATGTTTCTTTTGTAAGAGACAAAACGAAACATAATGAGAGTGCTTTATATTTCAAGATAGGAATACCAGTATTTTTAAAAGTGATAACGCATTCCAGCGGAAATATTTATTGCAGATATGCCATCTTTTTTAAATTTATGTTGATAGCTGAGATCATTATGAAACTCGATATTTTCAGATAAGTGCGCTTGAATACCAAAACCACCTTCGATTAAAAATCCCATAGCAGCAAGCGGAAGGTTTTCACTAAAAGTTTTGATCGCGTTCAGTTTGCCGTAGAAGGAAAGGGCATGGCCTTTGTTTTGCGTCAAACGTCCGCCAATACGGAGCAACCATTGATGAGGTTTGCTTATGTCTATTTTAGAGTTATCGTCATCTAAGAAAGAGCCAAGCATGAGACGCTGATAAACAAGTTGTGCTTGCGGTTCTAGGATTACACCTTTCAAACTGGTTGACAGTTTTTGACCAACAGTTGCAGCGGCCCCTAATGTTTTACTATTATTTACTTTTGAGGTATGTTTGATGAAAGCTGTGGTGTTATTTTCTTTGAAAATTCCATAAGAGAGAAATGCACTTGCATAGAGGCCACTGTCATGTTGAATATTTCCATATGCGGTGAGTGACCATTTATCAAGCATTTTCTTATGAGAGCTTTCTTTGTTTTTAGGAGTAAAAGACAATTTCCCATATGTTCCGAAAAGACCAAAATTGCTGCTGATATTTTGATCGTTTAGCGCTATTAATGTTGCCCCTGCTTGAAATGCAGCATAGCGAATATCTGCTTGAACACCATCTTGTTTTGCTTGAATGCTGGAAGAAAAGGTGCTCTTATTGCCATAAGTGGATAAGAAAACGCCTCTCTCTGGATGATCTTTGGGTTCAAACATTGTTATTTGCATATTGTCTAACGAGATATTTTGATTGTTGACATCAGAAAAACCGACAGAAAACATCGCGATAGGCATGACTAAAGAGCTTTCTTTTTGTGGCGTAAGAATTGTTCTTTTTTCTGCCAAATCAAGAGAAGCAGAAGTTGCGGCTGCTTCATTATCTGTAAGTTTAGAGGTGCTTTCGGTATCAGCGGTAGCGGTTCTCCTAACTTTTATGGGTAATTTCACATGAGCTTTTGCGGATGTGTTAAGAGTCGTTTTCGATGCTTGTGTTGGTGTGTTTATTAAATCAATGGTATGGCGTGTTTGAGGGTTTAAGCCAGAAGCGGTACTGGTAGACGTAAAATTAAAAGAAGAGAAAAACAAAGCACAAGCGGCTGTACATAAAAGATTCTTATGCATAGAGATGTTCCTTAAGATATTTTTCTTTGTTTTGCTAAAAATGAACCACTTTTTGACACACTACAATTTTTGTAATGTAGTAAAATATAAGCAGCACTGTTTTCATCTCAGCGCTGCTTATGCGTCAAAATAGAGAGCTAAGATTTCTAAAAGCGATAACGCATTCCACCGGAAAAATTAATTCCAGAGATACCAGCTTTTTGAAGTTTATGTTGGTAATTAACGTCAGCATGAAGTGCGATATTTTTAGAAAGTTGCGCGCTAATGCCAAGCCCACCTTCAAGGGAAGAGCCCATAGAATCGAGATAGAAAGATTCAATAACATCGATAGTGCGCTTTTCACCAAAAGCTTTGATGACATTCAATTTACCATAAAAAGAAAGAATACGATCTTTTTCAATGGGAAGCATTGTTTTCGTTAAACGCCCTCCAATACGGACCAACCATTGATGAGGGGTCTTTATATTAACTTGGAAGCCATCAATATCTGAAAGAGTGCCAAATGCAATGTGTTGATAAATAAGTTGTGCTTGTGGTTCAAAGGACACCCCTTCAATACCAGTTGCTAGTTTTTGTCCAACGGTAGCTGATATATTTAATGTATCCGTATTGTTTAACTCTGTGGTGTTGCCGATAAGGGCTGTTGTAATATGTCCGTTTAAAATGCCGTAAGAGAAAAGTGCATTAACATAGAGACCATTGTCATGGTGGAGGTTCCCATATGCCGTAAAGAACCATTTATCTAGTATGCTTTTGTCAGAACCTTCCATATCCTTTGGCGCAAAAGAAAGCTTTCCATATGTGCCTAAAAGACCAAGATTCGCGGTCATATTTTGATTTTCTAACGTTGCTAATGTCATGCCTGCTTGGATAGCAGCATAACGAACATCTGCACCATAACCATATTCCAATGGACTACGGCTGGAAGATAACGTCATCTTGTTTCCATAAGTTGATAAGAATATCCCTTTCTGTTTATGACCTTCTAATCCGAAAACTATTGAGTGCATATTATCCAATAGTGTATTTTGATTGTTTATATCAGCCAAGCCAGAGGAGAATATTGCATTATGCATAACCAAATAGCTTGCCATTTGAGGAACAAGAGCTTTGATCTTTCCTTCATCATCGAGAGTCGCACTTTGCAAGCGAAAATCCCAGAAATTCTCATTTTCTTCCAAGGGAGCTTGTCCATTGTTTTCTTTTTTAAGGGATGATGCATTGGTATTTTGTGCATCTTTCTGTTTTGATTCTTGTGATATTCCGCTTAAATGACTTTGTGTCTTATCGGCTGTCCCACGGCTGGATGTTGGTCCATAAACATTGAGTATGTATTTATAAGGTAAGCCCTCCATTGTGGTGTAGCCATGGGCAAGTTTGAAGGAATCTTCATTTGCTTGCCCAGAAACTTGAACAAGTGAGAGCCCACGCATATTCAAAGGAATTGAATCTTCTTCATCATCGAATGGTTCTGCATGCTTTGAAAGATTGTTGAAATAGATCGTTGTGGTACCTGAGACATCACCATGAACGAGAACACGGTCAGTTCTTTGTTGTTCTTTTGTAAGACCATTACTCCATTCTGTATTAAAGTAAATTCTTGCGTTGCCCAATGCATTGTAAACCGTTGTTGCATTGGAGTTTCTGTTTTGCTCTGCTTTTTGTGGATGTTTTCCTACATGCAAGGTTTGATAATGATTGTCTGCTAGTTTATGCGGCGCATTAAATATGATAGAGCTATTATTAAGGTTTAGGACTGAAACGATAGATTGTGCTCGTTTTTTAAGATCAAGGAGCTTATAATCAAATAGACTAAAACTATTTTTCAACTCAAATAGACTAATTTTTAAATGCCACTTGCTGTTATTGTTTAGGGTGAAAACCGTTGTATTTTGAGGAAGCGTTTTTGCTCTTCCTTCCATAATCGAATTATCAGCCTCTAATGTAAAAGTAGCAGGTTGAACCTCGAAGAAGGGTGAGACTTCATTTTTTAATAACATATCAGAACGAATTTCTGAGTTTTTAAGGTACACTGCATTCGTTTTGGGATAATAAGGTCCGAAAATACCTACACCGTCGTTTACAAGAAGTTTTGTATTATTAAGGATTGCTTTGTTTACAACTTCTTCTCCTTCTTTTATTGTAGAACTTGAAATATAACCAAAATTGATACCATAGGCTCTGCTGTGGCCTATGACCTTTAATGTTGAATCTTCAATATGGATTGTGCCGTTTGTGAGTGACAAACCATGCCCTTCTGCCTCTCCCACAATTCCTTTGGCATTAATTTGACCACCTGACGTTGCAGAAAGCAAAGTAAAGCCTGAGTGCATTATTGAGTTTGTAATGGTAATATGACCTTTCTTAGCAATCACGGCATCATACTTACCACGAACAAAAACATTATGAAGGCTCTTCTCTTCTCCATTAGCTACTTGGACCGTAGGAATCTCAAGAGGTTGTTTATTTGCATAAGTTGGAGCAAAATGAGAAAAAATGAAAGTTCCAGCAATTGTACATAACAAAAAATTTTTCTTATAAATATATTTCTTACACATAGATATGCCTTTAGTATTTGGTATGCTTTGATGCTTACTTCATTCCCCTGATGGCGCAAGTACCCAATCAGTTTTTATATCATTATATTTTTATTGTAAACAACAAAACGAATATTATGCTTTGTTATTTATCGTTTAAAAATTGGTCTTAGAAGAGCTTTTAAAATATAAAGCGCAATGCAGCGAAGATGGATTTCAGAAAACCTAGCTTGATAAGTATTTTTGTTTTAAAGTGCTAAGGATCAAAATATTTTGCAAGGATGTTTATTGCTTAAGGCTGTTGTTATGAAAACTCTACAAAGTTTTTGGAGAAGATTTGTTGTGCATTTACAAAAAGCTTTCAGTTGGTTTTCTTGTATATAGAATTATTCACTATGAATTTTTTTGATGTAAAAAAGCTAAAATATTTTGTATTTTTTATCGATATACAACAATTTTTATTGAATCCATTCGATTTTTATAAGTCAAAAAGGCGGCTCTCTTGAGACTTCAACAGTCATTGAGAGATAAAGAATTTTGTTGCATTTGGTTTGAATGAAACTAATCCTTTAAAGAAAGCTGTATAGAAAGAACCGTTATTGATGGCTCTTTCCTATAGATTGCAAAAAAGCAGTACATTCGTACTGCTTTTTTATTAAAAATGAATAGACTATAAATTGTTTTTTGCCTTTTCTTAAAACTGATAGCGTATTCCGCCTGAAAAGCTTGCTCCAGATATACCAGTTTTTTGAAGCTTATGTTGATAGTTAACATCAGCATGAAGGGCGATATTTTGTGATAATTGTGCATTCACACCAAGTCCACCTTCAACAGAAGCTCCCATAGAATCAAAGTGGAATGATTCACCAATCTGTATGGTGTCATTGTTAGAAAAAGCTTTAATAATATTCAATTTACCATAGAGAGAAAGAATACTGCCTTTTTCAATAGAAATCGTCGTTTGTGTTAAGCGCCCACCAACACGCACTAAGTATTGATGAGGATTTCCCATATCTACATCAAAGCCATCGACATCTGAGAATGTGCCAAGCATGAGACGCTGATAAACAACTTGTGCTTGTGGTTCAAAGACCAATCCTTTTGTACTGGTTTCGAACTTTTGTCCAATGGTCGCCGATGCACTGAATGTATCAGCGTTTTTCAATTCTGCAGTCTTTCCTATGAGAGCTGTGGTGATATCTCCCTTGAGCATTCCATAGGAAAAGAGAGCATGGATATATGTACCATTATTATGGCGCAGTCCACTATATGCAGAAATTGACCATTTATTGAGTGTACTCTTGTCAGCACCTTCCATATCTTTTGGGGTGAAAGCTAATTTCCCATATGTCCCGAAAAGACCCAAATTGGTGGTTATGTTTTGATCTTCTAGAGCTACTGATGTAAAGCCTGCTTGTAAAGCAGCATAGTGAATATCGGCACCATAGCCATATTGCAATGGCGTACGGTGAGAGGATAATGTCATCTTATTGCCATAAGTCGAGAAGAAGATTCCTTTGTTTTTATGATCTTTTTTCTCAAAGCCTGTTTCTTGTATCGTGTTCAGTAAAGTGTTTTGATTGTTTACATCAGCCAGTCCAGCTGAGAATAGTGCGTTAGGCATGGACAAATAGCTTGCCACCTGAGGAACGAGAGCTCTGATCTTTCCTTCATCATCGAGCGTTGCACTTTGCAAGCGGAAATCCCAGAAATTCTGATTTTCTCTCAAATGGTTTTGTGTGCTCCCTATTTGCTCAGAATTTGGTGTTGATTCACCTTTTATATTATCCTCAATCTTTAAAACTACACCACCTAATACAACGGGGGTCGTGTCGGTTTTTGAGGACTTTTCTTTTGATTGTTGAGTTACTTCTCCTAAATGGCTTTGTGTGCTCTCTGCTTTTCCAAGACGTGATGTCGGTCCATAGGCATTTAAGACATATTTATAAGGCAAACTGCCCATTGTGACATAGCCATTTGCTAGTTTGAAGGCATTTTCATTTGTTTTTCCAGATACTTGAATGAGCGACAGTCCACGCATATTCGCGGGAATAGAAGCTTCTTCTTTTGATGGCGCACCTTTTGAAAGACTATTGAAACTAATTGTTGTGGTGCCTGATACATCTCCATGGACAAGAAGGCGGTCAGTTTTTTGTTGTTCTCTTTTTAAACCATCACTCCATTCTGTATTGAAATAAATCCTTGCATTGCCTACTGCATTATAAACGGTTTTTATAGCAGGATCCCTGTTTTCGTGTGGATTAGGGAGCTCAATCGTTCGTCCTACACTCAAGGTTTGATATTGACTCTTTGCCAGCCTATGTGGTGCATTAAACACAATAGAGCTATTATTGAAGTTCAGTACTGAAACGGTAGACAGTGCTCGTTGCTTAATATCATGGAGTGCATAATTAAATGAACTAAAATCACGATTTATGTCGTATTGACTTACATTTAAATACCATTTGCTATTGTTATTTAAATTAAAAACAGTTGTATTTACTGCTAAGGTTCTTGCTCTTCCTTCCATAATCGAATTATCGGCGGTTAATACAAAAGTCACAGGATGAGGATCTGAATCTGTTTTCTTTTTTACATTATTTTGTAATAGTACATCAGAACGAATTTCTGAATTTCTAAGTTGAACCTCGGCAACAGACTTTGAAGATGATGGTCCTAAAATACCGACACCATTTTTCACAAGAAGTTTTGTATTGTTAAGAATTGCCTTATTGATAACTTCTTCACCATCTTTCAGAAAATAATCTAAAATGCTATGAAAAACAATACCGGATTGTTTTTTGCTTTCTATGAATGAATCTTCAATGTTAATGATACCGTTTGAAATCGATAGACCAGTATACAGGGCATTGGCTTTTACTTCTTTAGCATTAATACGTCCACCTTGTGATACAGCAAAAGCAAACGAAGCTGAATGTATTGTTGAGTTCGTAATTGTGGCAATTGCTTTTTCAGAGGCGTGCACTGCGCTCAATCCATTGCGGATAAAAACGTTATTAAGAGTTTTTTCTTCTCCTTTTTCCAGCTTAAACTCACTAATAATTTCAGGAGGTTGTCTATTTGCATAAGTTGGAGCAAAATGAGAAAAAATGAAAGTTCCAGCAATTGTACATAACAAAAAATTTTTCTTATAAATATATTTCTTACACATAGATATGCCTTTAGTATTTGGTATGCTTTGATGCTTACTTCATTCCCCTGATGGCGCAAGTACCCAATCAGTTTTTATATCATTATGTTTTTATTGTAAACAACAAAACGAATTATAGTTATGGTGTTCTCTATGATTTGAAGTTTTTCTTAAGAAAAACTTTTTAATGATCATAAGAAGTCGGGAAAAATGGATTTCATAAAACCTAGCTTGGTCAAGCTTATGCTAAAAAACACTATGAAGTATGATATTTAAAATTGTCTATTAAGGATAATCGTTATAAAAGCTCTATAGCGTTGAGATGTATTATTTTGTGCACTCACCAAAACGATCAGCAAATTTTCTCTGCTATAAGAAGAAGAGATGAGGGGGCTATTCACAGGCTTTCTTTAAAGAGACTTTTCCTTAAGGGTAGCAAAGCCTATTTCGCGACGGTGGTTATGAATGTTATAACGCTAAAGCCATAGAGTCTCATCATCTTTACGCTTACGAAGGAGCAAGCTGATACCTTTACGCTTAATAAAAGAGCAAGCCCATCACACACTTTGCTAGCTCCCAATGTTTGTGACAAGCTCTTGGTTCTTGAGACAGTTCATTATAGGGCTTCTTAAGCTTTTCTTATATAACTTTTCTCCACACGCTAGCCCCGCTTGTAACGTGCAAGAAAATTTTTATTTGATTCAACATGAAACAAGTTTGAAATGAGAGAATTCTACGATATTCGGGACTCTCATTTAACATGCAAAATAAATAATTATCTTTATAAATCAATATATTGTATGGAATGAGAGGGATAAGCATTGTCAAAATGCTTTGCCTAAAAAACGCTACATGGAAATATAAATGAATCCTTACAGGTGGTGTTAAGCTAATGGATTGAAGAAACAGATTAAAGGTATGAAGAGAGAGCTTCTTTTATCATTATCTTTTCCAATGTTGTTTTCTTTATATTGTTTAAAAATACACTTTGCTTAGCTTTATAGACAAATTCGATAATGAATATGCCGCGCGGCTCGTGTAAATGGGAGAGAAGAAGATCATTGAGGAGAAAAGAAAAAAGTTTCAGGGGATAAGAATAGTAGCTTATATAGATTAAAAAAGGCAGCATATTGTGCTGCCTTTTTTGATAAAATGTACAGAATAGCAATACGCTTCTTGTTACAGCCTTTCCTTAAAACTGATAGCGTATTCCACCTGAAAAGCTTGCACCACTTATACCAGTTTTCTGAAGCTTTTGTTGATAGCTTACATCACCATGAAGGGAGAAATTGTGAGACAGT
>NZ_JBHIMY010000021.1:0-22683 GCF_042194535.1 Bartonella sp. CR84HXZ | reverse complement strand
AGGAATGCGAGTTTCCATGTTTTATCTCCTTGAATATGCTGGAGATACAATGTCTTTTTGCCAATTATGTTCCAAAAGTGAATAGATATGCGCCAAAAAGGACAGAAAACATCGAAAACAGGACGGTGATCATTACTTAAAATTCTAGAGTCTTTATTTTATTATTTCATTTTTTTGTAAAAACAGCGCGTCTTCTAAAATTTTAGTTTTTTTATATTGCACTTATGATTAAAAGAATGCCTCAATTATTCAAAATAAATATCAAAAGTATTCAATTCAAAAAGCTATGAGAGATAAAAGAGAAGGAAGAAACATTAGTGTTCTAAGCTGTTTTTCCTTCTCTTATTGCTCTATATCAAAACGATGCTCGAAAAATTATTTCAATCTTTTAAGTAAAAGCTCCCAACACCAAGAAGGCAGATTCAAAATTTTTGAGGCAATGTCTGACAATTTTAAGATTATATCCAAAATTGACTTTTTTGTTGTGTTTTCAGTTTTGGGATGAGATGCAATATGCATATGTTCTGATGGACTATTTTGTATGAAGGTACCGTAATTTATAATGTTCATTTGAATCGGTGTATTAGAAGGGTTATGCACTGTTATTGGTGTATAGTCGCTAAAGATTTCTTCTTTTATGTTTTTTATATCCTTTGTTTCAAATATATCTTTATACAAACTGTTTTTGCATTTTTCCAACATGGTGTTGCTGAAAATACAGACATTCATTATTTTTCCCATGAGTGTTTTTATTTTATGGATAAAACTTTCGACATAGCTTGTGAATGGATTTTTCAAAGCCATTTTAATATCGTTACTGATGCTGATTATTTTGTCGAGCGCTTTTTTTACTGAGGAGTCCAAAATATCTTTGATATTTGAAAAGTCATGCTCATCAAGTTTGTTGATCATATCATAAGACCATCCCGAAAGACAGGCAATCATTTCTATTGTTTGCTTGATCCCTTCCTTTTTGCTTATTTCTCTTAAGTCTTTAACTTTTGCACGTCGTAAACTAATCTCTGTATATGTTTTTCCTTCAACTGTAAGGGGTATCAGTAATGGGACGCGTGTTATTTCTATTATGCACATTCACAGCTCCTATGAGTCAATTAAATAAAAATATATTAAATTACAGTATTATATTTATCAATATGTTATACAGTTTTTTAAATTTTTTATCTTAAGTAAAAAGTTTCATGCAATGAGCAAAGTATATTTGTTTTTTTGCAGGGGTGTCATTATACTCTATGAGCTGATAGACCTAAATTCTTTACAATAAAGGTTTATGTTGATAGGCTTTTCAAGCTATTGTTGTGTTAGAAGTGGGCTTTGTACGGTCGTAATTTTGGAGTAGAGCCGTCAATAGACCGTTTTTCTTCCTTGAATTTTGTAGATTCATTTCACTCGATATTGTATGAGAATACCATTGTTGTCGCGGAGAAGGTATGTAATATCAGTGCATTTTATCTATGATGTTTCTGAAAAAGGTTGATGTGTGTTATAGCAAGATGTGTGTACAGGAAAGCTTATTTAGGGAATAACTTTTTGTCCCATGAAGTCCGTAAAACAAAACGCTGTCTATAAGAAAAATAATATTTTTACAAAGTAAAATAATAACACTTTTAATAATTATTATTTGTATGTATAAGCATAAAATATAATTATATTTGTTATATTTAATTAAATACTATTTAATCTCTAACTAAAAGTGTGATTTTCTTTATGATTCATAAATATACATTACCATTCATTATACTTATTGTATGTTTATCGACGGGGGGATTGATTTCTACCGACATTTTTTTACCAGCACTGGGAGAGATGCGTCAATATTATCAAGTGACACAATCTCAAATTCAGAGTGCAGTGGCAGTTTTTTTGTTGGCATTGGCACTTGGACAGCTCATTTATGGGCCACTGAGTGATAATTTTGGGCGTAAAAAAACACTTCTATTGGGCTTATTCTTGTGGTTATTTACAACATTTGGTGCGATTTATACGGTTCATATTCACGCTTTTCTTGTGTTACGTTTTTTGCAAGGTCTTGGTGCTTGTGCGGGACTTGTCTTAAGTCGTGCAATTATCAATGATTTGTTAGATAAAAAAGCAGCCGGAAAACTTTATTTGATTGTTTTCCCTTTTATTGGAATGTCACCAGCACTTGCACCTTTCATTGGTGGACTTTTGATACAAGCTTTTCATTGGCAGGCAACTTTTATCTTTTTAAGCTTTTTTATATTTTTGACCATTTTGCTGTGTTGTTTTGTGCTAACGGAAACTCTGCCCCCTCAAAAACGGCAGCATTTTTCTCCTGTAGGATTGATGAAGGCATATTTAGGCGTTTTTAGAAATAAACAATTTATTTTTTATGCACTTATTCCGTGTTTTTCTTACATAGCTTATTTTGCTTATATTGTGGAATCGCCTTTTTTACTCACGACTTTGGGGCTATCACCAATACACATTAGTTATAGCTACATTGGTGTCTCATTGCCCTATATTTTGGGAAATCTTTTGGCGCGATGGTTTTTTGAACGCGAGTCTATGGAAAAGACGGTCTGTCGAGGATACATTATTTTTGTTATAGGAGGCGTGCTCTTTGCTGTGCAAATGTATCTAAGCCCATGGCCCCTTGTGACAAGTTTTTTGGCTATTGCTGTTCTGACTTTTGGTAATGGTTTTTTATTGCCGTTAGGAACAGCGTTGGCTATTTCATCGCATCCGAAAGCTGCGGGAGCGGCTTCTGGTGTTATGGGATCTTTGCAATTAGGAAGTGCGGCGCTAAGTGCAGCGGTTATCGGAAAAATCTCTGGTCATAGCCCACGGGCTATGGCCACTTTGTTAGCTGTGTGTTGTATGATTGGTTTTATCATTTATATTCAAAAAGCGCGTCATTTTATGACCTCAGAAATGAGCTGAGTGAAATGATAAAAAGAAAGCATTATGCGGAAATGCTTTTGATGTTTTACACAAATGGGGCACCTGTACATTAGATGAATTTTTTTTTATTAAGTTGTTGGATTGAATGGGTTTAAAATTTGTTACAAGCTTAGTTTGAGTTTAACAAATCGATTATGATGGGGGGGAGTATGAGCCTAGAGTTTCAACATATTTTCATTATATTGGGTGGGAAAAGTTTTGGCTCTAATGCATGTTTTAAAATAAGGGGAGGAATTGATCAATGAGCCTTCCTATTATTATTCTTTCTCCTGTAATGCCAATTTGGGATGGTGGTGTTTTTTGTTCTCCATTGACAAAGCTATGCTTATCAAAAGGATTCCCTGTCACTCTGCTGGATACGCTTTCTCTTTTTCCTAAGAGTTCTCATGTTCTCAATCATTCTGCTGTAGATATTTTATCTTTTATAGAAGAAAAACTTAAAAGCTATTTTAAAGAGCCCGCAGTGCTTGTGGGATTTTCTATGGCTGGAATGTTGGTACAAATATTGGCAGCACGGCTTCCCAATGTTCAAGCTGTGCTTGCTGTGAATGCACCTGGCTATCTTGATAAGGTTTTGCAACGGCGCCTTGGAGATATTCTTGTTTACTTAGAAAATAATGATTTATCAGGAGCTTTGGAAATACTCAATGGTTTTATGCATCCTTCTGGCATTATGAAAAAAAGAGTTTTATTGGAGGCTCCTGATCAACAAAAAAGCGTGGCAATTGAACGCATGACAAGAGGCTTTAAACTCTTATTGGCGATGGATGCTAGAGATGAAATAGTTAAGTATAAGGGGAAGTTTTTAGCTTTAGTGGGAGAAAAGTCACAACTTGCAACGGTAGATAATCAGACGAAAAGTCCTTGTTTCAATCATGAATATAAGATCATCTCTGGTGCTGGTACGCGTTTGTGGGAGGATAATCCTGTTATGACGGATACAGTCATTGATGAATGGATGGAGGGATTATGAAAAAGAAAGTTCTTGTATTACCTGGTGATGGGATAGGACCAGAGGTTTGTGATGCTGCGCTGATGGTCTTAGAGCAATTTCAATTGCCAATAGAGTTTACTTATGGTGATATTGGTTTTGAATGTTGGAAACAGGAAGGAGATCCTGTCCCTCAAGCAACTTGGCAAAAAATTACTCAGAGTGATGCGATTTTACTTGGAGCTGTGACCAGTAAAGGAAAAGAAGCGGCTTTAAAAGAACTTGAACCGCATTTAAAAGAGCAAAACCTTGCCTATGTTTCTCCTGTACTTCAGCTTCGCCAAAAATTAGGGTTGTTTGCAAATATACGCCCTATAAGATACATCTTTGGTCCGAAAAAACCTTTTCATTTTTATGTTATCAGAGAAAATAGTGAAGGTCTTTATGCTGGATTGGATTTTCGGGGTATCACTCCTGAAGCAGCCGCTTGGTTAAGACATCCCAATTTGACAAAATATGGGCTTGAGGAAGCTGCGTGGACAGTCCGTTTGCAGACACGCTTTGGTTTAGAGCGGTTATTTGAATACGCTTTTTCTTATGCAAGAAAATATGGCATGAGGCGAGTTACTTTTGCTGATAAGCCCAATGTTATGCGAGAAAGTGGACAATTTTCGCGAGAAATTTTTGAGAAAATTGCGCAAAACTATCCGGAAATTGAAGCAGATATTCATAATGTTGATGCAGTTGCTTTGTGGATTGTAACGAAGCCAGAGCAGTTTGGCGTGATTGTTGCTGAAAATATGTTTGGCAATATTCTCTCTGATCTTGGCTCTGGAGTAATGGGAGGATTGGGGCTTGCACCTAGTGCAAATGTGGGGAGCGAGATTGCTTATTTTGAACCTGTTCATGGAAGCGCACTACGTATTGCTGGACAAAATAAAGCAAATCCTTCTGCGATGCTTTATACCACGGCTTTACTCTTAGAACATTTAGGCTTTAAAGATGCAGCAAAACAACTGTCTGAGAGTGTTGATCAGGTTATTCGTGCTGGAAAAACTGTATCTTACGATCTAGGAGGTGTAGCCTCTACCCGTCAAATGGCTGAAGCTGTTCGCAATTCTCTCATGAAACCTGTCTCTATTTGTCATGCGGCAATTATTACTATTGGTGATGAACTCCTTTCAGGACAATATTTGAATACGAATTTACAAGATCTAAGCCAAAGCTTAAACAAGAGAAATATTCAAGTCACACGTCATTTTGTTTGTGCTGATCAATTACAGCAAATCAGTGAAACTGTTGTTTCTTGTCTTGGACAAGAAGATCTTATCATTATCAGTGGGGGATTGGGACCAACATCAGATGACATAACACGTGATGCGGTTGCAAAAGCCGTGCAGCAGCCTTTGGTACATCATGAAGATGTTTGGCAAACAATAAAAGGTCAATTACAACGATTAGGGATTACGGCGGATAAGAGTAATGCGCGTCAAGCATTGTTTCCTGAGACAGCAACCGTGCTTGATAATCCTACGGGTACAGCACCAGGGTTTTATCTCTCTTGCGATGGAAGTACGCTTGTTGTTTTGCCTGGTCCACCATCACAGGCTCTTGCGCTTTTAGAGAATTATTTAGAACACAATGAGAAGAAATATTCTTCTGTATCGCGTGCGAGGTATGCATGGACTTTGATTGGAATTGATGAAAGTACCATTGCGCAGTGGGTTGATTGTCATCTTGAAAATGAGCCATTTGAACGGCATTTTTTATGGAAAAGTCCCTATGTTCTTGTGCAGCTGATTGGTCAATCAGAAGCGCCCTTGGAACAACATTTCGTGGAAGAATTTGAAAATCATTTTCACCCCTATTTGGTTGGTGCAGAAGTGACTACTACTTGTAAACAATTAGCGATGCATGCAGAGGTTCATTGGTCTTCCAATGATCCGCAGCTTTTAAAATATTTTCAACCCATAGAAAAAAGTACAAAAAATATTCCAAATCTTGAGGTTGAAGTGAGCCTATCACCTTCTATCGAGA
The DNA here is from genome assembly GCF_042194535.1 of Bartonella sp. CR84HXZ. NCBI lineage: Bacteria > Pseudomonadati > Pseudomonadota > Alphaproteobacteria > Hyphomicrobiales > Bartonellaceae > Bartonella > Bartonella sp. CR84HXZ. The sequence continues at coordinate 16,772 of NZ_JBHIMY010000021.1, read as the reverse complement.
CATTAGAAAATCAAGAAGAAAGCCTTGGACATGCCACGATGACTATACGGATGAAAGGTTATGACGATGATCGTGTAACTTTTCCCTATACGCGACCACTTTTAGGTGTCGTCTTACAAGAATATGCAGCTTGGTTGGTTTTAAAAAGATATTTGCAAACTGAGAAAAGCAAATGAACCTCTATGGGGACGTAAAAATATTGCTCAAATTATTGAACGTTCTATTATAAGAAGTATTTTTATCCTTTTCTTAGGTGGTTTTTATCTATAGGTTAATTTTTCTTTTGATGTGTAATTAAATGACTTTGATTGATTCAAGATTAAGAAAAACTTTACTATATTTAGGCTCGCTGCATTCAATATTTATAAATGATTAATTATTATTATAAATCAATATGTTATCTTTAATAGAGCCTATGACAAGGAATCCAGGGGCTTCGTGTGCCTCAAGCGTTATAAATAATTAAGATTCTTTGTAAATCAAAAAGTGATGTTGTGAAAAGACAAGAAGTCGTGTCATTTACAGGAAAGCTTTGCAAATTTTATTGAAAAATACGTCCAGTTTATTGGAATATGTGCCATTCAGTTATCTGATAATAAATTGTTGTAAAGAGCTCATAAAATTTTTCCTATAAGTTTTGTGTGATTGCGCGATAGTTGGGAGTTCGCTTCCGAGGGGCGATATTTTTCAATTTGATAACAGGAAAAACTATTTTTTCTGTAAGACGTGAAAATTTAAGGAGTGATCATTTTATGCTTTTGTTTTTCTTTTGATTGGTAATTTTTAGGAATTTGTTTGAGGAAAATATTTAATGCGGTGTGTTGGTGAATGTGGTTAAAAACATTTTACGCGTGTGTGTGGGAAAAATAAAAATGTGTCTTAATTGTTGATAAGAGTGTCAATGTTTTTGATGAACAAATTTTAGGCGTAATTCTTAATATCTAGATAGGAAGTTCGTTGCAAATTTTTTAACAATTTGTGTCCTATTTGTTGTGGTGCGCAGTGGTCTTTTTAAGCAAAAAAGAAAGGGCTTTTATGTATCAGATTGATTACAACAGTTATCGTTCTGTCAAGAGTTTTAATCGTCGCGTTCGTTTTCTCGTCATGCATTATACGGCTCTTGATTTTAAATCCTCGATTATGGCGCTTACAGGAGAAAAGGTTAGTGCACACTATCTTGTTCCTGATCCTTCAGAGCAGACATATCGTGAGGCAGGTTTTACGGACATGCGTATTTTTAATCTGGTCGATGAAAATGAGCGTGCATGGCATGCGGGTGTGAGTTCATGGGCTGGGCATAGTCATCTCAATGATGCATCTATCGGGATTGAAATCGTTAATTTAGCGACTGGTCATTCTGAGTCTCCAGAAGAGACAGTTGATTTTATGGCTTATCATGATGAGGGGGGTATATTTCCTCCTTATAATCCAATACAAATTGATGCCGTTAAGGAGCTTGCATTGAATATTCTTCAACGGTATCCCGATATTATGCCAACTGATGTTGTGGGACATAGTGATATTGCCATTGGAAGGAAAAGTGATCCAGGAGCAGCTTTTCCATGGAGAGAACTTTATAGGGCAGGTATAGGAGCATGGTATGATGATGAACTAAAAAGTCATTATCAAGAGCAATTCTCTAAGAATTTTCCATCCAAAGAAGATGTTTTGGCGAAGCTAAAATGTTATGGATATGACATTTCTGCTGCGTGTACCCAAACAGGATACAAAGATTTGATCCGAGCATTTCAACTTCATTTTCGTCAAGAAAATTATGATGGGATTCTAGATGTTGAAACAGCAGCAATTCTTTATGCATTGGTTGATAAGTATTTTCCGTGAATTCAATGCTTTTTAATTGAAAATATGATTACGTGTAAGCCTTTTTCTTATCAAGAGAGGCTTCTTTTTGCCAATGGGCTTTATGTAAAAAAGAGCATTAATTGTGTAAAAAATCCCATGTACGGTATAAGGCGTTTTATGGAAACATAACTCTATAGAAGGCTCTGTGATTTGCAGAGATTAAATTTTATTGTTTCTTTGTGCTTATATTTTTCTTCCTTTAAAAACGAGTAAAGTCAAGATGTTGCGTATATGATGGCATGTTCCTTACGCAAGATAAAACGCTTCAATCAAAATGGCCTTTTATTGTATATTTACATGCTTGTTTTAAAGAAATGTTTTTTAGTCTGTATCACAACACATATTTTACAGCGACGTTCATAAAGAATATAATCTAAAATCCTCTATGAAGTGTATTCTCATTTTTATGCTTAATAAAAGTACCTAGCACCATTATATACTTTGCCAGATCTCAATGTTACTACAGCCCTTGGAACTTAAAACGATGCATAAAAGGATTTTCTTTACTTGTTTTTTTCACATGGCTCTCTCCATTTGTCATGTACAAGTGAATGGTTTTGGTTAATTGCAACATGCAAAATAATAGATTATCATTATAAATCAATGTGATGCAGATTCAAAAAAAGGTGGGTCGTTTACAGATTGCTACTGATAGGAGTCTCTATTTTTTAGAAGGGGAAGAGGTCAATTCATTTTTTGAAGACATATCTATTTTCTCTTTTATTGCTTTAGAGGATATTTTCATCGTTTTGACAACATGTTTCTTGATGATTAAGTTTTTTAATGCGAGGCAGTGTTGTAAAATGTTGTGTTTTAGGATGTTAGTAGAAGACACATTCATGCATATAAAAAACACAATGATGTCTTGTTTTTTCAATATTTTATCTGTTCAGTGTAGAATTTATCTGAGAAGATCATGAGCTGAATTAACAAAGGTGAAAAGTAAATTACCAAGAAAGACCAATTTGGTAATAAAGCAAAGGTATTTGTTCACCTTTAAAGGGCACGCAAGAGATTGTTTGAATTGATGTGTAAGCACCGCCTACGCAGTGTTCTTATCAAGCACATTAGGTTAATTTTCTGAGAATATTTTTGTGAAAGTCAGTAATTTTTGTCAAAAAGACAAGAAAATAAGTATCAAGAAAGATGCTCATGATGTTTGATTGCAAAAATAAAAACTGGCAACTTATGTTGCCAGTTTTTAAAATCTTTAGCTTAAATAGGATTAGAATGAACGCTGTAAACGGATCATACCTTGAAAAGCACTTTTTTTATTGAATAAATGTTTTTCATCATTATTTTTATCCGTTACAATGCGATCATCATTCCAATTAACATAGGTTAATTCAGGTGTAATTACAAATCCTGGAACCAGCGTATATGCAATATTTACAGAAGTTGCAAAAGTTTTTACAGCACTATAAGAAACTTGTGCATTTAAATTTGCCTTTGGAGTGAGTTTGTAAGTGGCACCTGCCCAAGCAGCCCATTTACCGCCCCAGTTTGCATAAATCGTTGTGCTTTTTCGTGATAACTCATCATTTCCATTTACTGTGTAGTAATCAAGGCCATTTTTATAACCAGCCATTACCCATAGATTGAAACGATCATTGATATTGAAATCTGCACGTACTTTTCCAGCCCACTTTTTGTAGTAAGTATCATATGCTGCAACCGCTGAAAAACCACCCCATTTTTGCATAAACTTTATACCCAAAACCACATTCGGGGTGTAATTTTTAATTGCTTTACTTGGAAGAGGAGTATCCTTCGTGATAGAAACAAGCTTATCATCTTTATCAATATAGTATCCTGTTGTTCCAGGAAGAGAATCTGAATTATTGCCTAATTCAGCTCCGATAATAGCAGAAAAGCCGGAGTCACCATTAAAGGTGTAGGAAATAAAATTGGTGCGTGTTGTGCCGGCAGGTGCTATGCTATCATCATTGAGAACATTTCCATAATCACCAGTCCAGCTGTTGAAAATTGTGTCATCAAGACCTACGCGAAAACCACCCAGTTCAATGTAAGCGGCTGAAAGCCTTGCACCAGCGCTGTCTCTACCATCACCCCAGCTTGAGAAAATTCTTGCATATGAACGGAGTGTTCCCATTTCTGTTTCAGAAGCTGCTTGAAAAACAAGGGTGAGCCGTGATGATGCGCCATAGGTTTTTCTTTTGTCTCTAAGTTCAGTTTCGCTTGTTGCATCGATATTATCACCGCCTATAAAATCAGCACGAACATTTCCTGATAAACGTATGCAGGTATCTGTTCCAGGGATATAAAAATATCCTTTTCCGTAGGCATCACAAACGCGAATATATTCTACAGGTTCGGGTTCGGCGATAACTGTTGAAGCAGCATGTACTCCAGAAATTGCTAAAAAAGCTGCTGTAGAGCTTAAAAAGAGGGATTTAATATTCATATAAGATCTCCGAGGTCCGTTTAATCTTCTTCTAAAGAGTATCATTCACCTAACGCATTAAGGACAAAGACATAAATAAAATACGCGGCACTTGTTACCTTAGCTATACTAATCTTTTTAGAGTTTCAAATATGAAATTACCTTTTTGTAATGTATACATGTACTATTCGAGATAATGTGGTAAAAAAGACACAATTTTTGTTTTGTTAACTTTTTATCCCTATGGGCTCAATAGGAGAAAAATTTCAGATATTTGGGAAAAAAGTCGAAAATGTCTTGAACTTTCTGTTGATACCATTTATGCCTCTCTGTTGGAGAGGTGGCCGAGTGGTCGAAGGCGCTCCCCTGCTAAGGGAGTAGGGCTCAAAAGGCTCTCGAGAGTTCGAATCTCTTCCTCTCCGCCATCTATTATTATATCTTCGCCATCTATTATTATAAAAGTAGTCGATTGTGTGTGGGAATTTTATTTTCAGTAATTTGTGCCCATTTGCTTTTCTACTAATCCCAATTTTGTGAAGCTTTTTAATTGCTTTTCTTGCTAGACGTTTTCTATCGGCTGTTTTGGTATAGAGTGGTGCTATTTTATCTTTCTTCCATCTAAATTTATTTGCGAAATTGTAATACCTGCGTTAGTAGCGCGTGTGGTTGCTCATTTTCTTAATTCCTGTGTTTATTTTTTATTTTATGTTTCATGAAACAAGTTACAAAAACTTTTTTTCTAATGGCGTAAACTAAAGCAAAACCAATGGGGGATGTTTTAAGCGCAATATGTTTTACGTAAATCGCTATGCCAATTTATATTAAAGGAAATATGATCAGTTGTGGAAAAAAATATCCCGAGAAAGATGGGTTTGTTTCAAAAGTTCTTATGCTTTTGTTGATAAAGGAAAGCGAATCTCTGTTGTAGCATCACATTGACGTTGCATATTTTTTAGCTAAGGATTGCTTATTTATTTTTATGGACATAGGGAGCAGCACGAACATTTGTAAGAATAAGCGGCCGTAAAGCTAGATATGTTACGGATTTTGTTCCAAAAAGTGTTTTTGACTTCTCTATATCGTTCCAATTGTTTGGTGGCACATTTATTATCTTATGACGTTGTTTTGCTAAGCTTTTGCTTTATCCGTTATGTCAGCTTTTATATATCAAATAGGGGAGAAAATATTGTATATATTTGCTAACGAGTCATTTCTAAAAACGGAAGAATCTTTTTAATTTTGAAAAAATATAAAAGCGAAAAAGGTGGAAATGAGCTCCCATTTTTATCATCATCTTATTAATTCAGTTTTATAACTTTCATACGTTTCTATGGTCGTGTCTTTTAAATAATGAAGATTATGTGTCTTACGTTTTTGTTTATCCCGTTGGGATTATGCCTCTCATATAAAAAGAATATTCTAAACACAAATATACTTGTGTTGCCAATTTATGCACTTGTGTTAAAGAGATATCTCTTAATGTGTATAAGCCTATTTTGCGACGGCACCTCTTAAATGGTATAAAATGCAAAAGTTTCTGTGAGGCATATAAAGTCTTATAGTGCCACACCATTTGTATACTTATGAAGATGCCACGAGGCATATTATACACCTGCTTCCATGTTGTGATAGACTTTGATTATGGGAGTTCATCAGAGGCATTTTTCTTTTCTAAATTGTTTTTATTTATACGGCTTTCTCCACTTATGATGTGCAAGCAATGATTTTGATTGTTTCAACCATAAAAACAGATTTTAAAAGAAAGGATCTTACAATATTCGAGTTTGCTATATTATGATTATAAATCAACATATTGCTTTATATTTTCATTGTATGTTGAAAGTTGGATGTGGCAATGCTCTCAAAAACGTATAGATCTCTTTTAGAAGAAAACATTGTGGGTGATAATTTTAAAAATTTTCCTCTCATAGAGACTTGTGAGAGTGTTTCATCCATCTCATGACAACCAAACCACACATGAAAAAAGTAATGGTCGGTAATATTAGGTAGTAAGATGGAGAAACTTTTGCAGGAAGAAAAGAAATAATACTTAATACTGTAATTGAAAATATTCTTCCGCTAAAAGATACAGCACCAACAATACCGGAAATATGCTGCGTTTGTTTTTGGTTAAGTTCTGAGAAAAATAAGCTTTTGGCCCCTATCGGTACAGTGCAAATAAATCCATGGATTAAAGAGAAGGCGATGACTGATGCAGCAGTTTGATGGCTATGAACTGAAAAATAGAGCGCTATGCACATCAGCGCAGAAAAGAAGGAAAAATATTTTATAGAATTCTTATATTTTTTATCAAGAACATGATACTTAGACATCAGTAAATTTGAAAAATATTGTGCTGAAAAGGCTCCAATATGGCAGAACATCAAGACGAGCATTTGCGAACCGTTGAGGTGATTAATTTTCCCCCCTGAAAGTATTATCGGTTGCCAGAAATGATAAATAATTTGAATACCAGCGCTAAAAAGGCACATGAGGAAAATAAACCATGCGCCTCCTACTGTATTTTGAAAGATCCAAAGCGTTTCCTTGGCATTGTGCAAGATTGTTTTTGTTTTGGATGTTTCAATTGTCGTTTTCTTTTCTTCCGGAACAATAAGGAATATCAAAAAAATAAATCCCATCATGAGGCATGAGATGATATATCCCATAAAATATTGTCCAGAGTAATAGATCGTTCCAATTCCTATAATCCCATTGAGAATACTTCCGAAAGAGTTAACTTGGTGGTAGAGATGAGCATAATGCGAAAAGTGATCCTGTTTATCGCCTAGAGAATGGTAAATCCATCCGTCAATGGCGCTGACAATGATGCAAATGCCCGCTGCATAGAGAATTTGCGCAATAATAAGTGCCGTCATATTGGGAGCTTGAAGGCATAGAAGATAAAATATTCCTGTCATAAAGACCCCAGCCATAACGGAATATTTACGTCGATATCTGTCAGATAAAACAGCGCAGGGAAAATCAAGCAGCAGGATGGTGGTGGAAAAGACAACCTGAAGCAGAGCTAATTGCGCCAGACTAACTCCCATGGACATTAAAAAAATAGCATGGTAAACGCCGATCAGCATGCGGACAGCATTATAGGATCCATAGTTGAGAGCAAGGGTGCGAGGTCTGTTCATTGTGTTGTTCCACAAACCTTACAGTGAGGATTTTTCTTTAGAGAACGCTCTTCTGTGAAAAGTTGGCTGCTCCATATCCCCACACGGCGATCCGTGGAAAGAAGGCTTCCATAACCACCCAAAAATTTAAGAGCATCATTAGCACACATGGCAGCTGAAAGTGCATTAACAGGGGGAAATGTAGCAACTTTGAAGTTATTATTAATCATAACACAAGCTTCATAAATAAGATGATCACTTTTTGCCGGAAGATTGCCTATAGACGAGCTACATGCGTAACAACCAGTTTTACCAGGTATGTAAAATGGACCAAAGACAGCTATATCATTAACATAACCGGAATTTATATAGGCTTGTTTATTTTTCACACACCATTCATTGATCCATAGGCCTAGCTGAACAGGTGAATCAGCAGAAATGATCCATAAATCAGCTTTGGGTAATTTGTTGATAGCCTCTTTTTCAGTAATCAACATTTGTAATTCATGAACTTCAATTTGGCTGTTTCTCCGCATCAGCTCACGTTTAAGAACTGTTGTTTTCGGAAGACCGATATCTTCTTCAGTAAAAAGAATTTGTCTGGTAAGGTTGGTCATCTCGATCACATCATTGTCAACAAGAGTCAATTTTCTAACGCCAGAGGATGCAAGCATTGCTGATACATGATTACCAATCCCACCACCCCCTAAAATGACGACACTTTTTTGCAAAAGAGTATGCTGAACAGAGGTTGGATGCATACCATAACATTTGATAATGGAGATGACTTCTGGAATACCGATTATTGAGGATATTGTCTGATGTTTCAGCTTTGACAAGAAAATGGTTAGAAACAAGAAAATCAAACGCACGGTCAAAATTTTCTTTTAACATGATTAATGATAGTGAATTGTAAACTTCATCTACTGTCTTTTTTTTGATCCATTGTGCCGCAATAAGCACTAAGTTCTCCCAAAAATTTTTATCATTGATAATAAACTGCTTTGAACCTGCACCAAAAATAGCATCCTCTTCACGAACAACAATATGTGTGTATTTTCCTAAAATATATTGTTGTTTCATTTATCCTCCCCACTTGTAGAGCAAACCAACTTTTCCCTGAAAAATAATTTCAGGTAAATTTCTTTAGTTATTACTTACATTCTGTATGATCCATGATTTCCTCCTCGTTATTGATGTTTTCATTATTCACCACATTACATGGGAGGAGGATCCTATATAAAATATTATTATTGTAAATGCATTTTTATGATGTAAAGTAAATATTCCTACATCAAATATTAATGAGCGTACATTGAGAAAAGAACGCATCTCATCAGTTTAAAACTCTATGATCTTTATTAACTTAAAAGTAATAGCATAAAATATAATATAAAAAATGAATAAATTTGAATTTATGTAAAAACACAAACTTTTTTATTGCTGCTACGGATAAAACAAACAAATCTATATTATAAAGTAGTTGATCACTACATTGATTGTGGTTATCCGTTTTGTATACGCATCATTTTATAATTGTTAGTATATTTATTAATCAAAATGTTATTTTTGAAGTAATTATAATATCCTATTAAAATATTTTAAAGTCACCTATAAAGTGATTAAATTGCTCCTATAGAGATATAAAGCTAGACAGAAAAATCTATGACTATTTTATTGAATAAATTAGTTTTTATAGCTTTATTTTGTTTGTTGAGTATTTAATTTGTGTACAATTTATCCCTTTTTATTTTTATCATAGATTATTCTAAATAGATTTAATAAATTTCATTATTAATTTTTCAATACAAATTTAATTGTTTATTTTAATTTATTGCATACGAGCAAATAAAAAATGTTTACAAAAAAAGTTCTGTTGAGGGAAGGCTTATTGCTTATCATATTTTTGCTAATATATCTTTTATCTACCTCGCATGGCTATACGGGTATGGATAAATTATTTTGTTCCCAAGTCGTTAAGGAACGAGATGATGCGGTTCAGAAGTTGGATTCAGCAAAGTTTGAAAAAGACAATGCGGAGAGAGGATGGAACGATACAATGCAAATATTGGGGGTGGCGGTAGAGGACTTGAAGAGAATAGCTTTTGAACAGCAGGCACTCTATTTTGCATTGCTGAAAAATATGCCAAATAACAAGCAATTGGCTTATAAATATGAAATAACGCAAAAGCGGAATGCTGCAATTTTTGAACGGCTCGAGAAGGTTTTTACTTTATTTGAGCATGTTGAGAAAAGAACAGAGGCTTTTCGAGAATTAAATGAAGCAAATAAGCTTAAGGATCAGTCTCAATCATTACATTATTTAGAAGTGATTTCTAAACATCAAGAACATATTGATAACTTAAATCAAGAGGTTAAAAGGCTCGATCACGAAGTTGATAATTTAAATAACAGGCTTCAAAGTCTGAGGAAAATATTTCGATAAGAAACGAAAAGTTATTCATTTAGAAGACACGCTTGAGCAACGAGATAAAGCTCTTACAGCACAAAGGAGGAAAGAAAAGTGACGGCTCTTATGGTACTTTGCGTATCACGAAGGATGAACTCATTCTCTCCCATGGAGAAAACCAAATCCATTTGAGTGAAAAAGGTTTGGTGCTTTCTCATCAATCAACCCGTGTTGAATTAACGGGCAGTGTGCATATTCAAGCAGAAGATTTGCAGCACAATCAAAAATCTGTTGGCGCAAGCCACAAACACGGTGGGGTCAAAATGGGTCCCTCCATAACCTCTTACCCCCTTTAAAGGAGTTTATCATGCGTGAGAACACTTATGTTATTTTAACCAATGCCGATTTTGTTGCTGGTCAACGTTCACCGGGCAAAGGTGAAGAAATTTGTTTAAGTGAGGAAGCGGCTAAATATCCGTTGCTGCTTGGTCAGATTGCTGAAAAACCAGCACCTGTTGTTTCTGCGCCCCCAACTGTTTCTAACACAAAGACAAGCAAAGGGGCTTAAAGCATGCGGTGCGGGATGAGCGAAAAGGATGGCTCTCTCTTATATGGTTGGGCACATTGTCAACAGTCACTTCGTAAATGTCTGACGACAAGAATTGGGACACGGGTTTTGCGTCGTCATTATGGATGTGATGTTGGAGCATTCCAAGATGCCAATGCTGATCCTGCGACGATGATGCAGCTTTATCAAGTAATTGTTGAAGCACTCGATGATCCAGAGTGTGGAGAGCCTGGGTTTTCGTTGCAGAGGATTGATCTGACAAAAGCAACACGTGAAGGCACATTTCATTTGTTTTAACGGGCCATTTTGTTTTAACGGGTGTTTTTTATCTCAATGAGCATTTGGGGGATTGGTCGCATAAGGAACCAATGAGTATTGATTTAGAGGTTGGTGATGACAGAGTTTGAACCTTTATCCATTCCACAAATTCCCCCTCCACAACTCCCTTTGCCACAAATTATTGAAGAGCTTTCTGTTGAAGCAATTTTAGAGCAAAAGATCACGCGTTTGACTGAGCTTTTTGCGGCGCATCATATTCCTTATAATGTGGAAAAGACGGCTTATGATCCGGTGGTCATTCAATTGCAAGCGGCCGCTTATGAAGAGTTGCTATTGCGCCAGCGGATTAATGAAGTGGCGCGGGATAATTTACTCACATTTGCGCGTGGAACAAGTTTAGATCATTTGGGGGATTTTCATGGGGTCACGCGCCTTTTGGATGAAGATGATGAGCGTTTGCGCCGTCGTATTCGCTTGAATAGACAAGGACATTCCACAGGTGGCACAGTGCCACGTTATCAATATTTTGCCCTCTCAAGCGATATCCATGTCAAAGATGCTTTTGTTTATCGTGAGGGTAAAAGTCCACTTATTCATGTTGCGCTTTTTAGTGACGCCCCTTCAGGGGTGGCTGATGAAGCTTTGATTGCCAAGGTACAAGCAGCCCTTGATGCCCCTCATGTTAAAATGACCAATGACCACATCCTTGTGAAAAGCGCGGTACAGCGGATGATCAATGTTTCTGCTGATTTTTGGTTGTTACCGGATGAAGGATCCTTTGTTTTGGAAAGAGCGGAGCAGAATTTAAGAGCAGAATGGGCGCGTGCGCAAAGGCTTGGGCGTGATCTGTCTTTAAGTTGGATACTAAGCCGCCTGATGGTTGAGGGCGTTCACCATGTGAACATAACGCAACCTTGTGAGGATATTTTAGTCGCACCTGATGAAGCAGTAGCTTTAGGGGAAATTATTTTGTCAAAGCAGGGGCGTGCTTCTTGATGTCCTCGTTGTTATTGCTGCTTAATTTCAGCCATTATTTTTCTGAAAAAAGAAGCTTTGTAGGGAGAAGAGCATACATGGAGCAGGGCGTAAAACGATGAAATGCATATAACTGATCCAGTAATGTTGACAATAATCGCTCAATATGTTGCTCTGGTTACTTAAACAAATGGCTAGATTGGCTTTTATTCTCTGAGATAAGTGCTACTATTGATGAGATAGAATGCGGATGAGCGAATTATTAGTTAAGGAATTAGAGTAATGGGGGGAAAAAATAATCGTCAAGATTTGAGTTGTTTCGGAATCGCTGTATTCGGTATGATTATTATGATTTTGGGGATGGGGATTGGGCGATTTTTCTATACGCCGGTATTTCCAGTTATGTTGGATGAAGGATTGTTTACCTTTAAGCAACTTTCTTATATAGCTAGCGCTAATTATGGCGGTTATTTAGTTGGGAGTATGTTTTTTTCGTTTTGCAGAGTTGGGAATATATCCCGTGCTCCCTACATGCTATTTGGTGCAGCTATAGTGACGAGTGCACTTATTTTTGCCATGGCGTTAACAACAAACTTTTACTTGGTCTTCTTTATCCGCTTTGCTGCCGGTATCGCGAGTGCAGCAATGATGATTTTTGGTTCTATTACGGTTATGCAGCATACTCACAAGCTGTGGGTTATTGCTTCACTTTATGCAGGTGTGGGAGTTGGTATTCTACTGGGTAATGAGTATGTTATTATTGGTTTGAGTAAATCGCTGAACGCGAAAAATATTTGGTTTGGAGCTGGTTTTATATCTGTTGTATTGTTGCTCTTGTTGTTTATTTTATTTCCACGTCGTGTTGATGCGTCTCAATTTGCTGGTAATGAGTCATTGGCACACGAAAATATCGTTTGGTGGGAACTCGCTCTGATTTATGGGCTCGCTGGGTTTGGTTATATTATTGTCGCGACATATCTTCCTCTGATGGCGAAAACATTTAATTTCCCACTACTCGCTAACCATTTATGGTCGTTTGTTGGAATAGCCATTGTTCCTAGTTGTTTCATTTGGTTATGGGGAGCCCATCGGTGGGGGGTATTACGTTGTCTGATGCTCAATTTGCTTATCCAAGGAGGATGCGTATTACTGACATTATTCAGCCAGTCTCTTGTACTGATAGTTCTCAGTTGCATAGGGTTTGGATTTACTTTTATGGGGACGACCTCTCTAGTTATGCCGTTAGCTAAGCGTTTATATGCGCCGTATGGCATAAATCTGCTAGGCTTGGCTACCTTAACTTACGGTTTTGGCCAAATATTAGGACCTCTCTTGACGAGTTTTTTACAGTTTGGTTCACATGCCATTGCGCTTTCCGTTATCTGTGGTGCTGTAGCGCTTTTTGCTGCTGCTGGAATCTGCCAATATTGTCTTTGTAAAAAGGTCGTTGGCGTTTCATAAACCCGCAATCTTCACTAAAAAGTCGAGAGAATTTATTACGTTCTTTTTGAAACATTTTGTGAAAGTCAAATTATTCTAATAGGGGAGATTAAAGAATGCTTCACTCTACAGTCGCTATTTTGGGCGTTGGTCCTCGTGGGATCAGTATTCTCGAACGCTTGCTCACACTTTATTCCCATTATCCATTTTCTGGGAACATTGATATTTTATTGATTGATCCCAATGAGATGGGAACCGGTACCCATAGTGTGCATCAGCCAGATCATTTATTGGTTAACACTGTTGCTTGCCAGATTACTTTATTTGGTGATGATACAGTTAAGGGGGTAGGGCCTATTCGTAAGGGACCGAATTTCTATCAATGGGCTATTCAACAAGGTTATCGTAATATTAACGGTGTTTTTTCTCGTACAGAGCATAATGTTGGGAAAGAAATCAAAGAAAATGATTATTTATCACGTCGTTTGTTAGGGGAATACCTGTCTTGGGCTTACCAAGAGCTCACGCAAGATTTACCTTCCGGTATTCGTATTAAGGAGATCCGACAAAAAGTTATCAATCTCCATATCCACCAAGATAATAAAACGGATGTTCTTTTGGAAGATGGCTATCGTTACAGTGTAGATTTTGTTTATATTACCACGGGTCACGGTAAGAATACATATTCATCGCATGATGAAAATCTGCAACAGTTTGTGGCTGGTCATCAAATGAAAAACGCGCTTTTGAATTATTATTCGAATCCTTATCCAATTGAAAAGTTGGACTCTATACAATCTCAGTCTCGTGTGCTGGTGCAGGGAATTGGATTAACTAGCTATGATGTCTTGTCGCAATTGACTTACGGTCGCGGTGGGACTTTTACTGAAAATGCTGGACAATTGCACTACATGCCAAGTGGCAAAGAACCGAAGATAGCTCTATTCTCCCGTCAAACATTGCCTTTTAGTAGTCGCGGGATTAATCAAAAGGGTGGTAGTGGGCAATATATACCATCATTCCTTACTCTCGATGCAATACATCATCTGCGTAAGCAATCCAGCATTGCTAACGGTTCTCCGAAGCTGGATTTCGAAACGCAGCTTTTACCTCTGTTGCTTAAAGAAATGTGTTATGTCTATCGAAGTACGCAGCTGGGGCACTGGCTAGACCCTGAAACCTATGTTGTTACTTCCAAAGACGAGCAGTGTATTCAAGCGTTGCTGTATCCTCATCGAAATAAAATATTTGCCTCTTTGAAGGATTATACAAGATTCTTCATGGAGCATTTGAAGGACGATCTTCATTCTTCCGCTGCAGGTAATGTTGATGGCCCAGTGAAAGCTGCTACAGATGTGCTACGAGATGTCCGTGATATCTTACGTTCAGCAATTGATTTTTGCGGGTTAACGTCTTCATCTCACAAGTACTTTATTGAATATTTTAATCCAAACTTTAACCGTATTTCTGTCGGCCCACCGATGCAGCGAAACCAAGAGTTGAAGGCTCTGATGGAGGCTGGTATCGTGACTTTGGCTGGCGGACCTTCACCTAAACTTGTTCTCAATGCTAGTACTAGCCGTTTCGAAATTCAGTCTGTTTTCCAAGATGAAAACAGTTCAGTTGATGGAGATGTGCTGATCACGGCCAAGATTGATAGTTTTTCTCCGTTGCGTGATGAGTCTCCTTTTATCAAAAATTTGGCTGCTCAGGGTATCATCCGGCCATTTATCAACCAAGGATATCATCCTGGTGGTATTGATATTGACTGTCAGCAGCATCCTATAGATACTAAAGGACAAGTACAAAATACATTATGGGTGGTAGGTAATCCAGTAGAGGGGGCCAATTTTTATACATATATTTTGCCTAGACCTTTAGTTAATTCGCGTGCACTGCGGGATGCAGGGCACTGTGTCATTGACATGTACGAGCAGCTTCTTAATCGCCACTCAGTCAAAGATTCAACAATTAATGTACATTGATGATGTAAAAAGCTTCCTGATACGCATGTCCTTCGTATCCGCTATAATAGCGATGCTGATGCTATTCATTTTTCTTATATCTATCTCAATGAGAACTTGGTTTCTTATTCCATTGGCTGGAGTGACTGTTTTCGGTTATTTGCTTTTGACGATACCATACTGGTGGTTGAAGGGGAATGCACGCAGTGGTGTGGTCATCCTGTTGGCTTGTACTTTAGTGCTGATATGGCGTAGGCATTTTCCTGATGTTAGTACTGTGCTTGTGCGTTTTACTGATGTCTTTTGGCTATTACTCGCCATGGGATTGTTGCGCCATGTGATGAATATATGGCGTATTTCAGAATTTCTCTCTGAACGGTTGATGCGCTATGGAAAGGGTTCGCTTACCCTGTCCATCGCGATACTGACTGCGTTTCTAGCTTGGCCGATGAGTTTGGGGGTTATCCCCCTAATGATTGATGCCTTGAAGAAAAGTGTTTTTCCCTCTCTCCATTTGGCCGCTATTGTGATGCGAATGATGAGCATCACAATGGTACTGATGCCAACCAGCATCGGTGCAGCAACAGTTTTCTCTGCTATGCCTAGAACACCAATATTCACATCCGCTGCTTTGGGGATACCACTTTTTCTATTCAGTCTGTTGTTGTTGTGCCTTTCTCCTGTTGTACCGCTAGCTAATCCGATTATTTGCGATGAGAGGAGAGCGAATAAAGAAGGAGAGAGATTAAGAATTTGGATTTTTTTGATATTGTTCTGGCTAACATTTATCGTTGCGTTGACAGTTATCAGGTTGAATGCACTAGAAAGCATTGCGTTGACGGCGAGCATTCTATATGTCATTGAGCGTGGGAGTTCACGCAGTGTTGATTTTTTGACTCCTTTGGTGGCAGTGATACGCAGTATATCAAGTGAAATTCTGTTGTTGCTAGGTTGTAGTCTGCTAATATCTACTTGTGATTTGCTTATTCCTTTGTTGCCGGTGACGTTTAGTCACTCATTGGCATCACTCTCTGTTTGGCAGCGCTATGCCTGTATTCTCTTCGTATTGCCAATTTTCAGTGTAGCAGGAATTCACCCTATGGTGCTATTTAGTTTGGCATTTCCCTTACTAGGGTCATCGATAACTTATGGGGTTACGGATTATTTGGTTTGGATTTGCTTCTTTATTGCAGCTCAACTCCTTTCTCCTGTATCGATAAATGCTATTTTTGCTTCCAGTAGCCTGCATATTTCACCGGTGGATACGAGCTTTAAAATGCATAGCTATTATGTATTAATATTTAATCCTTTTGCGTTCATTTATTTGAGCTTTTTTGTACAATATTTGTAAATTATGGAGATCTTATGCCTTACATAAACATTAAAATTACTAATGAAGGGGTTACCTCTGAACAGAAACGGCAACTAATAGAAGGGGCAACTCAATTATTAGTTAATATTCTGAATAAAAATCCGAAAACGACTGTTGTAGTGATTGATGAGGTGGAGACAGACAATTGGGGTATTAATGGTGTTCCCGTTACAGAATTAAGGAAAGATCAAAATAAAGAATAACTCTATGTATTTGACAATAATTTAAGGTCAATAGGGTTAATCAATATAAAAAATCACGTCCTTTAGCAACATTTGATCAAATCACCATTGGTGCGGTTGTTACAGCCCCTGATGCTGACAACCAAGTTTTTCCCCTCAACGAGCCTATCCTTATCTTTACGCATGAGGG
>NZ_JBHIMY010000137.1:0-509 GCF_042194535.1 Bartonella sp. CR84HXZ | reverse complement strand
GTAACTGTATTGGTCTTTTTACCTGTTTCATCTTTATCATATTGTACAGATCCATCCGTAACTTTAGTTTCAATATCCTTGACCTGATCTGTAATCATCTGCTGGGTTTCCCAAAGCTGACCTCCATTAACTGCTTCTTTGGAATCTTTGTCTACCTTACCGTCCTCTACATTGATAATCTTACTAGGACTCTTAACGCCCTGATCATCAGCGTGAGAAGCATCATAGCTTCCTTTTTCTTCATTCCAATTCAGACCATTAGACGCAACATCCTTTTCAACTTCTTTTATACGATCGTTGATAGTGCTCATGCTGTCATTAACAACATCAAATGCTTCAGAGACATTATTACGCTCCTCTTTATCACCTTTCGTACCATCCTCATTGAAAACCTGAACGTAGAATTTGGGTCCTTGCCAGTTTCCTTCCTTATCATAACCAGCTCCTCCACCAAAATATGAGGCAAAGCTCTGTTGTAGAGTATAAATCTGACCTCCATTAATCGCATC
>NZ_JBHIMY010000136.1:0-511 GCF_042194535.1 Bartonella sp. CR84HXZ | reverse complement strand
CTCCACAATAACAGTCTCTGGAGGATCATTCGATGGAAAAACTGATGGGGTATATGCTAAAGAAGGCAGCACCATTAATTTAACCGGCGATGCTAAAATTACATCAACTGATGGTTATGGACTCCATGCAGAAGGCTCAGGGTCTAAGATCACTAAGGAGAAAGAAACCGTAACTGGGAAACAAGCTGCATTATTTGCAGAAAAAGGCGGACAGATTGATGTCACGGACGTTACTTTAACAACAACAGACGGCAGCGGAACTGGTGCAAAAGCCGATGGCGCTGACAGCATGATTACATTAAAAGGCAAAACAACCATTAAAAAAGTTACTAACGGGCTTCAGGCAGTAGGCGGTGCTGCAATTACTAGCAAAGATTTAACGATAACCCTTAATGAAGCTGGAGAATCTAATGTTGGTGTGTCCGTCCAAGACTCTAATAGCAAGATTGAGTTAAATGGAAAAACAACCATTAAAAACGCCACAAACCATGGTCTTATGGCAGTAAATGGT
>NZ_JBHIMY010000020.1:0-23613 GCF_042194535.1 Bartonella sp. CR84HXZ | reverse complement strand
AGTCATTTCTACAGTTATGTCATTTGAACTCTGGTCTTTGATACGAGAGAACAAGGCAAAGTGATATTTTGCAAGAGTTTCTTTGATTGAATCAATATATTTATCAAGCGTGGTATAGAGGCTTTTAGTATGTGTATTAATGGCGTTTTGTTCGATATCTTTGTATTCCATTTGCATAGCAGAAAGATCACGGACAAAGTTTTGACGCTCTTGTCGTTTTATCTCTTGTTCTCGCAATTCAAGAAGACGCTTGAGACGATCCAGATCAACATCATTTTCTAAAGCTCTTTCTAAAATAAGCTCCATAGCTGTAGGTTCGATTTCACAATTGTTCGTTGTTTCCACTAATTCCGTTTGTGTGGTACTTAGTTCACTCATCTTGATTTCCTCCTATTTGAGCGCAATCCACCCGTGGCGTGAATCACGCTTGTGTTAAAATCTTTGTTTTTGTTGCTAGAAACGGCTTATGTAGCTTATATCGCTTGCTGAATAGTCACTTTCGCAGATGATTGAATTGCGTCCACGAATTTCAAGATTACCAGAAATATTTACATTATCGAAAATATATACTCCATCTAGAATTTTCATATTTCCGGAAATGTGCGCTTTATCACTTATATAAGCATCTCCATAGACACGGGCATTGCCATAAACATGGCCCAAAACTCGAGCCTCACCATAAATTTGTGCATTGCCGTAAATTTGCGCATCATATTCAACATATGCTTCACCGCAAACTTTTGCATTTTCATAAACACGCGCCCTGCCTGTAATTTTTGCGCGTTCAAATACTTGTGCATTGCCGAAAATCTTAGCGTCACCATAAACCATAGCTTTATGCCAAACCCAACAATCGCCTTCATGCGATAGGTTGTCTTCTTTTTGTATATAGCCGCCTAAGTAACCTTTTTTAATATTTCTAAAATCTCTTAATGCACGTATGCGATAAAGTTTTTTACTTTTATCGGCTCTTGCATCATAAAATTCTTTTATTTCATCAGTCAGTTCGTATTTCTTTTCCATGGTTTATTGCCCCCCTACCTTAAGATAGCATCACTTCCATAAAATGCTGTTTTGCCAGCTACTATGGCATTACCACCAACTTTTGCGTTATTATAAACTTCGGCATCATCATAAACCTTAGCATTTTCATAAACTTTGGCATTTTCATAAACCCATGCCTCACCACCAACCCAGCAATTGTCATCATGGCTAAGATTTCTTTCACTCTCTACCCAGCCACCAAGATCACCTTTTTTAACATCTCCAAAGTCTTTTAATGCACGGATACGGTAAAGCGTTATTCTATCAACTTTAATTGTCTCATCAGTCAATTCGTATTTCTTTTTTATCATAATAACCTCCTCTTAATGCATGGTTTGTCTTTTAAGCTCTTGAGACAGCACACCAATTCCTTTTGCTGTGATTTTTGCGCAAGGAATTACTTTTTCTATTCCACTTGCGGTTTGAAGTGTGATGGTTGGACAATCCATAAGTTTCTTTTGGATTTTGTCTTGGTAAGGAAGCAAATTTCCACCTGCTGCTCGTCTGTAAACCCAACCTTTTTTCTGTAAGAAGAGAATGAACTGTTTTGGTTGCATCTCGAGTATTTTAGCGGCTTCTGTAAGACCGAAGAGTCCGTCATGACGTTGTAAGCTTTCAAGAGCCATGGCTTTTGGTGTTAAATCTTCAATGATGGTGTCTTTTTGATCTATTTGACCTTGTAGGTAATTCAAAAAGCCAATCATAGCCTTTGGACTTGAGTAGTCGATTTGTGGTGTTACTGCTTGCTTTTCCAATTCTTGCCAACGGTCTATAATCCTAGCGCGTAATGTCATGCTGTAACCCGAAACTAAGATAAGGCATTCACGTTTAGGAAGGTTGTAACAGTTTTGGGTCTTACCCTGTTTATCTAAATAGGTGGATCCAAATTTGGATTGACCCCCTTCAGGATATAATTCTCCTAACATTTGTCGAATATCACGCATAATATGCGCATGTTGCTTACCGCATAACTCTGCAATTTCACGACTAGACATGGTTGGAACAGTTGTGTTTTGAAAATTGTTTTCAGATGTTATAATAAGGCTTTTCATCATCACCCCCTTAATTAAGAAAAACACAAGGTTTGATATAATATTCTGCCATAGTTTCTATGACGTTCTGCTTGAGCAATTTTCCTTGCTGCGTGAATTTTGAAATAATGATTATCGGTTTTATCTGTTTCTATTTCAGATTTTGGACAAATCTTCTGTCTGTTCCATTCTTGTTTTGTAAAAACAAAATCCATGCCTTCTTTTAGATCAAGCTTTTCAACACAATCATTAAACCAAGTGGAAAAATCTTGTTTCAAATGTAAGTGCCTATGCATTACATGGGCATTGACCATTTGGACATAACCGATTTTGTTGTCTACCTCGTTTTCAGGCGTGAGATATCCTTCACTATGAATATGAGTATCATGTGTGGTCATAAGTTTACTCTAATCAATTATTGATGGGAAAAGGGGAGGCGCTTTTAAATGCGCCCTTCAGAATTTAAAGCACATCACAAGGACGTAAACGGTGTTGTTGTTCGTAAGTACCGTAAATCTCATCATTATATTTTTCGTCTGCGATCTCGTCTAAAAGTCTATTGTAAACATCACTTTCGCATATAAAGTAATGAACCTCACTATCTTCATCGAGACGTTCGATATTTTCTTTTACATATGCTTCTGCAATTTCTTCAGAGATATCTTCACAATTATTCTCAGAAGGATTGATGCGAAAGATTTGGATTGCATCAAGTGGTCCAGACTCTGCAATGTGTTGATCTTTATCGTAGGCAACTAATAAAATTTCATCAGAATTTATAAGAATTGGATTTTCCATAATTTCTCCTCCCTAACGCCTCTTGGCAATTGTTTGTGTGTGGTTTATGGAATAAATTAGTACATTATGCGTTAAATATAGTCAAGTACATAATGTACTATTTTTTTTAAAAAAATAAAAAAATAACGAATCACGGCATAATTTAGAGAATCAAAATTTTGCTGTTTACTGATAAAAATCAAGCAAACTTGCTTCAATCTGTTGATGGCAATCTAATCGATAACGTGAACAGAGAATCGTATTGTGTTTACATATCAAGAATAGTGCGCCGTACACGACCTATTATAGAGATAGCGCCTTCAAGTTTTGGAGCCTTTATTGTTTTGTCGTATGAAGCGGGCTGAAAAGGAGGATCATCATTAGGTCTGTATCGTTTATATGTCGCTTGTCCAGATTCATCTGCAATTACATAGCAGGCATTAGGCACAAGTTTTTTGTCTCGCATATTTACAAATATTATAGAATCTGGAGGGCTAATTTTATTCATAGATGCGCCATCTACACGTAAAGCAATCCATTCACCGGCAGGAAGATTAACAGCCTCTGTCATAGGATAATCTGAAAAATCCATTATCCCATCTTGCTCGCTTAATTCTCCAGCGCTAATCCATGAAACGACAGGAATACTTATATTGAGGTTAGGATTTTCTTGAGGAGACTCGCCATACAAAATCCACCCAGGATCTACATTAAATACTTGTCCATAGAGCTCGGCTATTTGGCGCGAAATACCACGATTTCCATTTTCGTGACTAATTAGGGTATTTTGATTAAGAGCTGGTATAGCGCGCGCAGCTTCGCTTGGTGTTGCGTATCCAGCATTCTTACGCGCTATTTTAAGTCTATCTTTTGGCAAATAAGTCATTTGTACATTATCCACTATTTTTTTAATTCATTGTGTACGATTTTATCTTGATTTAAAATTGTACGTAATGTACTATTTGTGTCATGGTTAATGATTTTTATGTCAAAAGTTTGATTGAATCTTGGGGATCTATACGCCAATTTGCAAAAGAAATTGGTTGTAGCTATGAGGCTGCGCGTAAAATGCGTGATCGCAATAGTATTTCTCCAAAATACTGGAATATAATTATTCAGTTATCTAAAGCCAAGGGTCTATCTTGGGTTACACTAGATTGGTTCCTACATAATTATGGGAGTAAATCCCATAGAGTTGTTCGTCCAATGACAAAACGAAGAAAAGATACGCTTCATCTGGTGGAGAAAATTAGTACAGCAAATGCATCACAAACAGTAATATCTTCTCATATTGCTGCCCCTACAGATAATAACGAACATCAACAGCAGCATTCACACTCTTAAAGAAGAAAGATCATGAGAAACGGAATATTGAAGAAACTCTACACACGGATTTGTGGATTAATAGGTTGTAATACGAAAATTGAGAATGGAGATAAGTTTGTGAAAGAATTTATACAAATACCGGATCGTGATTGTAGCATAGAAGATCTTATAAAACGACATAGAACTCATACAAAAGTTCTTGCAAAACAAGAAGAATGGCATAAGTCACAATTTGATAATTGGATGAGATGGCATGAAGCAACTCTTGCAGAGCGAGATAAGTCAATTGAACAACAGCAAGTAGTACTTGAAAACCTATCCTCTTTAATTAAGCAAAAAAATGAAACGCTATACAGCCAAAGGCTAAAGTTAGCTTCACAGATGAAAGTTATTGATGAATTAAATAATAAAATCACTGAGTTAATCAACAAAAAAGAAGAACCGAGATTGATCGATTTTATTTTTGCAGGAGAAGTTTTTTAACTTGCGTCATTTGAGCCAAAAATGAGGATTGTTAATTAACAATGAATCATTGCGAGGTTCCTTTTTCAAAAACATTTTTTCAAGACAAGCAATCACAACGCGCTCTGTCACAACAGCAGCATTTAGACTCTTAAAAAGAAAGATCAGAGATGATAGATGTCCCACAGATCACTATAAGTAAAGTCCAGTTGATTGATCTTGTTAATAAGATTGGACAGGAAAACATATATTATGGTGTCCTTTCGCCTCAAGATGCATGTTTTGAGATAAGTATAGATCCCTCATCAACAGGTTGTTTTGTCTATATGCTGCATAGTATCTTTGTGCGTGATGATAGAAATTATTTTCCGTAATTTCCGTACGATGATTTTAATCAATGGTTTTCATCTGTGTTTACGCAAGCTTTTACAACTTGGTTTGATAATTATTTTTCTCAAGAGTTGTCATCTTTTTATCGCTTAAATGAGCTAATCTATTTATAGCCTTAGTCAAAAATAGGCTTGATTTCTTAAGGGATAAACTCATCGAAAAAAGAGAAGAAGAAATCAAATTAATAAATGATGCGTGTAGTGTGCGTCTGAATTGAGTTAATCCACTTTTTTAAAACTTATAACTACGCGCTCTGTCATAGCACACATAAAAATACGTAGAGCCTTAAGGGGGGGATTATGATCACTAACGCACAAACCATTTTATGTCTTGATCTAGGGACTAAGACAGGCTGGGCGATATGCGGTGCGGATGGTCACATAACAAGCGATACAGAAGATTTTCAATCACGCCGTTTTGAAGGCGGTGGTATGCGTTATTTACGCTTTAAACGGTGGCTTACTGAACTAAAGAGATCTGTTGATGAAATTGATGCGGTGTATTTTGAAGAGGTGCGCCGGCATGTGGGTACAGACGCTTCTCATATTTATGGGGGCTTTCTAGCAACCTTAACAGCGTGGTGTGAACATCATCAGATACCATATGAAGGCATTCCTGTTGGCACAATTAAGAAGGCAACAACAGGAAAAGGTAACGCCTCAAAAGAAGAAATGATTAAGGCGGTATGTGCAAAAGGACATACGCCTAAAGACGACAACGAAGCAGATGCTTTAGCAATTTTATATTTAATGAAAGAAGGGGGTATATATGTCCAGTAAATTACCGTGGACGAGGCTGTTTGCAGATAGGTGGATTCTTGATCTTGCTTGTTTATCTCCCATTGAATGCAATGTTTATATAAAATTGCGTTTGCAAATGCTTTATACTGGAGAGCCGCTTTTAAATAACACAAAGGTCTGGGCTAATTACACTGGTTGTTCAGTAAAAATGTTTATGAAAGCGTTAGAAGTTTTAATAAGCACAGGTCATATCGAACGTTTAGACGATGGGTGTTTATGGAGTTTAAAAGTTGAAGAAGAACTCAATAACTCTAATGAAAGCTTAGATAAGGTATCGAAGACATCTCGGTCAAAGAAGTTATCAGAGAGAGCAAAGAAAGCAGCGCAGGCAAGATGGGATAAACATACAAATGATGCTTGTGATGATGCTAAAGCCATTGAAAATACTGATAAAAACGATGCTAAAGCCATGCTTAACGATGCTAAGCATGATGCTTACGACATGCTTAATGATGCCTATATATATAACATAAACAATAACACTAACATTAACAGTTATAATAAAAAAACTAAAACTATCGTTTTAGCAAAAAAAGAAATTGGTTCTGAAAGTTTAGAAACAAACGAACAGGTTGACGAGCCAACAGAGGTTGCTGCTGTTGAGACCACATCAGAGCAAATCGAAACCTCATCAGACAACCAACCTCCCATTCACGAGCAAGAGAACGTTTCCCAAAAAGCAAAACGAGCGAAAGCTAATCGCGGTTGTCGATTGCCAGATGATTTCAAACCTAATTTGCAATACGCAATCGATAAAGGCTTAACCCATGATGAGGCGCTGTTAGAAGTCGAACGGTTCAGAAATTTTTGGCTGGCAAAATCCGGAGCAAATGCAAACAAACGGGATTGGCCGGCGACATGGCGAAACTGGATTATACATCCAGAGTACGGAGCGCTATCCAAGAAACAAACACAAACACTTAGAGGTTATCATGGAAAATTCACTCAGAAAACTTTCACAGAACAGCTTGCAGAAGGCTTCAACGAACTCAGAGATCATCTCTCATCTGGAGAAGATTATGGAAATGATCAGTCCGGGGTATCCATTGACGCTGAAAGCTGGGAATACATTGACGAAACAGGAGGAAGCGCAAACCTTAGATGCTTGCAATCGTCTACAAGCGTTGCTCTCTGTGAAAGCTTCAGTTAAGCAAATTGAGCAAGCTTCTTTCCTACTCTCAAGCATGAGAGTCCCTGCGAACACAGATTCCAAAGCTGTTGTCCTATCCTATAGCATGATGCTGGAACGGATTTCAGCATATGCTCTGAAAAAGGGCGTCGAAGATATCGTAACTGGTCAAGCAATTGGGATATCAAAAACATTTATGCCAACTTGTGGAGAGCTTTTAACTTATTGCCAGACACTAGAAAATACCCTTCTTTCAAAAGCCGAAAGTGTACGTAGAGCAATTGAAAACACACGTGAGAAAGCACTCAAAGAAAAAACAACGAAAGAGCATTTTCGACCACTAACGCTTGTTCACAAGCAAGAGCTTGAAGAAACTTTAAATGGTCTTGGGGGAGCAGTGAAAAACATTGCAAGTTAGCAAAATAGTGAAAAGTGCTGATCATTTTGGGATTGGATATGTATTTAAATCGACAAAAAGGCACCTTACAAAGCGATTTAAAGATTTTACGATGAAAACCATATCTGCAATATAAAACGCTCTGTACAGTCAAATTTTAGGTAAATAGACCAATTGGTAAAATTATGGACTAAAAACATGAAAATATTAAAAGACCTGTTCTTAAAAAAGCGTAAACAACCAATGCAAAAAGAGTTTATTGCAACAGCTGTTGGTTATGTTCCTTGGGGGGATGGAGCAGAGGAGTATTTTTACAACCTCTACGAATATGAAGACGGCACAAGAGAGTGTGAAAAGTTTGATGGCGGACAGTATTATACCACACCAGAAAATGCGGATTTTAGTACCAAAGCGCAAGTGAAAGCATGGGTTTACGGTGGTGGTATTCCGAAAAGCATTCTCAATTACGAACCTCTTATAGATGAGATCAATAAAGAGATCAAAAAATTATCGAAAACCGCAGGAAATAAATATGTTTACAGATAAGCAGCTAAGAGCCTTGTTTGGTATTATAATTTTTATATTTTTATGTTTTTTAGGAATTAAAAAAAATCTTGACTTTATTCAGAGTATTTTGACATTTGCATCTGTTTCTTTGGTAATAGTCACAATTGTTTTTGCAATTTTATGCAATTCCAATATCCCTTCTGAATTGCAGAGCAACCCAAAATACAAATGCGGAAATACAACAGGTTGGGTGAAACTAACACGTGATTTACAACAATATATGCACCGACTTTTAAAGCTAATAAGTGTAGCGCTTGTCGTTTTAATTTTCCCAAGTAGCTATAAAGAAACGGTTCCTTTATCTGTCATTTCTAAGTACGTACAGCATAAGCTTTCTTTTTCATTGGATACTGTACTTTGGTACTCAGATATTGCTCTTTGGTATTCCTTTTTAGTTTGTGTATTTTTCCTTATGTTACATACACGCAGTTTAATAAATATATCTATTTACACACTACAGTGCTCAGTTAAAAAGCCATAGTAAAATTTCCGATTTTATAAAACTGTTTAGTTTAAATCACGCTGTCTCTTCTCAACGTTCATAGATGAAATCAACAAGGAGATAAAAAACTATCGAAAGATTCTTGACATTATTCCTGTAATGTATATCTTCGGTGTTAGGTGCCTCAAAAACACCTTAAACGAACAGCGGATAGATTGCCGACACAATTTTTCTTCCGCACATTAAAGGCTTTGACTCATTGTATGTTACACGCATATAATGGCATTGTCGGGTGTAGTTGTGCTATACAATACCCTTATGGGAAAAGCGTAACGACGGACTGTTCGCCGTGTTTTTGAGCACCCGGCATTTTTATAAAAAATGTCAATGAAAAACGTCTAACAACAAAGAGCTCACCATGAACAATTTAGTAACAATCGACAGTGCTGGTATTGCTGTCCACAATCTCTTTGAAAATTGCAGAGGTTGGATTTGAAATCTCACCTTTTTGAAAAAAAAGGGGTCTATTTGCTGGGAGTTCAGTGACAAATTTGAAATTGGAGATAAGAATAATCAACAGGCTTTAAAGCCTTCTCATAGTCAATAAATCTATTAAAAAAGGGGAAAAATGAAACAAACTTTAAAATTATTAAGCTGCATAGCTTTATTAAATATGGCTGGATGTCACTCAAAGCCTCCTTCAACATACTTTGTTATATGGGAAAAGCCAGGTGTAAATTTTACTGAGGTAGGAAAAGCACTGTTAGAGTGTGGTGCGCTATCTCCTTATAGTAGCGATAGAGACAATAGCAAATTAGGCTTTCATGAATGGTCGATGATTCATGCTTGTATGATCCAATCAGGATTTCACTATAAAATTAAAGATGGGAAATGGTGTGAAAATTGTAAAGATGATAGGATTCCGGTATATTCTCTTAATGGTTCTGTCAGGACTCAAAGAAGTGTCGAGAGACGCTTAAACAGCTCATTTTGTAAAAACAACGGTATAATAAAACTCTTAAATATCAACACTCCGTTTTGCCATTGATCATCAACAATCAAAATGCTGTATGGGGTAGCAATAGCTTATATGCGGACAGATTTTTTAGAACAACGACATGCTCTCATGCAACAGTGGGCTGCATTTATAATAGGAGCCGTTTGACATTATTTCTGCGATGTGGATTTTCGAATCAGGTGCCTAACAAACACCATGAATCGATAGCGGATAGATTGCCGAGACAATCTTTTCTCCGCACACTAAAGACTTTGACTCGTTGTATGCGTTTAGCATATAAGGGCTTTGTCGGGTGTAGCTATGCCATACAATACCCGTTTGGGAAAAGCATAGCGACGGACTATCGACCGTGTTTGTTAACACCTAGTCCCTTTTAGGACGTCCGTACTTTTAGGGTTTTTCAAAAAATAATAGCTTGATTGGCAGGCTTAAAACACCTGTAACCAATCGGTTCAACAGTATCCCGAAAGATCTGTTGCTCTTCATTTTATTATTCCAGGGTCTTCACGTGTATGTCCAAGGGTAACCTAAAGATGTGAAGGACTGAATTGGTTCGGTTGTTTTAGCCCTGGATACTTAAACTTTTAAAACAAAGGAACCAATATTATGAACACACTCATTAAAATATCAGAAAAAATTATTGAACAAGAAATTGTGCAAACGGTCAATGCGCGTGAGTTACACGCATTCATGGAAATAGGAAAACGTTTCGCTACTTGGATTACAGATCGTATTAATCAATATACATTTGAAGAAGGTAAAGATTTCATAAAAACACAAGATTTGCGGTTCCCAAAATTGGGAAGCGCAAAATCTAGAGCTGTTACAGCAATAGAATATCATCTCACTCTAGACATGGCGAAAGAGCTCTCAATGGTGGAACGCAATGAGAAAGGACGTCAAGCACGCCGTTACTTTATTGAGTGTGAAAAGAAACTAAAAAGCCAATCTGTTGATTATGATAATGATACACGCTTTGATGATTTTAACTATCTTCGCCAATATGTTTTGACAAATTATCCTAAAATCATGGGGATCATCTTTAGTCGTCTTTTGAAAATAGATGAAATCGAAAAAGAGCTTGATCATTACAAATCAGTTACAAAAGAAGCTAAGCGTGTTCTAGCAAAATCTGTAGTAAAAGCTGCTTAGACTTAAAACAGAACTCCCTTCCCCATCTTTACAAGGTGGGGAGGAAGTTAAGCCGCATTTTTGATTGTAATAATGACTTGCTTGCCAAGAACGCTCAGTGTTTGCTCTAGTGTTTGAAGCTTAGTTGGATAATTGGGATCAAGAATGCGTCTTGCTTCTGTTTCTTTTTTACCCAAACGATTAGCCAATTCTGTTTTTGTGATATTCGCTTCATTAAAGGCTTCTACTACTGCAAGCTTAAGAGCATTCCAAGCATCTACCGTGACCTTTACAAGACCTTTATATTGCTGTGGTACTGGTAAAGGTAAACCGCGCATAGGATAGCTCCGTAATGCTAACCCTAAAGCTTCAACAGCATTCTCTAATGCCTCTGCTCTATTTTCTCCAGCTGTTATTGCTTCTGGTACATCTGGAAAGGTTACAATAAAACCACCATCTGGATCAGATTCCAGTTTTGCTTGATAAGTATATTCCATGTTTAGGTCTCCTCGCCATAATCGAAATACTTTTGAAACGAAAACTTAAAGCTGTTGAGAGAATAACTCATACCCCCAACTGCTTTTTTATTATTTTCACGTAAAGTGGGGTCAATTCACCAGATTTTATAACGGTTGTCTTGTCTCCAAAAGTTACCAAATAATGTGACCCTTTACCTGCATCAGGAGCTTCACTGTAATGAATGCCTCTTTTTCTGGCTTCTTTACGTAACTCTCTAAGCAGTGCTTCTCGTTTCATTTAGCCTCCCCTTTCTGCATAAAATGAATATCGCACAAAAAGGTTCGATAGTCAACAATAAATCGAACAAAAAAGTTTGATACAGACTCTTAATGAAAGGATATTTATTGAAAAGTTAAAAGCAGAAATAAGAAAGCCGTGCCATTTGTGTGACATGTTTTTTTTGATGAATAATTTGTCAAATAATATTATAATGTAATACATTAAAAAACTGTTATTAATAAACTGAAATAATTGAATAAATACGCAAATTATGTTAAGATTTTTATGTATAAATTGCAAATCTAATGGGGCTACAAATATGCTAAATAAAGTGACGTTAATCGGGCGCCTTGGTGCTGATCCCGAAAGCAAAACAATGAATTCTGGAGCAGAAATAGTCAATTTTAGTATAGCGACTTCTGAGAGCTATACAGATAAAAAAACCAGTCAAAAAGTAGAGAAAACAGAATGGCATTCCGTGGTGATTTTTAATCCACATTTGGCAAAAATTGCACTTCAATATCTAAACAAAGGTTCAAAGGTTTACATAGAAGGAAAGTTACAGACACGCAAATGGCAAGATAAAAATGGGCATGACCGTTACACAACAGAGATTGTCTTACCACAATTCAAAGGCGAGTTGTATTTGCTTGATGCCAAAAAAGAGCAATCGGCATCCCCTACCCCTTCACCTATTACTTCTCAAAATTATGCTATCGCTTCAGGGGCTGCTGATCATAGTGCACTCATTAATAATGATAGCATACCGTTCTGATTGAAAAAAAATATGACAAAAAGAAAAAAACGTGCAAAACGTGGTCGTCCTCGGATTAAAGGATGTATCAGAGAACCAAATGGACGCATCTCACGAGCAAAAACACCGCATGAACCCATGGATAAATTGGCAATTGAAATGCGTGCCAAACGCTTCTGTTTGACCATAGAAGAGGCTAAAAATCCACTTTCCAGTACCTATATTGGGCGGCTTTATTTGCAAGGCGAAATCAATCAAGACCAATATGATGCTGCGCAAAAATATCTTGAAGTGAAAAACAATTACCTATGTGCAAAAGGATTGCCTAATGCAATTTATGATGAAATGCCTACAACTTCTGATAACGGAGCAAGAGAGAAATGGGTACAGATAGCAACAGAACATCTTTTAGCTGTAAAAGATGTTGTTCAAGAAGCTCAATGTTTACACCGTCAATATAACCTTCATGCCGCATTACAGTATCTTGTCATAGAAGATCAATCACTACCACATCTTGTGCTTTCATTGCGCATTGCTCTTAATGCACTTTATAAACATTTTACGCAAAACCGGTAGTTTTCAAGCGGCGTCTTGGATATTAATGGCAACCTCTTTTCCAAGAGCACTGAGAGTGGATTCTAAGGCATCTAATTTGGTTGCGTGGTTTAAATCCAACAATCGGTCAATTTGTATTGGATGAAGTTTTAAAAGACGTACGAGATCAGCTTTGCGTAAGTTTTTTTCAACCATAGCGTTATGTATTGCAATTTTTAAAGTCACCAATGAAGATACTTCAACAAAAGGATAGGCAATATCACGATGTCCAAAGGGAATAGGTTCACGATCTTGAAAACGCCCCATAATGACTGTTAAAAGTGCATTTTTAGCCTGTTCCAAAGCCTCTTTTTCATCGTTACCATAGGTAATAAATTCCTGAAAGTCTTTAGAGACGACTAGAAGAGTATCATTGTCATCTTTGATAAATTTGATTGCATATTTCATTTACACCTCCATATTCAGGCTTATTTTAGGTCAAGATCTTTAAGAATCTTCTGGACTAATCCTGTTCCTAATTCTTTTCGCGTACCATGCATAGGTAAAACGGACTTTTTAGAACCGCGCTTTACAAGCAAATGTCCACCTTTCCCTGAAGTAAAACTGCAACCATGCTTTATAAGATATCTTTTCAATTCTTGACTATTCATTATAATAATATAACATCTAAAATGTTTCAATACAACATAAATGTTGTATTGAAGGAAAATAAAGAATATCTTTTAAAACACCATATTTAGGTAAAAAAATAAAAAAACACAAGATCATGATTTTTTTGTTGACATGATGTGAAAAATCATATTTAATGACAGCACGGCACTAGTCGTATTGTGTCTAAAATTCAAAAATATCCTCAAAAATTCAGTAAAATATGAACTTGAAACGTGGCTAGAAAGCCCCGTTTTCTGGGTAATTCTGGCTAATCAATTTTTCACAGAATAAAAATCAATATTTGACTAATGATGTCATTAATTATGACTCAAAAGGAGCAATGATGAAAGCTGTCATCACTAAGCCAATGTGTGTTGTTGGAGACAATAAAAGCACTGTTCGCTTTGAACCATCAACACCCAATAATCCATTTGTTGAAGTTTCCAATCAAGTCTACGCACGTCTCAAGCGCGCTAATGCTGTAAAACCTTTTATTGGAGTCAAGACAACAGCAAAAACAGACAAGGCAGTTGAACAAATTAAGCAGATAAAACAAGAAGCCACACAAACATCGTCTGAACCAGTGACAAAGGAAATTCCACTCGAACAGCCAAAAGCATCTAAAGCTTCTAAGTCATCAACACCTACCCCCAAAAAGGCTTAGAAGTTGAAGTTAATCATCCACCAAAAATGGTATCTTCAACAGGTGAAGGATACCTTCACCAGTCTTCAAGCACCACGCCTTAACTGGGCTTTGCGTAATGCTGTAAACACCTCTGCAAAACAAGTCGAACGCTTTGCAGAAAAACAAATTGCCGATGTTACATCTGCCCAATCAAAGCGTGTCAAAAAAGGTGTTTATATTAAAGAAAAAGCTACAGCAAAGTTTCTTGAGACAGATATCATTGGTTCTGGAACACCGATACCTCTTAAATTTTTTCAAGCAGAAGAAACAAAACGCGGCGTAACTTACAAAATGTTTGGAAAAAAAGAAATCTTACCCCATGCTTTTATCAAAGGTGGGAGTTTTCCAAAGCGTGTTGAATTAAAAAAGCTGAATGGGAATGTGTTTCAAAGAGCGGATGGAGATCAATTCCCTATTGCAAAACAAGAGGGACCCTCAATTGCTGGGGTGATGTCCAAGCCAGAAATTGCAAGTGCTATCGTAAAAAAAGCCAATAAAAGATTAATTGCCAACATACAGTACCAACTTGCTCGTCAAGAATATGCCGCCAATAAGAAAGCTAAATAATGCTCTTAAGCTATGTTTATGTGCTATACAATAGGATTTTCTTTCTTGACAAGATTCACAGAAAACATATATCGTTAAATTAGGTGCCTAGAAAACACCTTGATAGATAGCGGATGAATTGCCGAAACAGTTTATTTTCCGCACATTAAGGCTTTGACTCATTCTATGCTCGTCGCATATAATGGTCTCGTCGGGTGTAGTTACGCTATACAATACCCTTTTGGGAAAAGCATAACGACGGACTATCTACCGTGTTTTCTAGCACCCGATACCCCTTGGGGTATGAATAGAAGACATCTAAATAGATAGGAGTTCGTTATGAACAATTTAGTAAACTCCCAAACCACTTTAACAATGTCTAGCCGTGAAATTGCGGAATTATGTGATAAAAGGCATGACAATATTGTAAGAGATATTCGACAAATATGCACTGACCTCAAAATTGAGGTGAGTAAATTTCAAGGAAATTATAAGGATTCTACAGGACGCAAATTAGTCTGCTACAACCTACCTAAGCGTGAATGTCTTATATTAGTTTCAGGGTACAGTACAGTGCTGCGTGCTAAGATCATTGACCGCTGGATAGAACTCGAGAGTCAGGAGCAGACCAATTATGATTGTGATACACGCTTTGATTTGCCAAGCTATTGGGAAGGTATGAACGCTGGTGAAAAAGTTTTGTATCTTCTAGGTCCTATTCATATGCGTCTTCTTGATGCCTTCAGAGTGGATGAAGAGAACAGAAAATACAAAGCTCTCATTAAAGAAGCAAAACAGGTCTTAGAAAAATCTGTTACGAAAGCTGCTTAAATTTAAAATACAATCTCATCTTCCCTGCTTTCAGAGTGGGGAGGATATTAATTAAAGAAAATTGCCAATTATGCCTCTCCTATTTCCAAAAAAATATAATAAAATCAATATAAAAGGTACTTCCCAGCGGGTTGGGTCTGTTGCGGGGCGGACGAGCGCGAACTATCGCTAGCGACAGAATTTTCAAATTGACTGTACATTGTACACATAACACATTGATAAATAACAATTTCAATATGTACACTGTACAGTACGCGATTATTTTTAGATAAAAATTATTTTTATTCTTGACATTGTTGCGTTAATATATATTTTCGAATTAGGTGCCTAAGAAACACCTTAAACCAATAGCGGATGGATTGCCGAAACAATCTATCTTCTGAGCATTAAAGATTTTGACTCATTATATGCTGTAGCGTATAAAGATCTTGTCGGGTGTGGTTACGCTATACAATACTCTTTATGGGGAAAGCGTAACGACGGACTATTGGCCGTGTTTCTTAGCGCCCGGCATTCTTCTGGAATGTCAATAAGAAACCTCTAACCAATAGGAGTTCATCATGAACACTCTCATAGAAATTAAAGAACAAATGATTGGACAAGAAACTGTTCAAACTGTTAACGCACGTGAATTATATATGTTCTTAGAAGTCAACTCTAAATTTGCAGATTGGATTGTACGCCGTATTAAAGAATATGGATTTTTGGAAAATCAAGATTATGGTTTTACGTTTCTCAAAAATGAGAAACGTAAAAATGTTATAAGTAAAGAATACCATCTCACTTTAGACATGGCAAAAGAGCTTTCCATGGTTGAACGCAATGAGAAAGGACGACAGGCTCGTCGTTACTTTATTGAGTGTGAAAAGAAACTAAAAAGCCAATCTGTTGATTATTGTGATGATATACGTTTTGCTTTCCCAAAAGATTGGGATAAAATGTCTCCAACTAAAAAGGCTGTTTACATTTATGGACCTCTCCATATGCATCTTGTCAAAGCCTTTACATTGGTAGAAGAAAGCAAACATTATAAAGCTTTAATCAAAGAAGCAAAACAAGTCTTAGAAAGATCTGTCGTGAAAGCTGCTTAGCTTAAGACACATCTCCCCTCCCCGTTCTCAACAATGGGGAGGTGGTTAAGAAGGCAATAAAATTAAGGTGCACTATACCAAGTTGATCGTCCACCACCATGACGTATCAAAAGACCTTTTTCAACTAATGATGTAAAAGTTACTTTAAGTGTATTAGGGCTTGCACCAACCTCACGTACCATATCGCGGGTTGTAACACGTCCGTGATTACGCACATAATCAAGAATATTAAGAGCCAATTCAGATAAGGAAAAAAGAGCATTTTTTTCACTCTCTATTTTTATTTCTAATTGGCGTTTTTGTTTTTGTAGAGCACGTAAAAAAAAGAGTATCCAAGGCTCCCAATTGGGTGTTTTAGTATAAATTGTTTTTTGAGTTTGATTTAAAGCTAAGTAATAGCTTTCTTTATTATTCTCAATAATGCTTTCAAGTGATGAATATGGTACATAAACATAACCTTTTTGTAACAAAAGAAGGGTGGTTAAGATACGGCTTAAACGTCCATTTCCATCTTGAAAAGGATGAATAGCTAAAAATGTTACATTAAAAATACCAATCGTAAGTAAAGGATGAAGATCCTTTAATTCATTGGTTTTATTGAACCAAGTAATAAGCTCTTGCATTCGGTATGGTGTATCAAATGGTGTAGCTGTTTCAAAAACAATGCCAACCATTTTCCCTTGAGAATTAAATGCTGCTACATCATTGCGTAAAGTCTTATATTCACCTCGATGTCGTTGATCTTTCTCACTATTACACAAAAGATCACGATGAAGTTGTTTAATATGATTTTCAGTAATAGAAATATCACTCCAAGATTGAAAGATTGTTTCCATAACCTTGGCATAACCGATAACTTCTTGTTCATCACGACTCTTGAAACGTTTAATTTCTAAGTTTACCAAAAGCTGTTCGATTTCGCGGTCTGTTAACTTACTCCCTTCAATGCGTGTGGAAGATCCAATACTTTCAACAGTAGCAATATGACGAAGAGCGTTCAATCGCTCAGGTGCAAGAGTACCAAGGGCGCGCCATGCCCCTTTGAACTCATCAATTTCAGCAATGAGAGCCAACAATTCTTGTGTAATTTGGAGTGTATCTGTTTTCATACCGGAATATATACCGGATTATACCCGATTGTCAATCATTCGTAACACCGTAAACTCTTACTTCTTATGGCAGAGAAAAAGGCAAGGAGCAACTATGAATAAGAAAGCTCGTGAAGGTCTATCGGTTCGTGCGTTTGCAAAAAAGATGGGTGTTTCACATAATGCGGTGGTTTCTCGGATAAAGACAGGTAAATTTGATGCAGCTCTTTTTGAAGATGGTTCTGTCAATGAAGCGCTTGCAACAGCTATCTGGAATGAGAATCCAACAAAGCGCCCTGCTTCACTTTTAGCGCCTGATGGTCAACCGCGAACAAAGATCAAACAAGCCTCCACAGATGGAGCCAATGAATACAAGATAAAACTGGAGCGGATGCAAGT
Organism: Bartonella sp. CR84HXZ; assembly: GCF_042194535.1. Taxonomy (NCBI): domain Bacteria; kingdom Pseudomonadati; phylum Pseudomonadota; class Alphaproteobacteria; order Hyphomicrobiales; family Bartonellaceae; genus Bartonella; species Bartonella sp. CR84HXZ. The sequence goes on along the minus strand of NZ_JBHIMY010000020.1, from coordinate 5,761 downwards.
TGCACTAGCAAAAGAAAAGATTGCTCTGGAAAAGTTACGCGAAACAACTGTCGATCGTGAAGAAGTGAAAAAGGCAGCGCGTGAGTTTGGAAGAGCGCACCGTGATGCTATGTTGAATTTTCCTCATCGTTTTGGTGCAAGCATTGCTGCACAAGTTGGATGTGATGCGGCCAGCCTTATTGGTGCTATTGATTATTATATGAGAACCGCTTTGCTTGAGGCGGTTAATATTCCAGTGCCTTTTCATGATCCTCATTCTCCAGAGTTAGAGAACTTGCAAGAAACGAATAATGGATGAAAATGCAGTCGAAGAATTTTTCGCTAATGCCAATGACGCACGACAACCCGACCCACCGTACACGGTTTTGCAATGGGCGGACAAGAATAGGTATCTTAGCACCGTAGCAAGTGCTGAGCCTGGGCTTTGGAAAACAAAGCGTACCCCTTATTTGCGTGAAATCATGGATAACCTTTCCTCTTACGTGCCAATTGAAACTACCATTGTCATGAAAGGGGCGCAGATCGGCATGTCTGAAGCAGGATTGAACTTTTGCGGTTATGCCATTCATTATAGTCCGGGACCTGCCCTGTATGTGATGCCAACGGTTGAGACAGCGAAGAAATTATCAAAAACCCGTCTTGACCCAATGATTATGGCAAGCCCTGCTTTAAGCGAACGCATTGCCCCAGCGCAGGCACGCGACAGCGGTAATACAATGTTTTCGAAAGAGTTTGATGGTGGGGCATTGATGCTTACAGGAGCAAACAGTGCAGCTGGTTTGCGTTCCATGCCTATTCGTTACTGATTTTGGATGAGGTGGATGCCTATCCTCTCAGTGTGGATAACGAAGGTGATCCGGTGATGATTGCTGAAAAGCGAACCTCAACCTTTGTGCAGAGAAAGATTTTTAAATTGTCCACACCGACCCACCGTGACACAAGCCGTATCGCCAAAGATTTCGTGCTAGGAGACCAACGATATTACAATGTCCCTTGTGATGCATGTGGTGTTCTACAGCCCATTGTTTGGCCACAAATTAAGTGGCCAAAAGGCGCCCCCGAAAAAGCTGTTTTTGTTTGTGCACATTGTGGTCATGAACATGCTGAGCACAGAAAAACAGATCTCATGAGTGAAGAAAGAGGTGCGTGCTGGGTGCCTACGAGTGAATCAAGCAGACCGAATTTGCGTTCTTACCATATTTCGGCACTCTATTCACCTTGGCTTACTTGGGGGGAATGCGCAAGAGAGTTTTTAGATGCCAAGGATGATCCGGCACTTTTGCAGCCTTTTGTCAACACAGTGCTTGGAGAGCCATGGGAAGACAGAACAGGGGAAGTTGTTGACCCTGATAGCCTCTATGCAAAACGTGAAGATTATCCCCTTGCACCAGAACAAGCCGTGTTGTTAACAGCGGGTATTGATGTGCAAAATGACCGCTTAGAACTTGAAGTGGTGGGATGGGGACGCAGTGAAGAAAGCTGGCATATTGATTATCAGGTCATCCTTGGTGATCCCTCTTCTTTTGAAGTGTGGGACCAATTGGATGAATATCTTGCAAAGCGCTGGCCACATCCAGGCTATAAAGAGGGTATCAGAATAACAGCTGCTTGTATTGATACCGGTGGTGGACACACACAAGCGGTTTATAATTACGTGCGCCCCCGTGAGGGACGACGTATCTGGGGGATTAAGGGACAAGCGGGATGGCGTGCGGTATGGCCGCGCCGTCCAAGTAGAAACAACAAAGGACAGATCAATCTCTATATTGTTGGTGTTGATGCAGCAAAAGATATTATCACGGCACGGTTTAAAAAATCCGGTCCTGAAGCATCGGGTGCTGGTGCAACACACTTTCATAAAAACCTTGATCGGGAATATTTTGACCAGCTAACCGCTAAAAGAAAAGTCATCAAATATTTTAAAGGCTTCAAGCGCATTGAACGGCAAAAAAGCGAAAAGGCAAGAAATGAAGCCTTGGACTGTAGGGTCTATGCTTATGCTGCTTTACAAGGTCTGATTTCGGCAGGAATAAACCTTAATCGAGAAGTCGATATCTTAGAAGAGCGTCTGGAAAAACTTAAAATTGAAGGCTCTTTAGAGCAGCCAACACCAAGACATGCCCCCTCTCCTGCTCCAAGAAGATCTCAGACAGCACAGCCTCAAAGGAAACAATCCAGAACGGTGATGAATCCTTATATGCAAGGGGATTGGAGGTAATTTGTGGATGAAACTTTAGGACAATTTAACAGCAAAATTGACAGACTTGAAAACTTAAAAAGGCGGCGTGAACAAATTGAAGAGGCTCTTTATTCGGGTGCGCAATCGGTACGCCATGGCGATAAGCAAGTCAGCAACCGCTCTGTTGAGGAACTGCGCAGAGCGCTTGAGATGCTGAATACACAAATAGCGGACCTTGAAGGAAGCAAGCGTTCACGCGTTTTCTATTTTAATATATCACGAGGCTATTAATGGCTGGCTTTATCAATAAACTCACGGGCTTTTTTACAATTTCTCGTCAACACAATCCCCATTTTGAAGCGGCAAGCAAAAGCCGCCGTATGGGTGGTTTTGACCCCGCAAAAAAACATATCAATAAAGCCATTGAGGAATGCGGTGATACCATTGTTGCCCGTTCAAGATGGCTTTATGACAATGAAGCTCTTTATGGTTCCGCAACGGAGGAATGGGTCTCTGCGGCTGTCAGTGATGGGATTAAACCTTATCCTCGTATTGAAGGTTTTCAAGAAGAAAAGAAAAAGCTTTTAGACTTATGGTGGCAATGGGTTGATGAAGCCGATTATGATGAAGATACCAGCTTTTATGGGCTGCAAGCAACCATTGCACGAGAGGTCTTTTTAACCGGAGAGTGCTTTGTAAGATTGCATTATGTTGATCTCTACGGGCGCTCTGGTGTGCCTCTTCAATTGCAAGTTTATCCCACCGAAATGTTGGACCTTTCCTACAATAGACCTGCTGAGATTGAAGGCAATTACATTCGTATGGGGATTGAATTTAATGCCAGTGGTAAGCGCGTTGCTTATCATTTCTGGGAACATCACCCCTATGATGATGTCCCTGCAAATATGGCATTTGAGAGCCAAGAGCGCGTGCGCGTCCCCGCTGAAATGGTCATTCATATCAAAGAGCGCCGTATTGCCGGACAATTGCGCGGTTCTCCCAAAATAACGCGCTCTATGACAAAGATCTTTCAACTCGAATCCTATGACGACGCAGAACTCGATAGAAAAAGGACGGCGGCTCTTTTCGCGGCGTTTGTCAAGGACAGTTCCCCAAACGTCGAAAAATTATCCGATAATCGTGATAAAAACAACGTTGAAGAAGAATACAAAGCACCTGTCATTGCGCCCGGTGCATCTCTTTATTTAGGAGAGAATAAAGAGGTTACATTCTCAAATCCTGTTGAGGTTGGTGGCTCTTATGAGGCTTTTCAATTTCGCAATATCTTGAAAATTTGTGCAGCACTTAATATGCCTTATGCCGTTGTAACTGGAGACGTTACGCGCGGCAATTTTTCCAATGTGCGTACCTCTATCATTCAGTTTAGACGGCACGTCAAACAATGGCGTGAACATATCATTGCCTTTCAGTTTAACCGCATTGTTTGGGAGCGTTTTGTTGAAATGGCAGTGCTTTCTGGATGCGTCAATTTGCCAGGGTGGGAAGAAAATTCCTTGCCATGGCTTCAATGTGAAAGCTTTGCACCACCCCTTGAAATGATTGATCCAAACAAGGATATCTCAGCGGAAAAAGAAGAAATCCGTGCAGGCTTGAAAACACGACGCATGGCACTTGCCGAGCGCGGCTTTGATATCGACAGCATTCATGCCGAACTGCAAGAAGAGCACACAGACGCTCGTGCGCGCGGCTTATCTTTTGACACGGATATGGCAGCGCCCTCTGATAGCAATCAAGTAATTGATACAGCAGATTCAGAACCTTCTGAAACTTATGAAAGTAACCAAGGCAGTGAGGCACATACAAATGGTGAATAATCTCGACATGCCGTTTTTGGCATCACGGCTTTTTGGTGTTCCTCATATGCTTGCATCGACAAAGCTTGATATCATTTTGAATGCTCTTGCGCCGCGTCTTTTTGAGGGAGAAAAGTTTCCCCCTAAGGCTTTTGCGCAAGGGGATACAGAAGCTTTAAGCCCCCCTGAAACTTATGTAGTACAAAACAATATTGCCATCCTACCAGTTCATGGCACGCTTGTGCGCCGTGGCGCATGGCTTGGGGCTTTATCGGGGCTAACCTCTTATGAAGGTTTAAGGGCTTCTTTTCGTGAAGCCATTGCACAACCTGATGTTCGCGCTGTTTTACTTGATATTGACAGCGGCGGTGGAGAAGCCGGCGGTGTGTTTGATTTAGTTGAAGAGTTTCAAACACTCTCAAAACAATACAATAAACCCATTTGGGCACATGCCAATGAGTTTGCCTGTTCTGCAGCTTATGCCATTGCTTGTGCTGCTTCTCAAATATGGATTGCTCGCACGGGTGTTGTGGGCTCGATTGGGGTTGTTAGCGCCCATCTTGACCAATCCCGTGCAGATGAAAAACACGGGCATAAATGGACCTTTGTCTTTGAAGGTGATCACAAAGTTCATGGCAATCCTCATGAACCCTTGAGCGATACAGCACAGATAAAAATGCAAGCCGATTGCGCCCTGCTCTACGAGATGTTTGTCGATTTGGTGGCGCAAAACAGACGCTTAAATGCTGATGCAATTCGTGACACAAAAGCAGAAACTTTTATAGGCAACCAAGCGATCACGCTTGGATTAGCAGATGCGCAAGGCACCCTTGCGCAAGCTTTGGAAGCCTTAACGGATTCCATATCACAAAACCCAACATCAACAGAAAAAGAAGGACAAAACACATGGCACGCACACAATACCGCGCTGAAGAAGAGGATGACGAAAAGATCGTCGACATCATCAATGACGAGGAAGAGGACGAAGACGATAGTGACGTCGACAAAAACGCCGAAGACTTCGACGATGAAGAAGAAAACGAAGATGAGGACGAAGACAATGAGGACAAGCAGGAAAACATAAAAGCTGCTCTTGAAAAAGAAAGAAAGCGCGCAAAAGCACTAACAACCCTTGAAAGGCAAGCAAAGCACTTAGGCGTTTCTTTTGACGCAGCAAAAGCTATTCAAAACGGTATGAGTCTCGAGAAAGCACGCCAGTGTGTGTTGACGGCTGCTAGCTCTCAAAGCGAGTCTTTAAAAGTCTCGCCTTATGCCCCTCATAGTGATGGGACGAGCAAGGCAAAGATTCACGCAAAATGGGAAGCAGCTTGGAGGGCAGTGAAATGACGAATATTATTTATGACGACGTACGCAATGGCGCTTATCTTGGACCCTACGACCCTGACATGTCAAACGAAGAAGTGGTGTTTGCATCAGGAGCATTCATTGAAGCGGGAACTGTCATGGGAAAGATAACCGCAACGGGACACTATGCCCCCCTTAATCCAGCAGCATCAGATGGCAGTCAAACACCGGCAGGGATTTCTTTTGCCACTATTGACGCAACAGGCGCAGATCAACGCGCCGTGATTACAGCACGCTTATGCACTGTAAAAGCTTCTGAACTGCTATGGCCAGATGCCATCACGGATGAGCAAAAGAAAGCAGCCATTCAGTCTTTAGAAGACAAGAACAACATTCTATTGCGATAGGAGAATGCAAACATGGATATGAATTTTTTTAAACATGATGCTTTCTCAAGCATCAC
>NZ_JBHIMY010000002.1:97536-184969 GCF_042194535.1 Bartonella sp. CR84HXZ | reverse complement strand
AGTCATTTCTACAGTTATGTCATTTGAACTCTGGTCTTTGATACGAGAGAACAAGGCAAAGTGATATTTTGCAAGAGGTTCTTTGATTGCATCAATATATTTATCAAGCGTTGTATAGAGGCTTTTAGTATGTGTATTAATGGCGTTTTGTTCGATATTTTTGTATTCCATTTGCATAGCCGAAAGATCACGGACAAAGTTTTGATAGTTTTGCCGTTTTATTTCTTGATCTCTTAAATCAAGAAGACGTTGTAGGCGGTCAATACCGACGTCATTTTCTAAGGCTCTATTTAAAATGCGTTCCATAGCAGTTTGTTCGACGGCTAAATGATGTGTTTCTTCAATTTCTGTTAGGTTAGTGTTTTGTTCACTCATCTTGATTTCCTCCTATTTGAGCGCAATTCCCCCGTGGCGTGAATCACGCTTGTGTTTAAAAGTTGTTTGTGTGGTTAGAAACGGCTTATAGAGATACTATAAGACTAGTCGTTCGTATTTCTTTTCCATGATTGTTGCTCTTAATGCATGCTTTGTCTTTTAAGCTCTTGAGACAGCACACCAATTCCTTTTGCTGTGATTTTTGCGCAAGGAATGACTTTTTCTATTCCACTTGCGGTTTGAAGTGTGATGGTTGGACAATCCATAAGTTTCTTTTGGATTTTGTCTTGGTAAGGAAGCAAATTTCCACCTGCTGCTCGTCTGTAAACCCAACCTTTTTTCTGTAAGAAGAGAATGAACTGTTTTGGTTGCATCTCGAGTATTTTAGCGGCTTCTGTAAGACCGAAGAGTCCGTCATGACGTTGTAAGCTTTCAAGAGCCATGGCTTTTGGTGTTAAATCTTCAATGATGGTGTCTTTTTGATCTATTTGACCTTGTAGGTAATTCAAAAAGCCAATCATAGCCTTTGGACTTGAATAGTCGATTTGTGGTATTACTGCTTGCTTTTCCAATTCTTGCCAACGGTCTATAATCCTAGCACGTAATGTCATGCTGTAACCGGAAACTAAGATAAGGCATTCACGCTTAGGGAGGTTGTAACAGTTTTGGGGTTTACCCTGTTTATCTAAATAGGTGGATCCAAATTTGGATTGACCCCCTTCAGGATATAATTCTCCTAACATTTGCCGAATATCACGCATAATATGCGCATGTTGCTTACCGCATAACTCTGCAATTTCACGACTAGACATCGTTTGAACTGTTGTGTTTTGAAAATTGTTTTCAGGTATTGTAATAAAGTTTCGCATCATCACCCCCTTAATTAAGAAAAACATAAGTTTTGGTATAATATTCTGCCATAGTTTCTATGGCGCTCTGCTTTAGCGATTTTCTTTGCTGCGTGAATTTTTAAGTAATGATTATCAGTTTTATCTGTTTCTATTTCAGATTTTGGACAAATCTTCTGTCTGTTCCATTCTTGTTTTGTAAAAACAAAATCCACGCCTTCTTTTAGATCAAGCTTTTCAACACAATCGTTAAACCAAGTGGAAAAATCTTGTTTCAAATGTAAGTGCCTATGCATTACATGGGCATTAACCATTTGGACACAACCAATTTTGTTGTCTACCTCGTTTTCAGGTATGAGATATCCTTCACTATGAATATGAGTATCATGTGTGGTCATAAGTTTACTCTAATCAATTATTGATGGGAAAAGGGGAGGCGCTTTTAAAAGCGCCCTTTAGAATTTTTAAAGCACATCACATGCACGCAAACGGTGTTGTTGTTCGTAAGTACCGTAAATCTCATCATTATATTTTTCTTTTGCTAAATCAGATAAAAGATCGTGGTAAGCATCACTTTCACGTACAAAGTAATGAACCTTACTATCCTCATGGAGATGTTCGATATTTGCTTCTACATATGCGTCTGCAATCTCTTCAGAGATATCTTCACAATTATTCTCAGAAGGATTTATACGAAAGATTTGGATTGCATCATCTACCTCATCAACAATGCTTAGAATTTGGCTTGCATCAAGTGGTCCAGACTCTGCAATGTGTTGATCTTTATCGTAGGCAACTAATAAAATTTCATTGGAATTTATAAGAATTGGCTTATCCATAATTTTTCCTCCCTAACGCCTCTTGGCGATTGTTTATTTGCGGTTTGTATAATTATTTATATAACTATAATTATAAAATAGCAAGCAAAAAATTATAAAAAGTTATATTTTTTATAAAAAATATTATAATATCTTGCTAAATAAGAGGGGGGGATAATTAGCGATAAGTCCGAATCATCTTGCTGTAAGAACTTATTGGCAAAATAGCAAATATCTCTCCAACCCACACAATTTTAACATTCTTAATGGGTAAGGCATTCCAAGAAAGCAGATCTATTTCACCATTCATGCCCCTGCTAATCTGCTTTATATATCTTTTATTATCATGTGTTAAAATAACGGCTTCTTTGCCAAAAAAGGATTCTATTGTTTTAATTTGGCGCCGTCTTACGATAACCATATCTCCATCTTTATAAGCTGGAAGCATAGAGTCTCCTTTAACTTCAAAAGCAACCATATCATCAGGTAAAGCAAAAGGAATTTCTACTTGTTCAAGACCATCTTCAGGGATTTGTTCAAAGCTTGGATCTATCTGTGTTCCTGCTCCAATATACCCCATAAGAGGAACAAAAGTTGTTAAGTGATTATCCCCTTTTAGTTCTTTGTATAATTCTAAAATGGCATCTCGATTAGAGCCGCGTGGATCAGAATCTTTTAACCACTTAGACACTGAAGCTTGTGTTACGTTTAACCGTTTGGCTACATCTTCTTGCGTTAAGTTAAACTCGGTCAAAATCTTTTTTAATGTGCTTATGATATTAGATTTATTACTCATACTTCTGCTTACCTTATTTTTTTATCGTTGATAAAGATAAATTTCCTTGACTTTATATAACTATAATTATATGAATAAAATAAGACAAAGCTGTAATTGGAGCTTGTAAATGGATCAACGAGAAGATTTTAAGAATTTGGCTAAGTCAATACGGGGCAAATTTAATTGGACACAATCAGAAATGGCGAAAATGCTTGGTGTAACTCAAGCAGCTGTTTGCAAGTGGGAAAAAAGAGGATCTATCTCCGTAATAAATTATCTAAAGCTGCAACAACTGAAAGGATGTTCTGGCTCTAGTTCTGCTTTTATTGCTGCTCCTACAGATAATGATGAACATCAACAGCACCATTCACATTCTTAAACAGGCAAAAATAAAGAGACAAAATTAATAGATTACGCGTCACCATGCGCACGCATAAATACGCAACAGCCTTAAGGGGGGATTATGATCACTAATTTATATTTAAAGAAAGAAGGGGATGCGCATGTCTAATGGTATGCCATGGATAAGATTCCATTTGTATGACTGGATAAGTGGTACAAATGGAATGACATCTGAACAACGGGGGGTTTATATAACCCTTCTCGTTTACATGTATGAAAAAAAAGAACCACTTAAAACAGATTTTCAAACGCTTGCACGCGTTTGTCATTGTTCGCAGAAAAAATTTGCAGCTATTGTCGAATATCTCATGAGAAATAATAAACTTGTTGAGACAGATAATGGATTGTGGAATACGCGCGTTGAAGAAGAGCTGAACGATTTTGCTGATAAAAAAGAGCATATATCGCAAGTTCGTAGTGAGGCTGGTAAAAAAGGTGCGCAAGCAAAAAATAATACAAAACAACATGTTAATAATTTTGCTGAAGCAAATGCTAAGCAAAATCAAGCTATAAAGAACCAGAATAAGAATATATATAAAAAAAATAAAACTAACGTTTTATTAAAAAAAGAAATTGGTTCTGAAAGTTTAGAAACAAACGAACAGGTTGACGAGCCAACAGAGGTTGCTGTTGAAAGCCAATCAGAGCAAATCGAAACGTTAGAAACCAACCAACCTCCCATTCACGAGCAAGAGAGCGTTCCCAAAAAAGCAAAACGAGCGCAAGCTAATCGCGGTTGTCGATTGCCTGAGGATTTTGAACCCGATTACGATTTTTCCATTGCAGAGGGTTTGCCTCCAGAGCGTGTCAAAGTCGAAATCGCAAAGTTTCGAGATTATTGGAAAGCCTGTGCAGGAAAGAATGCTATCAAACGTGATTGGCAAGCAGCATGGAGAAACTGGGTACGCAAGGCTATCGAGGATTTAGAAAAAACAAAAAATACGAACAACAATGGTGGAAACAATGGAAACTTTTCAAAAGATCAAAGAACTCGCGGTGGTACCGGAGAGACAATCCGTAATCTTATCGGTGCAACACAGCTTAGTGACGCTCTACAAGATACCGTGCAACAGATAGAGAAATGTGTAACTCTGGAGTTCCCATGGACCTTGAGAAATGGCATTCAATTGACAAAAAACCTAGAGAAACAAGCTTTAGAAGCTTATCAGACTGTTCAAAACTTACTTACCGTGAAAGCGTCTGTTGAAGACATAGCAGAGGCTCTTGATGTGCTTGAAGGTGGTTTGACAATGCAAAAAGTTTCGAATGTAGAAGCGCGTGCAAAGGCTTATATCTCAGCTCTTAACGGCATTTCACTCTGGTCTTTATTGCAAGCTGTTAAAAATCTTATACGTGGTGAAGCAAAAGGCATGTCCACAACATTTGTGCCCTCATGCGCTGATCTAGCGCAGTATTGTCGTGATTTAGAAAGCAGGCTTTATGGTGTTGCTGAGAGAGTTTTTATAGCAGTTGAAAATACCCGTAATTTGGCTTTAGGAGGCAAGCGCATTTCATTCATGAGAATAGGCAAGCCTAGTGAAGAGCAACATAACAGTAGCAATTCTAAAGCGGCTTAAAACAGCAAACTAGTGAAAAGTGCTGATCATTTTACGATTAGGCATGTGTTTAAATCGACAAAAATGTACCATACAAAGCGATTTAAAGATTTTACGACGAAAAACATGTCCGCAATATAAAACGCTCTGTACGGTCAAATTTTAGGTAAATAGACCAATTGGTAAAATTATGGATTAAAAACATGAGAATATTAAAAGACCTGTTCTTAAAAAAGCGTAAACAACCCATGCAAAAAGAGTTTGTTGCAACAGCTGTTGGTTATGTTCCTTGGGGAGACGGAGCAGAGGAGTATTTTTACAACCTCTACGAATATGAAGACGGCACAAGAGAGTGTGAAAAGTTTGATGGCGGACAGTATTATACCACACCAGAAAATGCGGATTTTAGTACCAAAGTACAAGTAAAAGCTTGGGTTTACGGTGGTGCTATTCCGAAAAGCGTTCTCAATTACGAACCTCTTATAGACGAGATCAATAAAGGCGTAAAAAAACTATCAGAAGTTGCTTGATTTTAAAGAACATGACCTCTAGGTGTGAAGAAAGATGGACTAAGTATTTCTAAAGATGCTCTACTTGCTCTAGAGGTGAAATATGTGGGATTGGGCTGTTATGCCGAGCTTGCCACAAATCATGCTTTTGTTGCAATTTAAGCCAGAATTCCGCATCATTTAAACCCGCTTTTTCTAACCGTAAAGCTAAGTTAATGCTAATCGCTGCATGACAGTTTAAGACGCGGGATAAAGTTAAACGTGCAACACCAAGACGATTTGCAGCTTCTGTTACTGTTAACCCTAATTCATCAAGCAATTCTTCTTTCAAAATGCCGCCAGGGTGTGGAGGATTGTACATCATAATAACACCTCAAAACTCAATGGTAATCTTGATAATCAACCAGTTCAACGTCTGTCCCAATGAAACGAAAGGTAACACGCCAATTTCCATTGACACGCATTGACCAGTAACCTCTTAAATCGCCTGTAAGCGCATGTAGACGATACGATTTAAGAGTAACTTGTTCAGGCGCGGATATTGTATCTAAAATTACTAAAATGTTTGCTAATTTTTTAGCATGCGCGGGTTGTATGCCTTTGCAGACTCCTCTTTCAAAGAATAATTTCAACCCTTTATGCTTAAAACTAACGATTGCCATATATACCCTCTTGATACTTGATACTATACACCATGCATTTATGTCAATTGATTATTTATCAAAGAGCGCTTTAAGACATAATTTTATATGTTAAAAAACAATAATATCCTTTTGAAATAATTGAAAAAATATTAAAATCATGCTAGGATTTTGTATGTATTAAAATACAAATTTAAGGTAAGAAAAAACATGCTAAATAAAGTGATGTTAATCGGGCGTTTAGGTGCTGATCCCGAAAGCAAAACAATGAATTCTGGAGCAGAAATAGTCAATTTTAGTATAGCGACTTCTGAGAGCTATACAGATAAAAAAACAATCAAAAAGTAGAGAAAACAGAATGGCACTCCGTGGTGATTTTTAATCCACATTTAGCAAAAATAGCGCTTCAGTATCTCAACAAAGGTTCAAAGGTTTACGTAGAAGGCAAATTACAGACACGCAAATGGCAAGATAAAAATGGGCATGACCGTTACACAACAGAGATTATTTTACCACAATTCAAAGGCGAGTTGTATTTGCTTGATGCAAAGAAAGAGCAATCTGCCCCTTCATCTATTACTTCTCAAAATTATGCTATCGCTTCAGGTGCTGCTGATCATAGTGCATTTCTTAATGACAGCATACCATTTTGATTGATAAAATATAACAAAGAGAAGTATGTGGGCTCCCACAGATTAGGGGATGTATGAAAAAGAAAGATGCTTACATTTCACAAGTGAAAGTACGTCAAGATCCTGTTAATCAATTGGCAATTGAAATGCGTGCTAAACGCTTTGGTTTGACGATTGAAGAGGCTAAAAATCCGCTTGCTGGTACTTATGTTGGGCGGCTTTGTTTGCAGGGCATGCTTACTCAAGACCAGTATGATGCTGCGCAAAAATATCTTGAAGTGAAAAATGACTATTTGTGTGCAAAAGGTTTACCAAGCGCTGTTTATGATGAAATACCATCATCTTCTGATGACAAAGCAAGAGAAAAATGGGTTGAATTTGCAACAGAACAGTTTTCTAATATGCAAGAGGTGATAAAAGAAACACAACATCTCTATAGACAGTATAATCTTTATGCAGCAATACAATATATTGTTATCGAAGACCAAACATTACCACATCTTGTGAATTCATTGCGGGTCGCTCTTAACGCGCTTCATAAATATTTTGACAGAAAAACTAAATGGTAAATGTTTTATTGTTCTTTTTCCATAAAAGCATGAAAAGCTCTTGAAGAATATGCATTAGAATGTTATATTTTTATATAATATTAAAGGGAGTGTTTTATGCACACAACAAAATTACGTAAAGTTGGAGGGTCTGTTATGCTCTCTATACCGCCCGCATTGCTTGATGTTCTTCATCTTTCTGAAAACACGCAAGTGGGTTTGGCTATTGACAATGGAAAATTGGTTGTAAAACCACAGGCATTCCCTAGCTATACTCTTGAAGAATTGTTAGCGCAATGTAATCCTTCAGATGATTTTGCGGATGGTGATATGGAGTGGTTTGATGTCAAACCTGTTGGCAGAGAGCTCTTGTAATGAAGCGGGGCGAAATTTGGTTTGTATCGCTTGACCCAACTTCTGGTTATGAGCAAAAAGGAACGCGTCCTGTACTGGTTGTGTCACCGGAGGCGTTTAATCGTGTCACAAAAACACCAATTGTCTTACCTATTACAAGTGGAGGAAATTTTGCGAGAACCGCAGGGTTTGCTGTTTCATTAGCAGGAACAGGATTACATACCACAGGTGTGATACGTTGTGATCAACCACGAGCTCTCGATATAGCAGCGCGTCAGGGAAGGAAAATGGAAACAGTTCCCCCCATGATTATGAATGAAGTGCTTGCCAAGCTATCAACATTTCTAACATAGTTTTTTTATGCATCTTTAAGAACGATGCTAAAGTAAGCAATGTGACGTGAAACGTTTCTCTGTATAACGCCTTGTAAAAGACTAAGGAAAATAATTCATTCTATTGTACGCAGAAGTGCCTCTTTTTGTTTCTAAAAATAAGAAAGATATGAAGTATTTGTTTTGTTTTATGATTTTTAGTATTTTTATTCTTCACTTATAGCTATTACAATCAACATCTTGAAATTTATCATAACCATAGTAATCTTTATGTTGCTGTTTTAACATTTTACATAGATTGTATCGATTAATATCAAATTTTTCGAGCACTTCGTTTGGAAGATCATATAAATTTCGAGGACCAACATCAAACATATCAACTGCATCAGCTAGGTTATTTGGAATGCGGTTCTCATCTGCATCTGATTTTTGTCCGCAGTTGGTAAGAAAAAGCACACTGATTACTATGATTAATAAGTAACTTATTTTTTTTGCTGATAAATAATTCATTATTTCTTTTATGGCTGGAGTTTAAGTATATATTAAAGATTAAGAGTTTTCTTAATAAGGTGATCCATCTTATCAATTTCATTGCTCAGTGCATCAATCATGTTATTTACTTTTTCAATATTCTGATGAAGTTCAAAAAATTGTGCCTCATAATTCAACACATCAGATGTGTGCTTAGACTTAGATGCTTTTGCCATGGCTTGAAGCACTATGTGCCGCTTTTGAACAAGGCTAAAAATGGATTGTATTGTCTCATGTCTTGCTTTGATTGCTTTATTTCGTGTATGAATTATAGTGTACAATCCATAATTCTTTTGTTGATCCTGTCTTGGACTCATATTGAGTAGTTTTATAGTCAGGGCATCCTGTTCTTGAGCTATTGTTTACCACTCATTGAGGGTAATTTCTAGAAACTTCTGTGTGTCATTCCATCCCCTTTCCGCATTTTCTTTTGCATCTTTTTCTAGGTTCAGTTTTTCAATTATTTTAGAACAAAATAATTCATTTATACTGGCATAACCATGTGCCGTTAGCAAAAGATATGCCATAAAAAACGCAATCGTTAATATGTTCTTTTTGAATACAAATATTTTTGTAAATGTCTTTTTAATTCTGCATAAATCTGCTTTTTTGAAAAATAACATTAATTCCCCCCCACTTTTTGCTAATCAATAATTTAGTGCTTCCATATAATTGATTTTTTCTCAACCAGATTTATTCTGTTTTTCCATTATCATTATCTGTTTCTGTTGTTGCCAAAGCTTTTCGTATAATTCCTCAATTATTTTCTCTTGTTCCTTAATCGCTTTGTAGTGTCTATCGACCATCCTACTGTTTTCCTTAACTGCTTCGTTTCGTTGTATAATCGCTTTATTAATTTTTTCATTCTCATAATCAAACGCCATCTGAGAGTATTCGACTAAGCGATCATGTTCCAAATTTGCTATTATTCCTAGGTAATTTCTCCAAGCAAACAACAAAATTGCTACCACTAATAAAGAGTTTCTTGAAAATTCAAGATACCAAAGCACCCCGAGTACTATGACTAATAAAAGAGTACCTTGAAATTCTGTATTCCGACCATTCTCTGCTTCTTCCCACATGTCAGAGACTATAGCCCATAGTATGAGTATACCCACTATTACTATGACAATATCACGCATTGTTCTCCCCCGCTTTTTATTAGTTTCTAGTCATATAATTGATTCGTTGAGATGATACAATTGTGAGTGGTTGGTTGTTAAAGACACTAGATTTAGGTGAAAAAAATAAAAAATACACAATATAGTGATTTTTTTGTTGACAGGATATGAAAAATAGTGTTTTACGGCGTTGCTGTACTAGTCGAATTGCGTCTAGAATTACGGTAAAGGTATAACCTTTCTTATAAGTTTATCTGATTGTTCAGAGCCCTGCTTTTGCGGGGTTTTTTTATTGTCTTGTTTACAAAAAGAAACACACATGAAAACCACTGAAAAACTTGCAAAAAGAACGCCCCCAAAGGCAGGTCAAGGGCGGGTAAAAGGCGTGCCAAATAAAACGACACGTATTTTGAAAGAAGCAGTGCTTAAGGCAGCAGAGCGCGCTGGTAAGAAATATGGTGATGATGGTTTGATCTCTTATCTCGAAAAACAGGCAATCAAATGCCCCGCTGCTTATTTGGCATTGTTGGGGAAGATTTTGCCTCTTCAAGTGACAGGGGAAGATGGGGGAGCCATTAAGATGATAACGCGTGTAGAAATCGCGCCTTTGGTCAATGACAACACGACAGATTAATATTGTACCAAAACTCATTCCTATTTTTGCAGGTACGGCTTTGGTGCGTGCTGCTTGGGGTGGACGAGGGTCTGGAAAGACAAGATCATTTGCCTTGATGGCTGCTTTAAAAGGCTATCAATTTGGTAGGGAAGGGATATCAGGCACTATCCTTTGTGCACGGCAGTTTCAAAATTCTTTGGCAGAAAGTTCATTAGAGGAGATTAAACGCGCCATTGAAGCGCATGACTTTTTAAAGGACTATTACAAGGTTGGGGAATCTTCGATTAAGTCAATTGATGGTCGTATAGCCTTTCAGTTTTCTGGACTTGACCGGAATATTGCAAGTATCAAATCCATGGGGCGTATTTTGCTTTGTTGGGTTGATGAGGCAGAGCCCGTTACAGAGACAGCTTGGCAAACGCTTATACCGACTTTGCGAGAAGAGGGAGAGGGATGGCGGGCAGAGTTATGGGTGACATGGAATCCATTGCGAGAGAATGCCCCCGTTGAGAAGCGGTTTCGCTTTTCAGACAATGAGGCAATCAAGCGTGTGGAGATCAACTGGTCAGACAATCCGAAGTTTCCCAAGATCTTGAATGAAGCACGACTTGATGATCTGAGAAACCGTCCAGAGACCTATAAGCATATCTGGGAAGGGGATTATCTTACAGCGGTTCAAGGCGCTTATTATCAAAAGGAAATGTTGGCAGCCGAGCAAGAGGGGCGGATAGGGCGTGTTGCTCGTGACCCCTTGATGCAAATACGCGCCTTTTGGGATATTGGGGGCACGGGCGCCAAGGCAGATGCCACAGCGATATGGATAGCGCAATTTGTTGGTAGAGAGATCAGAGTGCTTAATTATTACGAAGCACAGGGGCAGCCGTTATCGGAGCATATAGGGTGGTTACGTCAAAATGGTTATGAGAAGGCATTGATGGTTCTCCCCCATGATGGTGCGACCAGAGACCGTGTGCACAATGTGAGTTTTGAGAGTGCTTTAAATGATGCGGGTTTTGAAACGCAAGTGATCCCTAATCAAGGGGCAGGCGCTGTGAAAATGCGTATAGAGGCGGTGCGGCGTATTTTGCCGTCTGTTTGGTTCAATGAAGAGATGACGATAGCAGGGCGCAAAGCACTGAATTGGTATCACGAGAAATGGGATGAGAAGCGCGGCATTGGTTTGGGTGCAGAGCATGATTGGTCGAGCCATGGGGCGGATGCCTTTGGTTTAATGTGCATTGTCTATGAAGCACCCAGTGTCAAACCCAAGCAAGAGCGTTATTGCACTATGGAAAGAGAAGCGGCATCATGGATGGCATTCTAGATCAAGACTTTCAAAAAACGACAATCCTCGATGAATATGAAATCTATAAGCGTTTAAAGTCTTGGTACGCAGAAGATATTGAACATGTTAATGAATGGCGTGAACAGGCGCGTGAAGATTTTGATTTTTATAATGGTCGTCAATGGGCAGAGGAAGATCTTGCGGTTTTAAAAGAGCAACGCCGTCCTGTCATGACTTTTAACCGCATTGCACCCCTTGTGAATGCTATTGTTGGGGCGGAGCGTAATAATAAGCGCGAAGTACAGTTTCAACCACGGCAAATGGGAGCAGCAATACCCAATGAATTGCTTACTGGAGCAGCAGAATGGTTTCGTGATGAGGCAGAGGCGGAATATGCCGATTCCGATGCTTTTCAGGATATGGTTATTTGCGGTATGGGCTGGACAGATACGCGGCTTGATTATGATACAGATCCCGAAGGGATACCTGCTGTTCAACGTTTAGATCCCTTAAAAATGGTTTGGGATGCCAATGCTGTAAGACCAAATCTCATTGACGCACAGCGTATGTGGTATGTTGATCGCAAATCCGTTGAGGATGCGAAAAGTCTTTTTCCTGATGTTGCTGTTGAAGATCTTAACGCCGATTGGGCTATCGATAGTACAACCGCTTCTGAGGATTCTCATGTGTCTCTTGATGCGTATCAAGATGACTCCAATGCGACTTCTCTCTCAGAGCCGTGTTCTGGGAAACGCTATGTTACGCTGGTTGAGTGCCGTTGGTTTGAATATGAGACCACTTACAAGGCGCCTGACCTTCAAACAGGTCAGATGCGCAACTATAGCAAACGGGAGTTTGAACAGCTTCAAAGGGTAATGCCACAACTACAAGGGGTGTGTTTTAATAAAAAAGTGGTGAGACGCGCTTTTCTGGGACGACGTCTTTTAAGCCAGCCCGATAAGCCATTAGCACCTGATGGGCAACTTGGGTGGGAGTGTATCACGGGCACGCTGGATAAGCTTAAAAACCAGTTTTACGGGATTGTTCGCCCCGCAAAAGACCCACAAAAATGGTCGAATAAATATTTTAGCCAAGTGATGTATATCCTTAATAGCCAGTCTAAGGGCGGCTTGATGGCAGAACGAGGCGCTTTCGATGATGATCGCCAAGCCATGGAAAGCTGGGCGCGAACGGATACGATTACTTGGGTTAAAAATGGTGCGCTTACAGGAGGGAAAATTCAACCAAAGCCAAGTGCACAATTTCCCAATGGATTTTTCCAGCTGTTTAATGAATCGCGTGAAGCGATAACGCATGTAACAGGGTTATCGGCCGAGTTTATTGGAACACGGGAGGTCAACCAAGCCAATGTGCTGGAAAATACACGCCGGCAATCAACGCTTAATTTGCTTGCGGGGCTGTTTGATAATCTCAAGCTTTATCGGTGTAGGCAGGGAAAGATTATCCTTTATCTCATTCAGAATTATCTCTCTGATGGGCGTCTGGTACGTATTTCTGGACAAGAGAATGCCCAATATGTGCCGTTGACGCGTGAAGCTGTTACGACGCTTGAGTATGACATTATTGTTGATGATTCACCGACAAGCCCCAATGAAAAAGAGAAAACTTTTGCGGCAATTACGCAGATGTTGCCGTTGCTTGGTGGTTTCTTAACACCGGAGATGATTCCAGATCTTTTAAAGCTTTCCCCACTACCGGCAACACTTGTGGCAAGTTTAACCGCAAAGGCGCAGCAAGCACAACAAGAACAACAGCAACAGCAAATGATGCAACAAAGTCAAGGGGCGCAATTAACTCCAGAGCAACAAGCAAAGATTGCTGTTTTACAGCAAGAAGCACAAGCAAAGAGCACACTCTATCAACTTGATGCGCAGCAGAAACAAGCGGCATTGCAGCAGAAAAATATCGAACTTTTCTTGAAACAAGAACAAGCGCGGATGCAGCTTGAATTGCAACAGGCAAAAAATGAGATAGCGCAGCGTGATTTAGAACGCAAAGCTTTACAGGCACAGTTGGAACACTATCGAGTTTTGACAAAAAATATAATAGCACATTGAAGGGACAGAATATGGAAGAAGAGTTTACGCCTGAAGAACAAGCAATCTATGATGAACATTTTGCCAGTGATAATGCCGTTGAGTTGGTCGAGCCTGAACAAGTTGAGGAAGTTTTTGATGCAGAGGAAAGTTCTGAACAACCAGCTGTAGAACCACTTCAAGAGCAGCCAAATTCTGATGCAATAGAATCTGATAAATTAGAGCAAGAGCGGCAAGCACGCCAAAAGGCAGAACAAAGCGCCATTGAAGCGCGTGAATTGGCTATTGAACTTGCGCAAAAATATGCCGCAATGCAGGAAGAAATCACGCGCCGCCGTGAGGAAAATATTCCCTCCCTAGAAGACACCCCAAAAGCACATTTTGCATGGCTTAGTCATAAGGTACAGGAACAACAGAAATTGCTTGATGAGTTTTCTCATATGAAAGAGAGCCAAGAGCGCATGAGACAAGAGGAATATGAACGCCAAAAGTTGGGGGATTATTTCGAGGAAGCCAAAGCGCAAGTACAAGATAAATATCCAGATTTAGACAGTATCACAGACTATCTCTATGAAAGAGCAGACAGTGTCTTACAAGCGCAAGCAAGCCTTTATCCGCAATGGAAAGACCCAGAGGCACGGCAACAACAAATTGGTGCTGAATTGCGCCAAATATGCCAGCAGTGTCAGAAAGCCGGTATAAATCCAATTGAGGTGCTGGTGCAAAAAGCGAAAGCTTTTGGCTATAGTGGAGCGCCAGTTAAGGACGAAGTGGGAGCCCTTCAAGAGCGCTCTCAAGCAGCGCGGACGCTTACAGCGCGCGGCGGACAAGTTCCAACCGGCGGTATGGATGTGAGAACGCTCTTTTCCATGCCAGAAGCCGAATTTGCTGTATGGGTTGAGAAAAATCCCGAAAAATTTGAACAAATTATGAGCAGAGCGTGAGATGTGCGTGGTGACGCGACAGAGAGAACCAAGTGATTGTTATCGTTTGGGGAGCCGCAAGGCGAGTTTTAAAAACCAAGAAAGGCATTGATTGAAATGGCAGTAACACAGGTAAATCTTAATGACCCATTAGCCGTTGGCGTTTGGGCTAAGATGCTAAACACAGAAACTTCAAAAGCGTTGCCCATTGCACCGCTGATGGGAAAAGGCAAAAACAGCATTATTCAAGTATTGGATATGCTAGGAAAATCCGCTGGTGACTCTGTGACGAGCGGATTACGCGTCCAACTTATGGGGGATGGCGTTAGCGAGGGACAAACGCTGGAAGGCAATGAAGAAGCACTCCAATTTATGAATGAAACGGTGCGTATTAACGAGCTTTCTCATGCTGTACGCGTAAAATATGAGGGCACCATTGATCAACAACGTGTTTTATTTAATTTACGAACAGAAGCAAAGGATGGGCTTGTTGATTGGTATGCAGACCGTTTAAGTTTGATGTTCTTCATTCAGGCAGCAGGTTATACAGCACCGTGGATTCATTTCGAAGGACGCACCATAACCCTTAAACCGGTACATTATGGTTTTAATGCTCCATTAGAGCCAAGCAAACTGCGTATTATTCGCCCAGCTAAGAAAAAGACTGATGAAGAACTTACAAAAGACGATGTTTTTACATTAGATCTTATAGATCGGGCTGTTGAACGCGATAAACTTGCTAATCCACGTTTGCGCCCTGTTCGTGTTGATGGAAAATCGGCATATGTGATGTATCTCCACCCAACACAGGTGACCCAATTGCGTACCAATACAAAGAGCGGGCAATGGTTAGACATTACTAAGGCAGCTTATGATGGCTCTGGAGCTAAGAACCCAATTTTTGAGGGCTCTCTGGGGATGTATAATGGAGTTATCTTACGTGAAGCTGAACATGTCCCCAATGGTATCAATTCAAAGACACAAGAGCCTTTAACATCTGTTCGCCGTGCTGTGTTGCTTGGTGCGCAAAGTGTTATCATGGCTTATGGGCGCGTTGGCAATGGAGCAACAGGAGGCGATGGGAAAGGGGGAACACGCTATAAACTTGTTGAAGAACTGTTTGATTATCAACGTGAATTTGGGGTTGCAGCTAAAACCATTATCGGCATGAAAAAATCACGCTACACCTTGCCTCATTCTGATCAAGGGGGACAGGATTTTGGTACCATTGTCATCCCTTCTTTTGCTGAAGCAAGCTAATTATTAAAGGATGACAATTATGGCAGAAAAATCGCTAATTACACAGGAACCTGTTGAAACCGTTGAGACCGTTGAGACTGTTGAAACCGTTGGCATGATAGATGAGGGATTGCCACCTGTTTTGCAAGGACGCAACAACTCTACGCAGCAGGTTAGTTTTTTACGGGCGCGTATTAAATGTACAGACCAAGGGTTGATAACAAAAATTGGTGTTCTACCCCGAGGCGCTTTTATCAAAAGCATTACAGCTTATACCATGGAGGATTTTGAAGATGTAAACGCTACATTTGGAAAAGAGCCTCATGGTAATGATTATGGAGATGTAGGGCTTACGCAATCTACCAATGGCAATGTGTACATACCCATGGAGGAACGAGATGTTCCATTAGAAGCTGAAAATACGATTTACATGACACGAGACAAGAAAAGCACCAAAGGGGATGCTGAGGTGATTGTTGAGTTTTACACCAATCGTTAAAGGCAAGGGGGCGTTTATTGCTTGCGTCCCCCTCCCATACAAGATGCCCCAAGACATTTGGAAGAGGGTGATATGACAATAATAGTACAGACAGGTGGTCCGATTGGAGAAAAAGAGACCATTGTTCCTTGGGATAAAAATTTTATCCAGATGTTAAACGATATTCAGGATGAAATAGATGATCAAACAGATGAGTATGTTGATCAAGTGCAAAGGGCGATATTTTCGGCTATTCGCTTTTGTGAACGATTGCCTTTTTATTTCAATGAAAGCCGTGAAATTGTTTTCACCACTCTAAAGGGCAAAAGCCGTTATGGCGCAGAGGTACATTCCTCTATAACAGGGGCTGTTCGAATTGTTGATGCTTATATTTATGAGGATAATCATAGCAAATCAAAGCTTTTGCATGGGGACGCGCTCTTCATTGAGAGCCTTGAGGATGACTCTCACCATGGCATGCCTACGCGCTATGCCTATTTTGAACAAAAGTTTGTCTTGTATCCAACACCAGACCGAGTTTATTCCATCAGGCTTATTCTTGATCCTGTGAGAATAAAAGACATTGAGAGCGCACAAGAAGCGTCCATATGGTTTTGTGAAGCCTATGAATTGATCAAAACCCGCGCAAAATATGAAATTTATACCAATATTATTAAAGAACCACAGATGGCAGCAGCAGCTTTTGCCATGTTCCAAGAACAGTTAGATGCATTGAGAATTGAGACTTCGCGGCGCAAAAATCTGTTCAAAATTCAACACACGGACTTCTGATGACGTTTATCCCTATTGCTGAATATAGACCAGACACCGCATTTATTAATAGCGGTTATTCTCATGAGATAGTGAATGTTTTGCCTGCACCAAATTCGTATATTCCGTTTCCCATGGTTGCGCCGGTCTCAGATCCTTTTCCGGATGTGATTTTGGGGGTCTATGCTGTGCGCTCATTGGGTGGTGTGCGCATCATTGTGGGTGCCCCAACAAAGCTTTATGAATATGACAACAGTACGCGCGGCTGGAAAGACATTAGCAAGCCTCACACACAATATCACGCCAATGAGACTGCGCTTTGGTCTTTTGCCTCTTTTGGTGATCATATTATTGCTGTTAATAACAATGACCCACCACAAATGCTTTCGTTAAAAACGGATGAAAGGTTTTGTGATTTGAGCGGTAATCCCCCGCGTGCTGGACTTGTGCGTGTGTGGGGTGATTTTGTTTGCCTGATGCAACTAACAGATAAGCCAAACCGTGTTCAGTGGTCAGGTCTCAATGATGCAACACATTGGACAGTTGGGGAGAAAAGTTGCGATTATCAAGATTTTCCTGATGGAGAATATGTTCAAGGGTCTACGGAATCAACAAATCCACTTATTTTTATGCGTTCCGCCATTTATTACGCAACCTTTGTACCAGGCTCTAAAATTATCTTCAGTTTTGCAAAAATAAAAGACAAAATAGGGGCGAAAAGCAGTACAGCAATTGCAAGCCGTGGAGACTGTACTTTCTTTGCATCTGATGATGGTTTTTATCAAATCAACAGTGCTGGTGAAATGCTTCCTATTGGCTTTGGAAAAGTCGATAAAACTATCTTCACACTTTACAATAACTTTGCCATTGATGAGATGAGGGCATGTATTGATCCGGTCTATTCTCGTGTTTATTTTTCTATCAATGACAACACTGAAGGGATGCATATTTATGTTTATGATTGGCTCTTGCAAATATGGAGTGTCATTAAGGGGCAAAACCTTCTCTTATTTCCCCTTTTTGCAGCCGGTTATACATTAGAAGGCTTAGACGAAGTACAAGAGAGCTTGAAAGATTTACCAGCTTCTCTTGATAGTAAAATGTGGCAAAATGGTGCGCCTGTTTTGGGAGCCTTTACGCCAGACAACAAATTTGGTTTTTTTGCAGGTCCTCCGATGGAAGCAGTTATTGCTTCACAAATTGTGGGGGATACGGGCAGGCAAATCAACCTGATGAGTGAGGCTTTTGTTCAAGCGGATACAACAAAAGGTTTTTTAAGTGTTGGGGCGGCATTTATCATTGATAACAAGAACCAATTAAATTGGGCTAAAGAGCGTTATGCCGGCTATAATATTGGGATGTATAATATCCGCTCACGGGCGCGTTATCACGCCTTGCGTCTGAGAATACCAGAAGGCACGCCATGGACACATATAACAGGCTTTGATGTAACGCTCAAACCCGCGGGCATAAGATGAGTTTTAAGATCTATAATACAGAAAAATGGAGCGCTGAACAAATGGCGCCCTATTTTGAGAATGTCATAAAATCGATAGCTTACTTTAATCAAAAATTCCCTGATGATTATAATACAGAGACCATTTTAAACGATATTTTGAAGGGAGAAAAAGTTCTTTGGATTATCGTTGATGCGCATGAAAACTTTATGGCGCATGTCACAACACAGTTACAGGAACTCGTCACTGGAGCATTAAGGGCGGTTATTGTCACGCTTGGTGGAAAGGGAGGAGCGCCCTTAACAAAGCTTATCACTCAGATTGAAGCCTATTACAAGAAAAAAGGGGCAAAAGAGCTTGTCATCATAGGCAGGCGAGGGTGGGAAAAATCTCTTAAATCGCATGGATATCTCGTTAATCTTTTAGAATATAGAAAGCAGCTTTAATATGGGAAAAAGTTCTAAACCAATCCAGAATACCCAAAACACGACGCAAACAAATGAACCCCCTGCATGGGCAAAAGGTATTTTTGAACACGCAGCTCAAGATGCCATGACTTTTTATAACCAAGGCAGCGGAAAAGCCGTTTATGACGGGCAGCGAGTTGCGGGTTTAAGTGATCAAACAAAGAATGCGATTAATGGGCTTAGCAATAATACGCATAACTATGATAACAATTATTTAAATGGATTAGCCACAGGGCAAAATTCAACAAGCCAAAACTTAAAGAACATGGCTTCAGGGCAACAAATAGGCAATAACCCTTACTTTGATGAAGCGCTTCAAAACACATTAAATAAGGCAACAAGCTCTATTAATAGTTCATTGGCAGGTGCGGGGCGTTATGGTTCTGGGGCGCATACTGGGGTTTTGGCTGATGAATTGGGGGGCATAGCAACACAAGCTTTATCACAGCAATATAACCAAGATGTCAACAACATGATGAATGCCAATGGTCTCATTGACCAAGCAAACCAAAATCAGTTGGCGGGAGCCAATAACTTTTTTCAAGGTCAAGGTCAGGCAAATCTTAATGCGTTGACGGGAGGGAGTGTACTTGATGCCAATCATCAACGGCAATTAGATGAAGAGCGGCAAAAATGGGAGCAGCAGAACAATCTTGATTGGGACCAGTTAAGTAAGTTGCTCGCAGCTGGTGGGGCTGTTGCTGGAAATTATGGAACGCGCACAGGACAAATGACGACATTGACTCCACAGCCAAAACCTAATCCGTGGGAGATTGTTGGAAATGTTGGAACTATCCTTGGTACTTTTGCTGGGCTTAGCGACATCAGAGCGAAAGAAAATATCGTGCAAGTGGGGCAGCGAGATGGACACAAACTCTATGAGTATAATTACAAGGGCTATCCAGAGCGCTATCGTGGGGTGATGGCGCAGGATGTTTTGAAGTCAAAGCCAGAAGCTGTTTTCTTGCATAAGGCGACAGGCTTTTTGCATGTGGATTATGGCAAGCTTGGCTTTGAGATGGAAAGGGTGCAGTGATGGAACAAGAAAACACAAATTCTCTCTTGGCTTTGAGATGGAAAGGGTGCAGTGATGGAACAAGAAAACACAAATTCTCTTTTAAAGTTGTTTGATCCAAAATTTTTGCGTCCCTTGATGTATCAGGTCATACCTCAATTGCCAAAGCATTTGTTCGAACAGCTTTCTACGCCTCCAAGCACGCCGTTGGAAGGGCGATACAAGCCAAGTTTTTTAGAACGTGCTGCTTTTAGCACAAACCCTTTTGATGCGAGAAATGGGGATAATACTCCACAAAAATTGAGTCCTACAGAGCTTATTCGTGGTTCTCAAGCAGGAGGAGGAGAAGTTGGGAAAAAAACGCCAGCAGAATTGATTATGTCTACGGATGATTTAAAGCGCCAAATGCCTCCATTACCGGATGTTTCAAAGGATACTGTTAAGATACAAGAGGCGCCAGAGCAACAAAAGCATGACGTCTCAGAGCAGGGAGGTGTTGCATCAATGATTCCTCAATCTCCACTTGTTGCGAACATTGATCAGTCTAGTGGGGATGAAGCTGGGCGACAGCAAAAAGATGTGACGGATTATATTGCAGAGATCAACAACAGATCTATGGCAGAAAATTCGCAGGAGAGCAGCCCTGTCAATGAAGAAAAACTTTCTCATACGCCTATTCCAGAAGAAGAACATTTAAAAGCAAATGCTAAGCCCGAACAGGCAACGGATTATGTAAACGCAGTTGGAAACTTTATTCATAAAGATGCAGACCCAAGTAGTTTATGGGAGCGTTTTAGAAAATCAGAATTTTCCGAGCATTTAATGGATTTTTTTGCAGGGTTAGCATCAGGAAAAACACCGCAAGAAAGTTTTTCAAATGCGGCACTTGTTATGCGGCAGGGCAATAATGTACGTGTTCAAAATAGACCAATTTTTGAGTTTTTACGCTCTAAAGGATATAGTGATAAAGACGCACAAGCCCTTGTGCAATATCCAGATCTTGCCATGAAAGTTATAGGCAACACGTTAAGCCCTCAAGAAGGCTATAGAACATTGACATCAGAAGAAAAGGCAGAGCAGGGATTGCCTGAGG
The DNA here is from genome assembly GCF_042194535.1 of Bartonella sp. CR84HXZ. Taxonomy (NCBI): domain Bacteria; kingdom Pseudomonadati; phylum Pseudomonadota; class Alphaproteobacteria; order Hyphomicrobiales; family Bartonellaceae; genus Bartonella; species Bartonella sp. CR84HXZ. The sequence continues at coordinate 164,123 of NZ_JBHIMY010000002.1, read as the reverse complement.
ATATGACTTTCCAAGTCTCAACAAGCACAGGGAAAATTATACCTGTCCAAGGGGGACAACGTTCCACTGCTTCTGGATTTGGGAGTAATGCGGGGGGCACAGTGTCAAAGCCTGAAGCAGGTTATATGTATGTTAAGGATGAAAATGCACTTGGTGGCATACGTGCGGTGCCAATTGCAGGCAGTGGTGCAGAATATAAATTAATTCAAGAACAGAAGGAGGAGGAGCGTAAAAACCAACAAACGCAAATGCGAATTTTGGAAACAGCAGACAGGTCAAATCGTATACTTTCGGCATCTAAAGAATTGCTAAAAATTGTTGAGGAACACCCGCATGTTGTTGGTTTCACTGGTCCTATAATGTCGTTCCTTCCTAATTCTCAGGCAAAAGATTTCGGGCATATGCTCGATTCATTGAAGGCGAGTATCGGGCTTGATGCCTTGAGAAAAGCAAAGGCATTTTCACCAAATGGTGCATCTGGCTTTGGGAATTTGTCTAATATGGAATTGCAAGCATTGCAAAACTCTGTAGCGGCGTTGTATCAAGATCTTTCTGCAGAGCAAATGAAGAAATCTTTAAAAACAGTTATTGACACTTTCAATAAATCCAATGCAGCAACGCGCGCAATTCTTTTTGGTGGTGCAGAAGCAACAAACGAGCTCGTTCGAGCCGCCTATGGGCAAGATGCTTATAAGGGAAATCATGCACAGTCAAATGATCCACTAGAAAAACAGATAGAAGCATTGCCGGAAGGCATGTTGTTCGTTGATAGAGATGGACGCATTAAGGAGAAACAAACCAATGGCTGAAGTAATCCCCCCTCTTATTAATCGTAAAAACACAAGAGTCATTGGGCATATAAGTGACTATACACCAGAACAGCTTCAAGAGCTTTTCGCGAAGAATAAGGAAAGGCTAAGTGGTTCTGTTACAGGAAATAATGGTGCAACAGAGGAAGATGGTCCACATCCAAGTGCAGCGGGTGCTTTTGGATGGGGAGCTCTTCATGGGTTAACTATGGGGTATGATGATGAAATAGCTGGAGTATTCGCTTCGGGACCTCTGGGACCTATTAATTATTGGATGGGAGATGAAGAAGCAGTTAAAAAATATAATGAAGTGACAAAGCGATGGCGTGACTATCAAAGAGCGGCGAACCGAGATCAGTTTTATGCATCTATTGCGGGGAATTTAGCGGGTGCTGCAATTCCTTTTCTAATACCAGGTCTTGGCGCTCCTGCGGCTGCTCGTGCGGCAATTGGGGCTGATGTTGTGCTGGGAGGAAGAGCTGGTGTTGCAGGAGCACAAATAACCAGTAAAGCTTTAGCAGCAGGAGAAAGGGCGGTGCAATCTGCTTTAGCAGAGGGTGCGGAACGGGCAGCGGCAAAAGCTGCAGGTGAAGCAGCAATGAAAGCAGTAGCAAGTAAAGAGGCGGCAAAATTTAGCTTGGGGCGTGCAGCAAAAACTGGAGCCATTTATGGTGGAATAGCAGGCAGTGGTGAAGGGGAAGGGCTTGCAGATACTCTAGTGTCTGCTGGGTTTGGTGCAGGGTTAGGCGTTGCAACACCATTTGTGGCACATTCTGCTTTAAAGGTTACACCTTTTGTTACAAAACCATTCAAAGTAACGGCTTCTGGTGTTAAGAAAACATCTGCTGTTGTCAAAAAAACAGCTGAGAAATTGTTTGGTAAAACTGAACCAATAACACAAGGTGTAGAAAAAGAAGCATTTCAGATAAGCGATAGAGCGCTTAGGGATGTAAGCCAAACTTTAGGGGATGAAGGTGTTGATAAACTTGAAAGAGCATTAAAACAGCGAGGTCCTGATTCAATGATTATTGATCTTCATGATGAGCTTGCTAAAAGAGCTTTTAAGGCAGCAAAAAAAGACCATGATACATATTCGCTCATAAGTAATCGTTTGAATGAAAGACAAGATGCGAGTGCACTGCGGGTAAAGGATGCGTTGACAGGTGTGATGGGTCCAAAAGTAGATACGCTTAATTTAAAGCAAGAGATTATCAAACAAGCACAGAAAAAGGCTGAACCATTTTATGAGAGGGCGAAAGCTTCTCCTATTTCTAATGCTGTCAGTAAAGATTTATCGCGGTTGCAAGAAACTCCTGCCTTCCAAAAAGCCTATAAAAAAGCAATTGCGCAAATGCCAAATGAAGCGGATGCAACAGTTATAGGGAGCAATGGATATCCAAAGCTGAATATGCGAATTTTACATAAGATGAAAGAGGTTTTGGATGATCAAATTAATTCTGCGCGCATCAAAGGAAAACAAGGATATGCGCGAGATTTGACTGATTTCAAACAACGCATTCTGGACGTTTTGGATACGTCCTCTCCAGATTATGCTAAAGCACGGAAAATTTATTATGACGAGCGTACTATTGGTGATGCCCTCGAGCAGGGAGAGCAAGCGCTGAAGAAGAGCGTTAATCTCGACACAATCAACAGTCAACTTTCGGATTTTGGGTTGATGGAAAAAGATGCGTTTCAAAAAGGTATACGGTCGCAAGTAGAACATGCGGCAGGCAATGCACAGAATTTTGACCACAATCTTTTGAGTTTGTTTGACACAAAAAATGGTCAAGAAAAATTACAGCGTATTTTTGGTGAAGATAAAGCTAAGCAACTTATGAAAGTGTTGCGACCAGAAGTGGAAAGAACAAAGCTTTTTGCACGATTGCCAAACCATATGGGTGAAGTGGAAGAGAGGGGGGCACAACAGACTATGGGTATAGGAAAGATTGCTTTCATCAAGGCAGTTGTAAAAAATTTCTTAGGGAAATTTGGACGCAAATTCTCAAGCGTCCATAAAGATACTGAGAGAGATATTGCGGCTCTCATAACAGCACGGGAAAAAGGAGATTTTGGGTTAGCAAGGGAAAAAGCTGTTGAATTAATTAAGAAGTTTCATGAAGCAGAAAAGAAACGCTTAATAACAAAAGAAGATCACACAAAATTCATCAATTTTCTTGGAATTCTTTTGAATAGCAGTGCTGATAGAATGGTTATAAACTAATGATCAATTTTCATCCTAATGTGAAGCGTGCTATCTCACAGGCAGCACAAAAATATGGTTTGCCAGAAAGCTTTCTTGAATGTGTTGCTATGATAGAAAGTAATGGTAATCCAAATGCAAAAAATAAGAACAGCAGTGCGGGAGGGCTGTATCAATTTTTAGATTCAACAGCAAAACACTATCAACTGAATGATAAGTTTGATCCCTTTCAAGCAACCGATGCTATGGCACGGTTAACGAAGGATAATACGCGTTATTTAGCCACAGCATTAGGCAGAGAGCCATCAGAGGCAGAGCTTTACCTCGCACACCAACAAGGACCAGCAGGGGCAGTAAAACTTATCAAAAATCCACATATTCCAGCAAGTCAGCTTTTAGGTCGACAGGCAGTCACACTCAACGGTGGCAACATGGAAGCTACAGCAGGGGTTTTTATGAATCATATTTATGGGCTTTACAATAAAACGGGAGATGCTTTGAAGAGAACGATACAGCAAAACCAAAGCAATGGACAAGCAGCACCAAACGAGGTGGGTCCTTTGCGTGGGGTTGAGAGGCTTCAAAAGACACTTCAAGGTAATCAGGTGGGTCAAGGTAATCAAGGGGGCAACCAATTAATGGCATATGACACGCCATTCCCAAACAGAATGATGGCACCTGAAAGCAGAGACAATTTAACAGGACGGGTTATGGAAACCACACCATTGCAAGGGCAAGGTATTGATGCAGGTGCTCTTAAAAAGGGCTTTTCCGGCTTGCTTCATTTAATGAGAGAGAATGGAGAAAGACAAAAACAGCAGGCACAGATGGTACAGCAACAAATGTTGCAGCAACCAGTCATGGCGGGTTTCTCACAATCGACTGGGCGCCCGACAGATTTAACAGCTCTCATTGATCCCTCTAGGCGGCAATCTGTTGGTTCCTATGGGCGGCAAAAAGAAGAGCAATTGCGCGAAGAGCTATTAAGAAGAACGGGGGCTTATCATGTCTGATATTTATGACTGGTCACTCACAGCTGATCAAAATGCCAATTCCGATAGTATGATTAATTGGGCAGAAGGGCAGCCGCCTAGTTCTGTTAATGATAGTGCGCGGGTCATGATGCAGCGTATACGTGAATATCTTGCCGATAATGGTGGTTCTCTTGACTCAAAGTTTATTGTGAATGGAAAGGAACAAACAACATCAATCACGTTGACGACGGTGTCGCCAATAGCGAAATATAAAAACGATATCATTATCCGCTTTAAGGCGCGTGGTATAAATATTGGTACGACAACAATAAACATGAATAATATAGGAGCAAAGCCACTCTATAAAGCCACCAGCACGGGGATAGTACCATTGACAGGCGGTGAGTTACAAACAGGGGGCATTTATGAAATAGTCTATAATGATGGCGCATCAACAAAAGGTCTTGAGGGCTGGTATCTTTTAAATCCTACCCCCATTCCACCACCAAAGGTCGAAACCTTTCCTTGTGGGTTTATTGCGACCTTTGCTATGCAAGAAGTCCCAAACGGATGGCTTTTATGTGATGGCGCTACTTATGAACGCAAGGATTATCCGCAATTATTCAAGGCGATAGGGGATAAATGGGGAAAAGACAGCGATACAACCTTTAAAGTTCCAGATTTTAGAGGAGTATTTTTGCGCGGCTTTGACAATGGTCGAGGTTTGGACAGAAGTAGAAAATTTGCCAATATACAGCAAGATTGCCTTAAATCGCACACACATGCTTGTAGTGTTGAATCGGCGGGACAGCACGCACACAATTTTCAGTATGCTGGAGTTGGATGGAGCGCCAATGATATTGGCAGAAGGAATCCCTTTTATCACTATCAAACCCTTACAGGGACAACAGAACCTGCTGGAGTGCACACGCACAAGGTAACACTTTCTTCAACGGGCGAGGCAGAAACGCGCCCTGTTAATGCTACGGTTGTTTATGCCATAAAATCATAAGGTTTTCAGATGATCAATAATCCGTCTGCTATTGATGATATTGCGGACGCGGAGCAAATCCGCGTCCTTTTTTATGCAAGCAATAGAATGGTTCATGCGCCATTGAATAAGATTCTTGATCTTGTCAAAAACGATATACAGCATGATCTTTTAAGCGCTTTGGCACAGTATCAAGAAGCAACAGATAAACGCATAGAGATCATGCAAAAACTTATTGATGAATTACAGTCTCTCATCCCCCACAACCTCAAAAACAAACTTACTAAGGAATGAAACGCGATGCCATTACCCTATCATACGCATATATTTAAGCTTGAACCAGCAACAAAGAAAGAAGTTAAAGAAGGTGTTTTAGATAGTAAGGCTCTTGCACCCGTTTCAGTGGGGAGTGCAGCAGCTTATGAGGTAGAGTATTTTGCAACTGCTGCTCAAGGAAAAAAGGCTGATGATGCTGTTGCAAAGAGAGATATTGGAGCTCTTGCTTACAAAGATAAGGTCACAATCAACGATATTGAAGCAAGTGGTGAAGCGCATGAGAATGCGATTTTATCAGGCGCTGGCTGGGTAAAAATATCGCCTTTAGGGATTGGCGATATGAAGGCTGCTACATATGATCCCGACAATGTGGGGGCAAATGCATTTTCTATGGAAAATATGCACGAGGGTCCTACCAAAAAGATTTTAACCACAGAGGAAAGATCAAAGCTACGATGGTTGAGTTCTACGCAGCCAACGATGGAAAAATGGCGGAGGGGAGATGAAGGTGTTTATTATCCCATATCTCCGGTAGATCTCAAAAATACCATTCGTTATTTTGTAGGCTCAAAGTCTGTTGGTATGTCAAAATCAGTTTATGATCTAGATAAAATAGAAAAAGATGCCTTTGATATGGAGAATATGAAAGAGGGGAATACGCATCTTATTTTAACCCCTCAAGAACGTGCACAGGTTGCAAAAATTGATAAAATTGAAGATGTGGCACAGCACGCACAGGAAAGTGCACAACAAGGGCTTTATGCAGCAAGTGAGGCAAAGAGTATTGGGAGTGCTGCATTCAATACAGCGGATGTTGCACAAACAATAGCTGAGTCCGCACAAAAAACAGGAGACAGGGCACAAGCTGTGGCAAGTGTCGCACAAGAAACAGCGGATAGTGTACAGAAAAAAGTTGATCTCATTCAACCTCTTGCAAAAAAAGACTGGATTGATGGCACAAAGACAGTGGATGCACTTATCTCACCAGCCAAATTGATGGCTTCAATCAAAGCAAATAGTAGCAATAGCAGCGGCGGTGGTAGCGGCAACAATGGTGGCGGGGTTAGGAAACCTGTTGAAATTCTGATGACAGAAAGCGGAGATATTCCATTGCCTGATGGTATTACTGCTGACACCGATATTGAAGTATGGGCTTGGGGCGGTGGAGGTGGTGGCGTTAAAGATGGCGGTGGCGGCGGCGGTCAATGCGTGCATGTTAAAATGAAAGGTTCTGATTTAGATAAATTAAAAACAGCTTACATTGGTCGTGGTGGTAAAGGCAATGACAGTAACATTTTGTGCAATGGTGGTAGAACAATGATCAAAGGGCTTGTTACAGCAGAAGGAGGATATTCCGTCTCCATGGCTCTCGTTAACTTTGGAGGGAAAGGTGGCGATGGAGGAGGAAACAGGGAGGGCAGCAGTGGTGAGAGCTTTATTTTTTCTGGTGGTAATGGTGGCGGGAGTGGAAGTGACGGCAAGAGAGCTGGTACTGGTGGAAGTTCTTTTCTTGGCGGTGGCGGCGGCGGTGGCGGTAAATGTAAGGGTTCTATCATGGGGCAGGGTGGTGAGAGTTACAAAGGTGGTAACGGTGGTAGAGGTGGTAAAGAATGTGGCGGCGGCGGCGGGGGATATTTCGATGGGAAATCCGGAGGCGACAAAATTGGCGGCGACGGTGGTGACGGAGCAGTACTCATAAAGGTATATTTATAAGGTGAATTGAACAATGGCACGGAAAATAAGTAAAGACTGTTTATACTGTTTAAAAAAGTGGGAAGGTTTGCGCTTGCAGGCTTATCAAGATGCTGCTGGCATATGGACGATTGGTTATGGTCATACGAAAAAAGCCGGTCAACCAACAGTTGTTGAGGGTATGGTGATTACGGAAAAAAAAGCCGAAACCATGCTTTTAGCAGATTTGCAGCAATATGAGAGAGCGGTAGAAAAAGCAGTTTGTGTGAATTTAAGCGACGAGCAGTTCGGCGCTCTTGTTTCCTTTTGTTATAATGTAGGTATTGCAGCTTTCCAAAACTCTACATTGCTTAAAAGGCTTAATCGGGGGGATTATGAAGCAGTACCAACCGAATTGCAGAAATGGACCAAAGCAGGAGGCAAACGTTTACAAGGTCTCGTACACCGGCGTGTAGCAGAGGCAGGGCTATGGGCGAAAGGGGCTTATGTTTCCTCCAATTATCAAACAGTAGAAACGAAACAACCAACAGGGTTTCTCAAAGCAGAAGCATTGGCACCGATTATTGGTTCTTTCTCAGGTCTTGGTGGGTTTTTAGCGGGCAATGGACCAATCCAATGGGCTTTAGCCGCTATTATGGTTTTAGCCGCATGTACTGGCATTTTCTTTGTTGCTAAACGCTTTCAGGAGCACCGCCTATGATCTTATGGATGAAAAGAAATCTGATGGTAACAGGTGCGGCTTTAGCCGCTTTTTTTATTGCCTTAGCTAGAGCCTTTACCCTTGGGAAAAAGGTTGAACAGCAAAAGCAAACAGAAAGTGCTTTAAAGGCAGTAACAGCACGGCTTGAGGTAGAAAATGAAATTAACAAAAAAAGTGATGCTGATGTGCGTGCTGCTCTCTCTCACTGGCTGCGCGACAAATAAACATGCTTCTTCTTGTATTGGCTGGTTGCCAATTTATTTAAGCCGGCAAGATCTGAATGCCATCAGTTCGCACTTAGCAAGAGAGATCTTAAAGCATAACAAGCAGGGTGAGTATTTGTGTGGATGGAAACATGGCCAGAAGAAAAACTGAAAAATACACCGAGCTTACAGAAACAGAAAAAGAAATGCTTCAAGAAATGATCATCACCTACCAAAGTGTGAAAATGATGTCTCGCTTTATGAAATGGATTGTATTTTTTATCTTTTTGTTGATCCTTGATTTTGCCCGTCTCATGGATGCGATAGACAGTATCTTTGTCCATTTAAAACAATGGTTCTCAAAAAATTGAAAAACTCTCATAAAAGAAAAAACTTCGAAAAACTCTTAGGAGATCTAATCATAAGCGTAGTTCAGAATGGGAACCAAGTCGTAAGAGCTCTAGTGTTTTTGTATCTGGTTTTCGATAGATCAAAACTAAATCTGGCTTGATATGACAATCACGACAATTGCGCCATTGACCTGTTAGTGCATGATCTCTCCAATGCACCTTTAGCGGTTCATTCTCTGCTAACGCTTTGACCACAAGCAGCAAATCCTCCTCTAGTACATTAGCATATTTACCTTTGCTTTCACGTTTGAGATCACGCCGAAACGACCGAGTATAGACAATTTCCCGCATAGCAAGCTTAGATTTGCTTTTCAGATTTACGCGCTTCGGTTCTATCTTCGCGAATCATGGCTCTTAAGCCATCTAATGACGTGCGTTTAACGCGTCCCATTTCGGCATCCTCGATAGCTTGTAATGTTTCCGGATTTGGTTGGAATAGATCAAGCGGTAATGCTCGATCTCTAGCAATGCGGGTCATAAACATGCGTACTGCATCTGATACAGTTAAACCCGTAGACTTAATAACTGCACTTGCAATTTCTTGAACTTCATCAGGTATGCGGGCTTGAATTTTTCCCATTGCTAAATCTCCTATTTAATTGTACTACAATGTACTACAATTAAAGTTGATGTCAAGAGATTTATCCATCACGCCGTACAACCTTGTGTATTAAGGAGGGTAGGAAGTTAATTTTAAAAGGAGCTAACCAAAACCTAAAAATTTCTGCTAGAATCACGTAAGAGCTTCTTTTTCTAATAGGATTTTTTTTAGATGCTAACACCATTTGGTAAAACCTTACGTAAACTTCGTATTGATCATTCTGAACGCCTTTTAGATATGGCTAAGAAATTAGACATATCTATATCATTTTTATCTTCTGTAGAAATTGGCAAAAGATCTGTTCCTGTAGGACTGGAAGAAAAGGTAATTGAACTCTATGCTTTAGATCAAGAGGTAGCAGAAATTTTGAGAAGAGAATCAGATGCTTGTCGTAAAAGCTTCACTATAAAGCCTTCTTATACATTCAGATGTGAAGCTGTTGGTATGTTTTCTAGACTGATAAACATTATTTCACAAGAAGATTTAGAACTATTAAAAAAATTATTAGAGAAAGCTGGCAAAAAGAATGCGCTTTGTAAAGGAAAGTGTGAAAATCCTATTCCCGAACCTAATTATACGGTCCCTAACCTTAAAAAATATAAATAAAATCAATATCTTATTGCAGTTAAATTTAAGATTCGAATTCAGGTACCCCAGCCAATTCTAGTGAAATTAATCAAAGTTTAGCTTGAGAGTGGATTAAATCTCTTAAGAATTTGTTGCTATTCATAGCAAGTCTGGTAAGCTGAAAAACACCTATTTGTAGCGGGTTAGCTCTAAATATGGTAAGGTTCTCTTGCTATAGCTATCACTTAAAGAGCTCTTTTAAAAGATTCTTTTCTATAAAACGAGGGGTAAATGATTTATGCGCACTTGCTTTAGAAAAACTATTTAGCTGGATTTTTTGCTCTATAGCAACACCAGCGGGTGATTTTCCGTATTCCACCATCTTCATTACGCCGAACAGCGTAGCAATAATGCTGATTAGGAAACACATGCCGCTGCATGTCACGTACCATACCAGCAGCATGTCCATAGGGTGCCACACAATCAATAAACCACATATATTCTCCGCCTTGCCAATCCGCATCGGACAAAAGCTCTCCCTTATCAAGCATAGATTGATGATTTTTTTCATCTAAAAAAGCCCAAGTGATAAAGGCGCAAAATTCTCCACGTTCATTTTTATAGAGTTTATATTGCCCAGTCTGTAAAGCTGGTCCTAAATTTCGTTCGATATCCCAGATTCGCCAGCGGCGGTATAAGGGAGATGTAAGCATTAAAACAACCATAGCTCCTAACGCTGTAAGAGGATCTATGAGTGAAGGTGATGAATTTTCATTTACAGACATTATCTTTCCTTTAGAGATTGTTCTAAAATTTTGGTGATAGGTTCAAAGAAATAAGAAATGAGCCGACGTTTTGAGGTAATGACATCCGTTGTCACAGTCATGCCAGGGATAAATTTAAGATGTTTGTTATTCAAAGTGATGTGATCTTGGTCAATTTTGATTAAAACAGCGTAGGCACCATTAATTTCTTTATCATAGCGCGCTGTAGCGCCTACATTAACGACTGTACCGTGGATAACACCGAAACGTTCAGGTGGAAAGGCAGAAAACTTGATGTAAGCACGTTGGCCCTTTTCTAAAAAACCAATATCTCGATTATCAAAAAACGCTTCAACAATGAGACCGCCCGCACCAGGGACAATACGCATGAGCGTTTTACCAGCTTCTACAAAGCCGCCCAAAGTATGGATACTTAAATCATCAATACGTCCATCAACAGGCGCATAGAGTGATAAGTGGTCAAGATGGTATTGAGTGCTATCAAGCTTTGCTTTTAATCCTTGAAGATTCAGTTCTGTTTCACGCGAAAGTTGGCGATAGCGGGCGATTTCATCGGAAATGAGACTTTTCCGTTGTTGGCGGAGAGTGTTTATTTCGGCGGCATTTTCTTCCAAACGTCTTTGATTGGTTAAAATTTCATGCTCGACATTTTTAAAGTCATGTAAACGCTCTAAATAAACCGCTTGGCTAATGACTTTTGTTTCCATCAGGCTTTTTGCAGCTTTTAATTTTCCTTGGCTTAATTGACGATCATCTTCCAACCTATCTAATTGCGCATGTTGTGTTGCACCGCTGCGCTCGACGCGGTCCGCTTGTGCTTTTAGCGCTCTTAATTTATCTTGGAGAGATTGAAGGGCAGCGCTAATGAGTTTTTCCCCTTCTATTCTTGCAGTCTGATTGCCAGAAGGAGGAACTGGCAGATAGGCAAGCCCTTTGGTCACAAAATCTTCATCCAAAGGATCACTTTCATGCAAAGCTGTTAAAATAGCTGTTGCAATTTGTGCTTGAAGGGTTTGTTGCGCGATATCTGCTTGAACACGTGCGCACTCATTGAGGGCTTCACGAGGATCTAATTGAATAAGAAGATCGCCTTGATGAACAAATTGCCCTTCTTTTACAAGAATTTTCTCAATGCGTCCTGTATTTTGCGCTTGGACCAGCTGAACGTAAGCGGTGGGAATAACACTTCCTTGCCCCCGTGCAACAATCTCTGTTTTTGCGATAAAGCTGCCGATCACAATAAAGAGAAATAAGGTGACTAAAACAGCAACCACCATATGAAGCGTTGGTGACAAAGGGCGCAAATAGGGAGCTTTATCTGCCATTTTTTGCCTCCAAATCAGTAAAGTTTAAGACGGTTGCATGCTGAGGAAAGAGGTCACTTTTGTGGGTAATAACAAGAACAATACGTTCTTGCGAAAGTTTATATAAATGCTCAACAATTTGTGCACTGACAGTGTCATCCAATGCGGAAGTAGGTTCATCCAAAATAAGCAGGCTTGGGTTTATCAGAAAGAAACAAGCTAAAGCCAAGCGTTGGCGCTGACCACCTGATAAAAAACCACCTTGCTCTCCTACTTGAGTATGAAGTCCTAAAGGCAACAGAGCAATCAAATCATGGCAAGCACTAACATATAGTGCAGCGTCGATTTCATCTTTAGTGGCATCTGGTTTAGCAAGAAGCATATTCTCAAGAATGGTTCCGGAAAAAAGGCAAGGATTTTGAGGAAAATACACGATTTTTTCACGCACGCTACGGACATCAAAATTCTGTAAAGGTTGGGCGTTAATTAATATCTTTCCGCTTGTTGGGGGGTAGAGTCCACAAAGGAGCTTCGCCAAGGTTGTTTTTCCGCACCCTGAAGGACCAAGTAACATAATTGGTTGCCCAGGTTGTAAACAGACATCAAGATGATTGATAATGGGCTTATCTCCATAAGAAAAACAGAGATTGTTGGCTTCAAGATGAGGAGGAGCGCTGAGTTGAAGAGGCGGCTTTTCTTCTTCCCATTCTGAAGGGGAGTTAAGAATATCGCCCAAACGAAGACGAGAGATTTTCAAATGCTGCCATTCTTCCCATAGGGATGCAAGGCTTAAGATAGGACCAGAAACATTTCCAGCGAGGAGATGAAAGGCAATAAGTTGCCCTAGCGTAATTTGGTTTTGAAGAACTGCCTGAGCACCAAAAAAGATAATAAAAATAGTGAAAAGATCACCAAAAATATGACTCATGGCTCCATTGAGAAGATGCAATTTACTGGTTGTAAGGCTTTGATCTAAACTACGGGCTAAAGTTTCTTGCATGCGTATTGTATGGGCTGGCTCCTTTACATGCGCTTTTATGGCTTCAAGATTGGTAAAACTTTCAATGAGGCGCGATTGATGGGCGGCTTGCAGAGTGAAAGCACGGCGTAATTGGCGGCGCAAGAAGGGACCGACCAACGCTAAAGAACCCATTTGTAAAGGTAAAATGATAAGGACAATAAAGGTCAGTTTTGGACTAATGGAAAAGAGTGCAGCAATATAAATAATGGCAAAGAGAACATTTAGCACAGTTGTGGCAATGGTTCCTGTTAAAAAACCACGAATTGTATCAACTTCTCCGATTCGCGTGAACAGTTCCCCCACTTGCCAAGTGCGTAAAACAGGCAAGGAGAGGCTTAACACATGGGTGTAAACGCGCCGTCCAAATTCTAATGTAAGCCGATTGGCTAAATAGGCACCTAAGTAACCTGAAAGAGTGCTAAGAGCAGTGCTAAACAGCATGATAGCAACCATCAAGACAACGATAGCATAGAGACTTTCAATACGCTGAAAAGGGAGAATACGGTCGATAATCGATTGAAAAATAAAAGGATTCACCAAGCCCAGCAAACGCAAAACAACAGCAACGCAACTGAGTTCGATGACATAATAGATATATTTCTTTGTTGTTCTTGTAAACCAAGAGAACGATACTAGCTTTTCTTGTGAGTGATTCATTTGAATTTATGATTTTGTTTAAGAGAAAGAGCGATTGATGTCGCATATTTAAAAAGTATTGTAAATAGTATTATTGCTAAATAAAAAGTATATACTTTGTGTGAATAAGATATTAACATAATTTATTTATTATTTATACAGTATTTTATTATTATTTTTACAAATTATATTTGACATTTTTTAAACAGCACAATAATGAAATTGTCACTGTATCATTGTGGTACAGTTATTTTTAACAATAATTAAAGAGGTTTTATATGTTTCGTCCATTTGGTTCTAGTTTTTCTAATGGTTGGTCTCATGTTTCTAATACGTGGTCAAATATTTCATCAATGAATTTTTCAAGCAGTGGATCACGACCTGGGTGTACTGTTGGAGATTATCTCTCTGCAGGATTTTCAATGGGACATAGGGGACATGATATGGGAGTGGTAGTTGGTGGACTTATGGGTGGTCAGTTGGAGGACCAATAGGCGCTTTGGAAGGTCTATCATTAGGAGGAGGAGTTGGCTCTACAGTAGGATTTGCCACAGGTATAGGAAATACAGCCTATGGATGTTATCGCTAATATAAAAATCAGCAGATATTTCTAAAATGAACAAGCTTGTAGGCATAATTATGTGTCTACAAACTTGACAGGAAGGTTTAGGTGCATAATTTTACAAAATTATATATTTAAATTGGATTTTTTTATGAATGATCTTATTCGTATTATTGTAGAATTATTATTTTCTATAGGTGCTTTATTTATATTTTTCTATACATTGTTTTCATATTATAAATCTAAAGGTTATAGTAAAAAAGAAATTTGGAAAAAAATTTTGTTAAGAATATTTTTGTTCGTTATATTATTTTCTATGACATTTTTTATTTATATACGTTATTTCTATGAACAATGATTATTAATTTATAATTATAGGTTAATTTTGAAATTTTATTTGTTATCTATATTTTTAATTTGGATTTTTTATGAGTGATATTATTCGTATTATTGCAGAATTATTATCTTCTACATGTGCTTTCTTTATATTTTTCTATGCAATGTTTTTACGGTATAAATTTAAAGGTTATAGTAACAAAGAAATTGTGAAAAAAATGTTTTTAAGCACATTTTTGTTCATTATATTTGTTATATTACTTTCTATAACAGTTTTTATTTGTATACGTTATTTATATGAAAAATGATTATTTATTATCTTTATATAATAATCTTTTTGATATTTTATTTTCAATATTTATTTTTATATTTTCATTTTCATTAATTTATAGATACAGTGGTGACAGTTGGAAAAATAGTATAAAGGAAGCGATTAAGACATTTAGTGGTTTATTTTTGTTATTTTTGGCGTTTTGTTTTATTTATGTTGCGTTTAAATATATTAGATATTAGTATTTATATTTAAATTATGTTTTATAAAAATGATTTTCATTTAAATAAGTTTATATTATTTGTAATTATATATAATTTTTATTTTATTATTATAAAATTTCTTTATGAAATTGCAATAATCATTTATTATAAAATACAGATGAATTTATGTGTATTTTATTGTTGATTTTTCTGTAACTATATTACATATGCGTCATATTTTATGATAAATGTATTTCATCTTTCTTGATGAAGATATATTTTTCTATTTTCATTGGAAAAATAAGCCTGTAAGAAATGCTTAATTTCCTTATTAGAGAAGTCTTCTTTCTTACTTTTATGATGAGATTTCTGAGCATAAAAAATATATGTAAAATCAATTATAGTATTTAAGTTTAGAATTTGAATTCAAATATTTTATCTATATGTCACGCGCTAAAAAGAGGCTATAAGTTGCTTTTGGGTGTTCAAAGAACTTGTCAGTAATGCTTATGGCCGTCGAGAGACGATAACTGATTTGTTCGTTTCCGCACGTCTCAAAATTTATTTTTGAAATAAGCTAATTTAGTAAATGTAACTTACTATACTTCTAGCCTCTACTCATTATCTTCAGAAAGAGGAAGTGAGGCGATTTCTGTATCAAGTGCATCCATAAAATTGATAATAAAAGCAGCATTCGTTCCCAAATCTCTTGGTAAATAACGAGAAGCAGAACGCATATCAACAAAAGTAGTATCCCCTTCATCAGTTAAACGAATGATAATGTCTGAAATGAAACCAAGGTAAAAAGTTTTTGCCATTGTTTCAATATAAAGCGCATTTTCTTCACCTTTAAACTCTCGTTGTGCCACAACAGGCCAATCATAGGCTGCTAAAACATTGAGAACAGATTCGCGAATACGATCAGGTGAACCATCATAACGGCGCCCTGACATTTCTGGCCATTGTGAGATCTGTATTGCTGCTTGTTCAGTCAATACACTCTTGAGCGGTAAAGCATCGCTGGGACGTATTGTGCGAAAAAAAGCTGGCGGGCTTTGTGTGTCGGTAGAAATATCGTAAAGAGCCGGTAAGGTAAACCAAAGTCCAAAAAATAACATCAATGGTGTAGCAGTTATTAATGAATAAATGATCCCTTTTAAAGCTTTCATTCCCCCTAGGGCTCCATAGACCCATAAGCTGTAAAGTGTTTTTACAGCAAGAAAAAGAGAAATAATCACACAGCCAGTAGAGATACCTATCAAAATTATGGAGTCGGTTACGTTAATGACGGAAAAACGTTGTAAAATGACTGAAAATAATAAAATAAAGAACGCCAATCCACCAAATCGAGGGGACCATACTGCTGCTCTTGAAACGAACCGAACATATCTCTTCTTCATGAAGTTTTTTCCCCTCAATTGTAAACTATAAGCCAAGTTTTTTCAGAGTGTATACCTTACAAAAAGCTTATGCTCATAAAACAAAAATAAAGCACTTATTTTTGAGGTCAAGGATGCGTAATGTCTTATAAGTTTCCAGCGATTATTTTGGCACTTCATTGAAGGTAATCAGTATTTCTTCTATAGTTTATCATGTCATTGATGCGAATTTTATGGGAATGTTTGTAAATAAAAAGAAATAAATTCAAATAACAAGTTTTACGGTTGTTAGTAGCATATTTATTTAGAATTTTGATTTTTCTCTTCTGATTGCGGGGAGTATTTTCTGTCAGATAATGTGTATCAAATAGGATATGATGATGTGCAACAGAGATTTCATACTACTTCAATAAAAAATTTAGGGATCTACAATCAGACAAACCTGAATTCGAATATTCGATTAATAGAGGAAAAAGATAACCATTTTGATAGGCTTTGTTTATTTTGTATAGAAAGTAAGGTGTTGTACAAATGAGAGGTTAGTCCGTTTTTATTCATAAAATATGCGGCAGGTCGCAGATGAAAGGAAAGATTCACTTTCCTTTTTTGCAAGTGAAGAAGGAGCAAAAATACGTAAAATGACAAAACCTTCATTCAAATTTTTAGCAAGCAAAACTGAATTAGCATTTTTTTTAGGTTTTGATTTTTTGAGTTCTATTATTTGTATTGGTTTTCCAATAATAAGATCGAGTATATTATCAGGGGCTGTTCTGTCATTAAGGCTATAGAAAATAATTCCGTTGTGTGTGTAAGCTGCTAATGTCCAAAATTGTCGTGTTTTCAAAGCTTTTAAATGAACAGGTCCATTTTCAAGATTAAATCTGCAGACTTTAAGAAGAAAGAGTGGATCAGCAGATTGTTGAATAGGATTATCGGGAGTAAAAGCAACAAATTGATAAGGGGCTCCGGATTTTTTAAGTGCTGTCCATATATTATTTTGTGCCCAATAGGGGATCAGAAAGAGAACGCAAATATGAACGATAATAGCGCCAATGATTGCAAGAAGTGCGATATAAATGAATCTAGTCACAATTTATTTGTCCTGATGGAGTTTGTTCTATTGAGGGCATTGTAAGCTTTTGTAATGCCGTTGCAGAGATGATTGAGGTATCGTATAAGGTAAGAATAAGCCCGAATTCTTTTTGACTAACTGTTGCAAGCCAATTTCCGGCTTGCGGTGTAGGTGAAATATTGATGTGCAATGAGCCATCATGCTCATAAGTAACAGCGTTCGTATGGAGTTCAAAAGGTATTTCTTTGGATGAAGTATAGGGCTTTAGGGATTTGTCAGCTGTATAAAGGGTAAAAAGACGGGTTTCAGGGATGGTTCCTTTGAGCAAATAATGACAGCGAGAGTGGAGTGGACGCCCTTGGTTATCTTGCCAAATCTGGAATTGAATACCTTCAGTGCGTCCGAGTGAAACTATGCCTCGTTTAGCGGTGTGGGCGCGGGTATAAGGATCCATATTGGCGGTTCCCATTTGTGGATAAGCATTCCATTTTCCAATTCTAAAGAGTCCAAAATGATGAAAGGAATTGAGCACGTAATCGACACTCAGTTTTCCACATAAAATGGAAAAAGCGAAGATAAAAAAGAAAATGGTGATATTAAAAAACATCATAGAATATCTTGAATTCAAAATGTTGAATCTCCAGTTGTTTTCATTTTCAAAGAAATTGCAGATGTTTTTTTCAGATCTTTGTTGATCAATCGCACAATATTCAATGTTTCAGGAGAAAGCGTAGAGGGTGTTGGGGGAAAAAATTCAGAATCTACATGGGAGGAAAGTATTGGGGGATGATAAGGAAGAAGAGAATCTTTAACACCATAGAGTTGTTTGAGCATAATATTTTGGTGTGCAGCAAGCATGATGCGTTGCCATATCATGGCAGGGACTCCACCCCCAAAAGCACGATTCATCGGTGAAAAGTTATCATTTCCCATCCATACCGCTCCAGTATAATTGCCTGTAAAGCCAACAAACCAAGCATCACGATAGGATTGTGATGTTCCAGTTTTCCCAGCGACAAGAGTCATAGGCAGAGCAGCACGCTTACCAGACCCTCGTGTTGTGACACCCACCATCATTTGGTTCATATAGGCAGCTGATTGTCTGCTGAGAACTCGGTGTAACTTATTTCCATTATGCTCGAAATCCCATACCACATGTCCATCGATTGTTCTGATTTGCGTGAACCCATGACGATTACCAGCTATCCCGCCATTCGCAAAGACATTAAAGCCAGTTGCTTGATCCATGGGGGTCATGTTGGAAGTGCCAAGAACCATCGTTTTGTGTGATAAAATATGCGCGTTAATCCCCATATTCTTGATGAGATCTATAATGGGTTTGGTATCGCGGTGAAGATATTGATAGGTGAGATACACAGGGACTGTATTAATGGAAAAAGCTAAAGCTGTTGCTAAATCAATTTTCCCCAAATAACGACCAGAATTATTTTTGGGTGTCCAACCTCCCCAATTAATAGGAGCATCTAAAACGATTGTTGAGGGAGAAAGTCCGTGTTCCAGTGCGGTTGCGTAAACATAAGGTTTGAATGAAGAACCAGTTTGCCGTCCGCCTTGTGTCGCTCTGTTAAATTGGCTCTTTTTATAATCTTGTCCTCCAACAATTGCGCATACGGCACCGTTATTATCGAGTATAACAGTGGCAGCTTGTGTTACGCGATATTGTTGACCATATTGATGTAAATGATATGCAATTGATTCTTCTGCTGCTTTTTGAATATTCGGATCAAGGGTCGTTTGAATAATTAAACTATGGCTTGGAAGTTGATTACGCATTTTTTTGACTTCCTCGAATGCCCAATCAAGAAAATAATCAGCCTGATTATTTTCTATTTGGGGAAGTGCCCTAGCAGGGTGGCGATGCGCATTGATAATCTGGCTCTTCGTCATAAAGCCACTATTAACAAGATTAGAAAGGACTACATTGGCACGTGTTTGAGCTGCAAAGAGATGACTATGAGGAGCATATTTTGTTGGAGCTTTAAAGAGTCCTGCTAACATAGCAGATTCACTTAAAGATACATGACGTATGTTTTTTCCAAAATAAAATTTTGCAGCTGCTGCAATACCAAAATTGTTTCCTCCCATATAGGCGCGGTCAAGATAAAGTTGCAAAATCTGTTTTTTGCTAAAATTTGCTTCTAGCCAAAGAGCAAGATAAGCTTCTTTGATTTTACGTGTTATGGTTCTCTCGTTTGTTAAGAATAAATTTTTAGCCAATTGTTGTGTGAGAGTTGAACCACCTTGCACCACACCTTTAGCTTGCATATTTTGTGAAATTGCCCGTGTAAGTCCTTGAAAATCAATACCCCAATGATCGAAAAAACGACGGTCTTCTGTAGCAAGAACCGCTTTAATGACAGTGTCAGGCATTTCTTCAACGGGGACAGAGATCGCCGGCAGTGCACCACGGTGCCCAATGGAATTTCCATAGCGATCTAGAAAAAGAATGGAAAAGTTTTTAGGAGAAGACCAATCTGTTTTGGTCAGTTCAAAAACAGAAATGCCCAAAATAGTGAAAAGAGTAAAGCCCATCAACCCTAATGTCAGTATTTCATCGAGAACTTCAACGATAAAACGTTTCCATCCTTGAAGATGAAAATTTTGTGAGATGATTTTTGCCTTTTTCCAGAAAAAACTGTTAGCAGAACGAATGTGATAAAGCGCTGTATCTAATCGTGCGTCTAATTCAATGAGAGCAGGACTGTGAAATGGCTTACGATGTTTCCCTTTCTTTTTTTTAAAAAAATCAAACATTTAAAGAGAGCCTATGGCAAAGAAATACAACCAAACAAATCTACAATAATTATATGGAGTAGAAGTATTTTTTTGCTATAGTGCTAACAGAGAAAGAGTTGATTTTAGAATTATTCATTTTTCGTAAGATAGTGTATTAAGATTTTATTATTTTATCTAATAAATTTTATTCTCATTATTAAAAATATTTTATTTTGAGTTTTTTAAAATTTAGAGTAGTGTTAATGCGTTCTTCTGTAAGATAGAGGATAGATTATTCCATTTGTGATTTTTAAATCGACCCAAAAAAGCCATTATTTCTTTTATCCTTTATCAAGGAAGAGAAGAGGTGGGTTATTGAAATATTTATGATGAAAAAAAAATTCTTGTTCGTAATAATAGCAGCTTTTTTAGGAGCAGATTCTGTTCTGGCTTCTGGGTGTGCTGAAGTAGGGAAGAAGGTTGCTGCGCAAGAGAGCGGGGTTCTCGTCCGTTCAAACCCAGTTGTTCAGGATGGAAAGGGCATGTGTGCAATTGTGATTGTTGTACCAGCCCGTAATGGGGAAAAGTTACGTCGTGTTGAGTTTTTTGTTCCTGCTGATTAGTCTTTGGCAGATGGTGTTGTGATGCGTATCTTAATCGTTGAAGATGATCGGAATCTTCACCATCAATTAGCAGAAGCTGTAAGACGTGCAGGATATGTTTCCGATAGTGCTTTCGATGGTGAAGAGGCTTATTTTTTAGGGAGCACAGAGTCTTACGACGCGGTGATACTTGATATAGGTTTACCGTATATTGATGGTATTCGTGTTGTTGAAAAATGGCGTCAAGAAGGGCACTCCATGCCTGTTTTAATGCTAACGGCGCGAGACCGTTGGTCTGATAAGGTGCACGGTATTGATGCTGGGGCTGACGATTATGTTGTGAAGCCATTTCATTTGGAGGAAGTGATGGCACGTTTACGAGCATTAATTCGTCGCGCTACGGGACATGCGACAAGTGCATTATGTTGCGGAAATGTTTTGTTGGATACGAAGACGTCTCGTGTTTTTGTGGATGGTCAGTTGATTAAACTAACATCTTATGAATTCAGACTGCTTTCGTATCTCATGCATCATTGTGACAGGGTCATTTCAAGAACAGAGCTTACTGAACATCTTTATGATCAGGATTTTGATAAGGACTCGAATACGGTGGAAGTCTTTGTAGGTCGGTTACGGAAAAAGCTTGGAGTGGATTTGATTGAAACTATTCGAGGAATGGGGTATCGCGTGAGAACGCTAGGTGATTAATGAATACTTTCGAAGAGAATAATTGGTGTAGGAGGTTCTTTTTTGTAATTACTCGATCTCTCAGTTTACGTGTTATGGTCTTATCAACATTATGGGTTGTTATTTCTCTTTTATCGATTTCTGCAGTAAGTATTTTATTTTATAAACGTTCAACTGAACAAAGCCTAGAGCGTATTCTTTCTGCTCAACTCTACAGTCTTATTGCAACAGTGACGGTGTCATCGGAAGGTACTTTGAGAGGAGGGGCTGGGATTGATGATATTCGTTATTCTGATCCAACAACAGGATGGTATTGGGAAGTTGTTGCGATATCCCATAATTTAAAAGGAAGATTGACATCCCCCTCATTGGGAACAGGCGAGATATTTACACCAAGTGATGTTGATATACCTTTTGACAATAAGTTCTTTCGCTCTTATCGGATAAAGGGGAACAATGGTCAAAAGCTACAAGTGATTGAGAGTGATGTTGTTCTTGATAATAAAAATCATATTGCACGTTTTCGGCTTGTTGGGAACATCGATGAAGCTCATGCCCAAGTAAAGGAATTTAAGCGAACTTTGCAAATTTTTCTTTGGAGTTTTGGTATCGGGAGTGTCCTTATTAATATTGCTATTATTTTCTTTAGTTTTCAACCGTTGAAGCTTATTCGACGCGCATTGAATGATATTCGCGAAGGAAGAGTTCACTATGTGAATACGGATTTAGTAAGCGAAGTGATGCCGCTTGTACAAGAGATGAATGCTCTCATTAATAATAATCAGCGTATTATTGAGCGATTTCGCACACAGGTTGGTAATCTTGCGCATTCATTGAAAACGCCTCTATCCGTGATTATGAATGAGACAGATAAGATGCGCGGAGAAAAGGCTTGTTTGTTGAGAGAGCAAACGCAAATAATGCAAGCTCAAATCAATCATTATCTTCAGCGTGCGCGGATTGCAGCACAATGCGATAGTATTGTCTATCATACGTCTGTTCGCAGTGTGCTTGAACGTTTGGTGCGGGTTATGAAAAAGCTTAATCCTGAAAAACAAATTCAATTTATTATGGATGTTGATGATATTGTTTTTTCTGGAGAGAAGGAAGATTTAGAAGAAATTATAGGGAATTTGATTGAAAATGCTACTCAGTGGTCTCGAGCAAAGGTTTTGATCTCTTGTTGTTTAGAAGAAAATGTTGAAGAAACAGAATATTTTAGTATCTTTGTAGAAGATGATGGCCCTGGTTTAACAGAAGACAAAATGGAGGAAGCATTAAAAAGAGGGCGGCGGTTTAATGAAAGTAAACTAGGGGCAGGCTTAGGGCTAGCAATTGTTTCAGATATGGTCAGTGAATATGGTGGCAAGCTCTTTTTATCACGTTCTGATTTGGGTGGGTTGTATGCAAAAGTTTTATTACCTAAGATGGGAGAATAACATATTTTCTCCTTAAGCAAGAAATGTCTATAAAGTTTGTAAAGCAGTATTTTCAGATAATACATAAAGAGTAGGGAAACATTGTTTTTAGTTTCTTTGTTTAGTTGATATATATAAGAAAAATGGACAATAGATTTTATAATATTTTCCATGAAAAAATGAATTTTTATCAATTCACATCACTCTTCTCATGAAGAGGGTAAAATGTAAGCGAGACATTCTCTGTTCGTATTGGAAAAAAGTGATATGCTCTTATTAATTTTTGCAGCATTTTTTCTGACTTTTCTGGCAAGTATTCTTTTTCGTTCACTACGTTTTGACGATGAGATAAAGAAAGAATGGAAAGTTCAAACCGTGGATGGTTATAGAAGTCATAAGCATACGATTGAGTTTAACAAGCTTTATATGCATTATAAAAAAAGAAATATTCTTAAGGCTTTAAGTATTTTATTTGTTCTTCTTATGACATGGAATATTTATGGGCTGACAGGCAGTCCAGAAGTGAAAAGTTATTTTTTTAGCGAATTAATGGATAAGGATCCTAAAACTCTTAGTAAGCAAGAAAAGCTTATTCGTTTACAAGTGCTTTTTTTCCGTGCACCTCATGATGGCAAGCTAGCAGATGCGTTAGCGGTAGGGTATCTCGAAGAAAGCCTTTTTCAAGAGGCTGTGAATACTTATTTAGACGCACTTCGTTTGAATGGAGAAACAGCTCCAAGGCTTGTAGGATATGGTTTAGCATTGGTTGGTTATGAAGGGGGAGTGATAACACAAGAAGCACAAAATGCTTTTCAAAAAGCAGCAGATTTAGCGCCAACAGATTTTTATCCACGTTTATTGTTGGCCGATGCATTGCATCAAGCAGGAAAAACTGCGCAGGCAGTGCAATTTTTACAAAGCTTTCTTGATACAATGCCTGAAAATTTTTCAGGACAATCACGTGTTAAAAAAATGATGATTCAGTTACATGATTTATCGAGTGAGCATACAAAGAAAAGCAATCATCGCCAATTGAGATGATGAAATATAAAGAGAAATGCTGTTTAGAAAGACAAGAGAAGTAATCTCTTAGAAGTAGGTGTTTGTGAAGAAGATTGAAGAACAGAAATGAAGAATGTAAAGAGCGTGATATAAGTGGTTATAGGTTAAATAAAAATTGGTTGTAAAACTAAAAAAGGAAGAAAGATATTGATAAGCTTGTTAGCAAAGGTGAGGTATTGGATAAAAAGTTGCACCTATGTAGAAGATGTGAAAAGCTCTTAAAAAATAAAATATCGATACTCATTATAACATATTTAATTTTTTCGTAGAGTGTCTATGAAAAGTCAATCTTTAAAGAATTCTTCTTCGTTGAAGGTTATTTTAGAGCAGCGAAAAAAAAAGCGCTTGCTGATCATATTATTATGTTGTTTGGTTATGACAGTTGCAGCAAGTCTTATAGTGTATGCAATGCGTCATGCGGTCAGTTTTTTTAGAATGCCCTCTGAAATTACAAGAGAAGATATTTTAACGGGGCGCCCTTTGCGTTTGGGTGGCTTTGTTGAAAAGGAGACTGTTCAATATGTTGGAGAGAGAGGCGTTATTTTTTTTGTAACGGATAACAAAAAACATGAAAAAGTGGTTTTCAACGGTGCCTTACCGGATCTTTTTCGTGAAGGTCAGGGGGTGATTGTAGAAGGGCATTTCGATAAACAGGGTTTTTTTGTAGGGACGCGTATTTTAGCAAAACATGATGAAACTTATATGCCTAAAGAAACAGCTGATCGTTTAAAAAAACATTACATTATGGAGAAATAATTCGAGTGTGCTTGTCGAACTGGGTCATATTTTTTTAGCTGCAGCATTTTCAGTAAGCTTATTAGGGGCGTTCTTACCTGCTTTAGGTTTTTGGTGGAGAGAGCGTTTGTTAATGCAAACAGCTGTTCCTCTAACATATATCACTTTTACATTACTGCTTTTATCTTTTTTAGTGATAATTTATGCTTATGTTGTATCTGATTTTTCTGTTTTGAACGTTGTTGAGAATTCTCATTCAGAAAAACCGATGCTCTATAAAATTACCGGTGTTTGGAGCAACCACGAAGGCTCTATGTTGTTATGGGTTTTAAGTCTTGCTTTTTTTAGTGCATTGATGGCCTTTTTTAGCCAACATTTGCCAGAAGATTTTAAGACGCTTGTTTTAATTTGCCAAAGTTGGATTACAAGTGCTTTTCTTTTATTTATTCTTTTTGTATCCAATCCATTTTTACGTGTGAATCCACCAGCATTGCAGGGAAATGGTCTCAATCCTCTTTTACAAGATATCGCATTAGCAATTCACCCACCGCTACTTTATTTAGGTTATGTTGGTTTTTCACTCTGTTTTTCTTTTGCCGTTGCGGCATTGATTATGGGACATGTTGATAGAGTTTGGGCGCGTGGGATTCGTCCGTGGCTTTTACTTTCTTGGTGTTTTTTAACATTGGGTATTATGGTTGGCTCCTATTGGGCTTATTATGAGCTAGGATGGGGGGGCTATTGGTTTTGGGATCCTGTTGAAAATGTTTCGTTTATGCCTTGGCTTTCAGGAACGGCTCTTTTACATTCTGCTCTTGTTCTCGAAAAACGAGAAATATTGAAAAGTTGGACTTTGTTTTTAGCGCTGCTTACTTTTTCTCTTTCTCTGATGGGAACTTTTCTTGTGCGTTCGGGGCTTTTAGTTTCTGTTCATAGTTTTGCTGTTGATCCAGCACGGGGGCAAGCAATTCTTGCGCTTTTATTTTTTTTTACGGGAGCGGCTTTTCTTCTTTTTGCTTTGCGCACCCCTATTTTAAAAACAGAAAGATTTTTTCAACCAATTTCACGTGAAGGGTTTATTGTTTTAAATAACTTGTTACTTACAACAATAACAGCAACAGTATTGATTGGTACGCTTTATCCTTATTTTATTGAGATATTAACAGGACAAAAAATTTCTGTAGGGGCTGCTTTTTTTAACCTTACCTGTGGACCGCTAATGATTTTGCTGTTGTTGTTTGTTCCGTTTGGAACAATGATGGCATGGAAACGCGGTGATTTTCTTGCAGTTTTTGAACGGTTATGGTTTGTTTTTGTATTGGCTGCTATCGTCTGTTTTATAATATTTTATGCGACATCTTTGCGTGATATCTTTGCAGTTTTAGGGATTGGGCTTTCAGCGTTTGTTTTTCTAGGCAGTTTAGCGGATCTATGGGGAAAGAGTGGATATGGCAAGAGAGCTTTTTCAATACGCGTTAAGAGATTTCTTGGATTGCCATGGTCTACTTTTGGTGCAGCAATAGCACATATGGGATTAGGTGTTACATTATTTGGTATTGTTTGTGTGGCAAGTTTTGGGCAAGAACGTATTTTAATCATGAACGTAGGGGATAGGGTGACGATAGCGGATAAAACGCTTCATTTTGATGCAGTGTATGAAGGTGTTGGTTCGAATTATTCGGCAATGGAGTTTTATTTTAAAATATATGAAAATAAAAACATTGTGGGTCATGTAACAGCCTCAAAGCGATTTTATTCAAGCCAAAATACATCAACAACAGAAGTTGGTCTTCAAAATCATGGCTTATCGCAGCTATATATTGTACCAGGACATACCGATAATCGGGGTCTTGTTGTACACATATGGTGGAAGCCTTATGTAATATGTATTTGGTTAGGGGCATTCATGATGGCTGTAGGCGGATGTCTTTCTCTTCTGGGGTATTGGTTTCGCATTGGCATGTACAATAGGGTACTGCTTGCTTTAAATTTTTGGAAAAGACATTGAGATGAAAAAAAATCTTTGGATTTTATTTTTTTTAATTGCAACGTTTCCTTTTCGATTAGCAATAGCAGTAGAGCCGGATGAGATTTTAAAGGATAAGGTTCTTGAAGCGCGAGCACGCCATATTTCATCACATTTACGTTGTCCGGTTTGTCAAAATCAATCAATTGATGATTCAGATGCTGCTCTAGCACGTGATTTACGGCTTTTAATTCGGGAAAGGCTAAAAATGGGCTATAGTAACCAGCAAGTCACTGACTTTCTTGTTGAACGATATGGTGAATTTATTCTCTTGAAACCACCATTGAATAAAATAACTTGGTTTTTATGGTTTTCGCCTTTGATCATCATCATCATTGGCACAAATATCATATTTTTCCACTTAAAACGGAATAATCATGAGAAAATAATGAGTTATCTGAATGAAAAAGACAGTCAAAAATGCCATTGCATTAAAAAAGATGTTACATAAAAGAAAAAATCGGCTCATCTGCAATGAGCATACAATCTTATTATAATTATATTAGGGGATACTGAAACCTTACAAAACTTTAATAATTTAGACAGAAAACGGTAAGGTCTAGTATTTTATAAGTGATCGCAATTGGAATAAAGGTATAATTGAATAGGAGCATAGAGTAAATGATTAAAAAGGCTTTCTTTAAAACGTTTGTCGCAGTGAGTTTTTCTGCGATATTGGAAAGTGCACTGTTTTTTAGTGGATGTACATCAAGCTTGTTGATGACAAAGGCTCATGCAAGTTCTGTATTTACTTCGTTAATGCAACAACAGGGATTTGCCGATATTGTTGCTCAAGTGAAACCAGCAGTTGTAGCAGTACAAGTAAAGAGCAATAAAAAGAAAGAAGATAGGTTCTTTAGCAACTTTTTTAGTGGTCCAGGATTTGATCAATTACCAGACCAACATCCTTTGAAAAGATTTTTTAAAGAGTTTTATGATTTTGATAAACCTAAAAATAAATTTCCCCACCAATCACGGAGACTCCGTCCTATTGCTTTTGGATCGGGTTTTTTTATTTCGTCTGATGGTTACATTGTAACCAATGATCATGTGATTTCTGACGGAACAAGTTATACTGTTGTTCTTGATGATGGTACAGAATTGAACGCAAAGCTTATTGGGAAAGACCCCAAAACCGACCTTGCCGTATTAAAAGTAAGTGATAAAAGAAAATTTTCCTATGTTGATTTTGGTGATGATTCAAAGCTTCGTGTTGGGGATTGGGTTGTTGCCATTGGGAATCCATTTGGTCTTGGTGGAACTGTGACAGCAGGTATTGTTTCTGCACGTGGACGTGATATTGGCACTGGTGTGTATGATGATTTTATTCAGATTGATGCTGCTGTTAATAGAGGAAACTCTGGTGGCCCAACATTTGATCTTAATGGAAAGGTTGTTGGGGTTAATACAGCAATTTTTTCTCCTTCTGGAGGAAATGTTGGGATTGCTTTTGCTATTCCGGCAGCGACTGTAAAACAGGTTGTACAACAACTTATTGAAAAAGGTTCAGTTCAACGTGGTTGGTTAGGTGTTCAGATTCAGCCGGTAACAAAGGAGATTTCCGATTCAATAGGTTTGAAAGAAGCCAAAGGTGCTTTGGTCACTGATCCGTTAAAAGGGCCGGCAGAAAAGGCTGGTATTAAAGCGGGTGATGTAATTATTTCCGTGAATAATGAAAAGGTTGCTGATGCACGTGATCTGGCGAAACGTATTGCAAATATTAAACCAGGAGAAACGGTAACCATAGGGATTTGGAGATCAGGTAAGGAGGAAAGTATCAAGGTTAAACTCGCTTCAATGTCTGAAGATGAAAGTAAGAAAGAGGCTTCAAAACATTCAAATGAACGGGGTGATTTAGATGAAACATTGGAAGATTATGGTCTGATTGTTATACCTTCTGATGATGGTGTAGGGGTTGTGGTAACGGATGTCGATACCGATTCAGATGCTGCAGATAAAGGGATACGCCCTGGAGATATCATTGTGACAGTAAATAATAAACCGGTTAAAAAAGTCTCTGATATTGTTAGCACAATCAAAAATGCTCAGCAGTTAGGACGAAAGGCTATACTCTTACAAGTGCGAACAAATGATCAAAATCGTTTTGTTGCTCTTCCAATTTTGAAAAAATAAGGCTTTAGTTGTAGGACAAATGTTTATTAAATGTTTGTCCTACAACATAATAAAATAATGGAGATACGTTTTATGAAGATACTCGTTATTGAAGATGATCATGAGACGGGGCATTATCTCGAAAAGGCTTTTTTGGAAGTAGGGCATTCTGTTGATGTTGCTTATGATGGGGATACGGGATACGCTTTAGCGACCACGGAAAATTATGACGTTATGGTTGTTGACCGAATGCTTTTGCATCGTGATGGCCTTTCTATTATTGCTGAATTGCGCGCTAAAGGCAATGAAACACCGGTTCTTATCCTTTCGGCTTTAGGGCAAGTTAATGATCGTGTAACGGGGTTGCGTGCAGGGGGAGATGATTATTTGACAAAGCCTTATGCTTTTTCTGAACTTCTTGCGCGTGTTGAAGTTTTACAACGGCGGAAAAATCCTAAAGAAGCAGAAACTGTTTATTGTGTAGGTAATCTTGAACTTGATCGGCTAGCACATACGGTAAAACGGGGTGATAGAAACATCCTATTGCAACCACGAGAGTTTCGTTTACTTGAATATTTGATGCGCTATGCGGGGCAGGTTGTTACACGCACTATGCTTTTGGAAAATGTTTGGGATTACCATTTTGATCCACAAACGAATGTCATTGATGTCCATATCTCCCGTTTGAGAGCCAAAATTGAAAAAGATTTTGATGTTCCCCTTCTCCATACCGTGCGTGGAGCTGGATATATGCTGAAAGCACCAGATAACAAAGCATGAATCGTTTGATTAATATAATGCGCACGACGGCGCTAAGGCTTTCAGCACTTTATATTTTATTGTTTGGCTTGGTGGCAACAGGGCTTTCTATTTATATGACGGCATTTTCTGCTTCATTGTTAACAGAGCAAACTGAACAGGCTTTACATGAAGAATTAAAGTATATTGAAAATGCTTATAATTATGGGGGATTATCCTTATTAATGCGCACTATTGATTATCGTTCAAGACAACCAGGAGCATTTCTTTATCTTGTCACGGATTCTATGGGGCGTATTTTAGCAGGAAATGTAGCACGTATTGAATTAGGTCTTTTGAATCAGAGTGGTTTTATTTCTACCTCTTTTTTGTATTCTCGTTTTGGAGAACATGGCAAAACAAGTGAACATCGCGCTTTGGCGGTTATTGTTGATTTACCTAATGCTATGAAGATTCTTATAGGACGCGATTTGGATGAGCCAGAACGTTTTGCAGTGGTTATTCGTAAAGCTGTGATCATTGCACTTGCTGCAATGGTTGGAGGCGCTTTACTCATATGGTTTTTTGTTGGCAGGAGAGCTTTACAAAGGATTGATCATGTAACGGCTGCATCACAGCGCCTGATGGATGGTGATTTCAGTGGGCGTTTACCTGTTTCTGGAGTAGGGGATGAGTTTGATCGATTGTCAACTAATCTTAATGTTATGTTAGACCGCATTGAAGAGTTAAATATTGGTTTACGTCAAGTATCAGATAATATTGCTCATGATCTGAAAACGCCGTTAACGCGTCTTAGAAATCGCGCTGAAGAAGCGCTTTCAGGAAATAAGACAAAGCTTGAATATCGTCAGGTCCTTGATAGGGTTATTGCAGAATCAGATCAACTTATTTGTACGTTCAATGCGATTTTAATGATTTCACGTATTGAGGCCAGCAGTGCAATTGAGCATCTTGAAATGATGAATATGAAACTGATCCTTGAAGATGCTGTTGAGATTTACGAACCTTTTGCTGAAGAGTCAGGTGTTTTACTTCGGTTGGGGAATATATTTGATAAAGAGCTTAAGTTGAATCGTGAGCTTGTTGCACAATCAATTTTTAACCTTATAGATAATGCCATTAAATATGCTTCTAAAGGTAAAAGGAAAGCGGAGGTTTGCTTATCAATGGAATATCGTGATGAACATTTGTTAGTTGTTGTGAGTGATAATGGACCAGGAATAGCAGAGGATAAACTTGAAAAAGTGACAGAACGATTTGTTCGTCTTGAAGAAAGCCGTACACAACCTGGGTTTGGGATTGGTTTAAGTATAGCAAAAGCAGTTATGAAGCTTCACGGGGGTGAATTGTTACTTGAAAATGCAAATCCAGGGCTTAGGGCTGTTTTGTTATTTCCTTAAAGACATTTTTCTTCACTTTTCTCTTTTCATACGTAACAACTATTTTAAAAGTATAAAGCAATAGAAAGGAAGGCAAAATGCTTTTCAAGGGAGCGCAGACGAAACAAGCTTTTTTAAAAACACAGCTTCTCCCTTTATGCCCTCTCGATAAAAGTGGTTCCCAATGGTTAAAAGACATGGAAGAACAAGCAAGGAAAGAAGGTTTAGAATCGCTTGTTTCCCTTATTTCAGAGAGTGGAACGCAGATAGTTTTTATCAGTTCGGTTATGACCTTATCTCCTTTTTTGCGTGAGGTTTTAATTGCCAATCCATCATATCTTAGTGCTTTATTAAATGTTGATATAGAAACAAGGCTGAGCGAAATTATAGATGATATTACGGCTATTGATAAGGATGAATCTATAAATGAAACTTCATTGATGGCTGCTTTAAGGCGCAAAAAACGAGAAGCGCATGTTCTCATTGCTTTAGCTGATTTGAGTGGTGTTTTTACTTACGAAGTTTCATGTGTTTGGTTGACACGTTTGGGCGAAGCAGCATTAAGTGTAGCGCTGCGTTTTCTATTAAGAGAAGCGCATGATCATGGTAAGATCAATTTATTAAGCCGTGAAAATCCAGAAAAAGACTGTGGTTTAATTATTTTAGGGATGGGAAAATTAGGAGCAGGGGAACTTAATTATTCTTCTGATATTGATCTTATTGTTTTCATTGATGAAACATCACCTCATATTGGTAATCTTTCTGAAAGTGTTGACGTATTTTCTAAAATGGTACGCCGATTAATCCGTATCATTCAAGAACGCACTGCGGAAGGATATGTTTTTCGTCTTGATTTTCGACTTCGTCCAGATCCAGGATCAACTCCTTTGGCTCTACCAGTAAGGACTGCCTTGCGGTATTACGAAGGGCGTGGGCAAAATTGGGAACGAGCAGCCATGATTAAAGCACGTCCAGTTGCTGGCGATAAGAGGGCAGGTTTTAACTTTCTTAAAGAGCTTTTTCCCTATGTGTGGCGGAAATATTTAGATTACGCTGCTATTGCTGATATTCATTCGATCAAACGTCAAATTCATGCGCATAAAAATTACGGTCAAATTGCAGCTTATGGGCATAATATAAAGTTAGGTCGTGGTGGTATTCGTGAGATTGAGTTTTTTGTTCAGACACAACAGCTCATTGCTGGTGGGCGTTTTCCTCAATTACGTGGACGCCAGACAGTTGCAATGTTAGCAGAACTTCACACGCTTGGTTGGATCAGTGAGAAAACCAGAAATAGCCTTATAAAAAGTTATGCTTTTCTTCGAAATGTGGAACATCGTATTCAGATGCTTTTCGATGAACAAACACACCTTCTTCCAAATGATATTGCTCAATTCACAAGTGTTGCCTATTTAATGGGTTATCAAGACAGCAGCAGTTTTATCCGTGATTTATTAAAAACACTTCAGGTTGTTGAAAAACATTATGCAGCACTGTTTGAGAATGAGCAAGAACTTGGTTTAGAAATTGGTAATTTAGTTTTTACAGGTGAAGAAGATGATCCGGAGACATTAATAACGTTAAGCCGTTTAGGCTTTGAAAGAGCAAGTGATATTTGTCGTATTATGCGTACTCTCCATTGTGGTCGTTATAAAGCAACGCAATCAGCCGAAGCACGCGAGAGATTAACGGAATTAACACCAGCTCTTTTGAAAGCTTTTGGTGGGACAAAACGAGCTGATGAGGCGATGTTGCGTTTTGATAGTTTTTTACAGGGCTTACCTTCAGGAATTCAGCTTTTTAGTCTTTTGCAGTCTAATACCTCTCTTTTGGATATGCTTGTCCTTATTATGGGCGCTGCTCCACGTCTTGCAGAAATTATTACACGCAGATCCCATGTTTTTGATGGAATGTTAGATCCGAATATTCTTTCAGAATTACCAACAAAAATGTATTTAGAAAAACGGCTTGAATATTTTCTTGAAAATATCTTTCCTTATGAGGAAATTCTCGATCATTTAAGAATTTTTGCAGATGAACAACGTTTTTTGATTGGTATTCGAATTTTGAATGGTGCAATTACAGGAGAAAGAGCGGGTTTTGCTTTTACTGCGCTTGCTGATCTTATGATTACAAAAACATTTGCTGCCGTTCAAGAGGAATTTTCTCGTCTTCATGGTAGTGTTAAAGGGGGGCGTGTTGGCATATTGGGTATGGGGAAGCTTGGAAGTCGCGAATTGACGGCAGATTCCGATGTTGACCTCGTTTTGCTTTATGAACACGATGATGATGCAGAAATATCTGATGGAGAAAAGCCTCTTTATATCTCTCAATATTATACGCGTTTAGCACAGCGCCTCATTTCTGCTTTATCCACTCTTACAAGCCAAGGTGTTCTTTATGTCGTTGATTTAAGGTTACGGCCGTTAGGCAATAAAGGACCTGTTGCTGTTTCTTTTCCATTTTTTAAAAAGTATTATCGCCAAGAAGCATGGATATGGGAATATCTTGCTTTAACAAGGGCTCGAGGCATTGCAGGAGATCCTGATTTTTTACAAAAGCTAGAAAATGAAGTGTGTGCAATTATTGCTATTTCTCGTGATAAGAAGGAAGTTGCAAAAGAAGTATGTGAAATGCGTTCCTTGATTGCAAAAGAAAAGCCGCCAAAAAATCAATGGGATTTAAAAACGATGTCTGGTGGCATTATGGATTTGGAGTTTATTGCTCAATTTTCTCTTATTACGCATGTCATTGAGTTTCAAATTGGAGCAACAACAGCTGATATTTTAGATCACTTACCAAACAGTTTTCTTAATCAGTCATGTATTGCTGATTTACATTATGCCTATCGTCTTTATACAAATTTGAGTCAAATTATACGGCTTTGCTTAAATGATTCTCTTGATCCCAATAATATGCCACCTGGATTAAGTGACCTTTTGTTAAATAGTGTTGGGGAACCTGATTTGCTTCGTGTTGAAAAGTTAATTGCAGAAACTGGGCAATTGGTCTGTTCAGTTTTTACAAAAATCATGAAACATTAAAATAATTCTATAAGAATAATAAAAATTATTAATTCGATTTTTATATATTAATTTTTGTCTTTTA
This sequence comes from Bartonella sp. CR84HXZ, assembly GCF_042194535.1. NCBI lineage: Bacteria > Pseudomonadati > Pseudomonadota > Alphaproteobacteria > Hyphomicrobiales > Bartonellaceae > Bartonella > Bartonella sp. CR84HXZ. Next base: position 130,504 of record NZ_JBHIMY010000002.1, on the reverse strand, counting down.
TTTCATTACACGCTTGAGAGGGTTAGAGTGAAGTTCTCTACTGATTTCTCAAGTGTGATGAAAAAAATTCTCTGTTAAATGTGCCATTCTAGGTGTCATTCTTTATACAAAAAGCGATGAGTGACGAGTTTAGTGAATGATATTCTTTATGAATCTTATCTCCTGTATATGAAAAAGCATATGGGTCATTTATTAAGCAGCAGTATATCAGATACATTTATGAATTAAGAGATATTCAACACAAGAATATATGCAAGAGTATTTTGATCGTATTTGATCGTACAGATTTATATAAAAACTTATAGAGATTATGTCTCATTACACTAATAATACCAACATATTGAAATCAATATGATAAAAAGCTTTATTGATTACATACCTCATTTTTTCAAAAAAATGACATTATAATTATTTGTATAATTATGGATAATAATGATTAATATGAAGCTATAAAAGATAATATGTAATAATTAATGGAAATACAAAGCATATTTAAAGTTTTTTATAATATTATTTATTAAAACTACTTTTATTTTTTTGTAACTGTGTCATTTTTGCTATAGATTTTTTAAAAAAAATGTGAAACGATTTACTATTATTTATGTATCACATTAGCTTTTAGGGGAGCAATTATGATTACAAAGTATTTAGTCTCAACATCTATCTTTTCTTTAATTTCAATTTCTGTAGTACAAGCGGCGGATGTCATTACTCCTGAACAGCCTGTTCCTGTTATTGCAGTTCCTGCTTTTTCTTGGACAGGATTTTATCTTGGAGGACAGATTGGTAGCTTTTCAGGTAAAACAACTGCAAGTTATTTAAAAGATGAGACGGGGATATGGAATCCAATTGGAAAGGAGGATTTACCTAAACTTTCTGGTTTTATAGGGGGAGTTTATGCAGGTTCCAATATTGATATCGATAATGGTTTTATTATAGGTATTGATACGGATATTATGTGGTCTGATAAAAAGAGTACAAAAGATATTAATCGACCAAAAAAAAGTCAAACTGAAGAAGCTTCTTCAGAAGAAACAAATCTAACAAGAGATTCTCATGAGGAGGATTCGGCAATACCTATTGAAGCTGTACGCCATACTTTAAAACAAAAATGGGCTGGTGCTACGCGGGTGAAAGTTGGTTTTGCGATTGAGCGTGTGATGCCTTATGTTTCTGGAGGGGTTGCTTATACGCAGCTTCAGAATATTTTTGGGTTAGTTGCTGATAGCAACAACAGAGCAGTTAATTTTTCTGATTGGTTGCATGATGAAAAAAAGACCATGATTGGTTATACCCTCGGGGGTGGTGTTGATTTTGCAATGACTGATAATGTTATTGTGCGTGCAGAATACCGTTATTCAGATTTTGGTAAAAAGAAGTTCGTGCATGATAAATTTGAAATGGGCTACAAGACAAACGATTTCCGCGTAGGTGTAGCTTATAAATTTTAAATTTTTGCAGAATTAAAAATTCAAAAGTCTCATTTTCGAATGAGGCTTTTATTTTTTAGATATGTGCTGGAAAATATCCTTCACTCAAAAGAGCTACTATTTTATTCGAACAATACTTTGATTTGTAAATATAATTTACCTTTTTATGTTGAGTGAGAGCCCCAAGTATCATAAGATTTTCTCATTTTTAACCTATACCATGTTGAACCAATCAAAACCATGTTTTTTGTACGTCAAAGGAGGGAGAGCCGTGAGATAAAAAACATTAAAGAAAGAATAAAAATGCCTCTTATGAACCATCTCAAGTGCCAAAGGCTGTCGCTAGATTGGGGTTGGCAAAGTGTGAGATTTGATACTAGTTTGCTTTTTCATAAATGTAAAGATGGTGCTACTAAATGGACTTATCATTACATTATTCATAGGTGCCATGGGGAAATGGATTTGGGTGCTTTAAAAGATGCTTTTTTAACAAACACATGAATTGGCAACTTAATGGCGTTTTGTTTTATTTGAAATACCTTTCATACAATCGACTTTTCTGTTTTTCGTTATCGTAAAATATTTTATTTAATATTATAAATAATAATTTATAATAATAAAATAATTATAAAGAGTATTATAAAGTGATTTATAGGAAAAATAGATAGAAAATTAGAAATTTATCGAGACATAAAAAACATTGTTACCTATGCCTGTTATCGAAATAGAATCTATAATTTTTTATAAATCTTTTAAATGTACGATAATAAATGTCGAGTGAAATAAGAGAGAATAATTTCAAATCTATTTACGATAAATCAATCAGCATCGTTTGTTTATCAATTACAAATAGGTTGGGTTATTGAAATTATATACTTTAGTTATTATTGGGATTTTTTAGTCATTGATTTTCAGGTATAGAAGCTGAATAAGCTTCTCTATTATTCTATAAAATATCATCACTGTAGTGGTATAAGGATTTTATGCATTAGATGCTTTTGGAGGAGTGTATGATGAAATTCAAGGCGGGATTTGTGTGTAGAGCTTTGTGAAGCAAATCACATGCACAATTAGCAGGTGGAATCCGTGCGACAAGAATCTGGATTATTTATAGATCAGGTGTGGTAGAAATTTTCGTCCTTTAGGACGGGAAGGAAGTAAACCAATGAGTTTGTAAAGCCAGTCATATAAGAGGGGTTAGCAGATGGAATTCTCTGAGAGAAATTGATTTATCGACAGAGAAAGTGGAACTTTGTCGTTTAAAGAGAAATAAGAATTATGATTTCCAAAGGGATATGAAATAAAAATACTTTCGTTTTTGGTTGTTTTGGCAACTATGTTTTTGGTTGTTTTGGCAACTATGAAGGTGTTTAAAGATTAATTGTTTCAGTACATGCAATCTCGTTTTGGGGGGTTATAATGCTATAACGTTGCAATTGGCAGTGCCATTGATTTTGTAAGCGTTCAATGGAAAATAAATTAAAGCCTGCGGGTGGTTTTTTATCACCAAAAGCTTGTGATGCGGAAGGAACACCAACAATAGGAATTTTTTTTATAGGTCCTTCAATGTAATTCAATGTAGGTAAATGAGTATGTCCGTGAAGAATAAGTTCGCAACCGTGATATTTGATAACGTCTAGAAAACGTTTTATATCTCGTAGTTTTTTATGCCAAGATGTTGCCTTGGGAAAGGGGGGATGGTGAATCATGACGACACGAAAAAGGTTACGCTGTGCTGCTTCCTTTAAAAAGAGTGGTAAAGTTTGCGCTTGTATTTTACCAAAATAACCAGAAGCTTGAAAAGGTGGTGTCGCGATGGCTGAAGAAGTTGCTATAATGGCGACATTTTTGCGAATGCGCATATAAGGAAAAAGAAAGGCGCTTTTTTGAGGGACGTCACCTGTGATCCAAGGTTTAAAAAGAGTACATGCTTTTTGGAAAGCACCGCGGACATAGGCGTCATGATTTCCAAATGTCAAGGAAATATCTTGAGGTTGTCCTAAGTTAAGTAGCCAACGATGTGCTTGTTCAAATTCCTTATCTAGAGCAAGATTCACAAGATCACCAGAGATCACAAGATGATCAGGTTTTTTTTTGTTTAAGGCATCTATTAAAGTTTCTAGGACATTTGTTACCATTTGACTCTTACGTTTTCTTTGCCAATTCAGATAACCGGTAAGACGCTTTCCAGAAAGTTCAAAAAGGGAAGGTTGCGGGAGAGGGGAAAGATGTACATCCGATATATGGGCAAGATAAAACATAAAAGCTCGTAGAGTATTAAAAATGATTTAGAGAATAAGCATAAGATAAGTTGATACTTAAAGGCAAGAAGGATTGTAAAATGAAAAATAGCTTGTTGAAAATATGAGAAAATTCTTTGAAGAATTAACGCTGTATTGTATTTTTTATGAAAAGAGCAACATAATACAACATATCATTCTTGGCAATTGATATGTCTTTTGTATGATGGGATAGACTTTAAAATGATGGTCATAAAGTTTTAAGACTTTTAAATAGCTTTTATACGACTACACATTATCATAAAAAATCTAATTATTCAGTATAAAATGCAAAAGAATGTATTGTATTTATCAGGAATTTTTACGGTTTTGGGCTGCCATGTATTGCTTTTAATGGGAGATTTTTTCACGCAAAACAGAACGATTCAAGAGGAATATCCCAAATAAAATATCATTGTGCTGTACATTCATATATTTGTTTTGAAGAGATATTTCCCAGTGCGCTTGATTCCATTTCACGAAAGTTCTCAATACTATGAAAAGCCCCGTTTATAAGGCTTATTATGCGCCACCATTTTACATTTATACAAGGTGCAAAGTAAAACCATTATACTATTCCCCTCCCAATTTTGTGAAAATCCTTGCTTTAAGAGGATTCATAAGAGGTACTTTACTCTTTTCTTCAATGGTTTTTATTCATACAGACCTCTTTTAATGATGTGCAAGCGAGTGATTTTAATTAATTTAATATAGAAAGTATTACAAAAAAGAAAAATCCTACAGGGAATAATGACTCAATATGACTATAATGATAAATTATCATTATAGATCAATGTTTTTATCTAATTGTAAAAGACAAGAAAATACACAAAAAAATAAGCTAAATTTTAAGACTATTATACGAAATTTCAGATTTTTCAACGGCTTTCACGATACCACATGCTGCTCAACAGTAAAAGGCAAGCAAGCAGCGCCAAGAAACCAGAAAATATCGAAAAATAAAAGGTATTAATTAAACGGGTTTCTGTCGCTTCTTTCAGAACAATTGAATGTGCTGGGGAAGAAGACGGGTTTATTTTTGATTGAATCAGCTTGAATGGAGGAAGATGAATGTTTTCTTTTCCCTCAGGATGTAACCGTCCGATATAACCACCGGTGTGTTTAATAATGGGGGCTAGTTTTTCTTGTGTTGAAATTAAGTCAAACAATTCAAGATTATCGAGCATCCCTACAGAAGAAAGTATTGTTAAATCGCCATTTTTAATGGTAAAAATTCCTGTTTCATTAGTGGTCCCAGTTGCGCTGAAGAGACCTTCTTGCTCTTTGGTGAGAGTGATATGTTCTTTTTTTCCAGAAGGAAAGGTTATTTCAGCGGGTTCTGGATGGTCTTTTAGAGTTTGGCGGTGAATTGTTAAATGATGATGGCTGCTAGTTGCACTTAATTTTTCTTCCTCAAGCTCTGGTTCTTTCATGAGCCAATGGGCAATACGACGATAAAGAGCTGCATAAGGACCGCCGCCTTCGAAACCTCGTGCCCAAAGCCAACTTTCATCGGAGAGCAACATGCCTACACGTCCTTTATCAACATGCGCGAGAAGTAAAAGTGGTTGTTCATCGGCTCCTTTCATGAGGGCGATTCCGTTATTTATGTTTTGAATAGCAATTTGTCGCAACCATTGCCCCCATTGAGAAGCTGGAAGGTTAAGTGTTGCAAGGCCCCTTGTGACAGGATGGCGTTCACCTTCTTTGGTTAATGTGGGGCGAAAAGGCTTTTCAATAATAGTTCCATTGGGCAATGCCGGTAGAATGCTTATTAAAGGTGTTTTCGCAAGTGAGTTGTTTTTTGTAAATTCAGGTCCTGTTACCATCAGCAATGCACCCCCCTTTTGTACATATTGGGCGATATAATCATAATAGATTAAGGGTAGAGCAGCAGAGTGCTGGTAGCCATCAAGGATAATGAGATCAAAGTTATTAATCTCTTCAACAAAGAGTTTTCTTGTCGGAAAGACCACCAAGGATAATTGGCTTAAGGGCGTATTATCTGCTTTGGTGGGAGGACGTAAAATAGTAAAGTGAACAAGATCAATATTGGAGTCACCTTTCAAAAGGTCTCGCCATGTCCGTTCTCCATTATAAGGAGCACCTGAAATAAGAAGAACGCGTAAATTTTCTCTGATTCCTTCAATGATTGTTATGGCGCGGTTGTTTTCAAAGCTTAGTTCACCTTTGTGTGGATCGGTTATCACTTGGATAATATTTTTTTCAGCATGAGGAAGGGTAATTTCAGTTTGAAAAATCACGCCAGGAGTTACAGAATAATGGCCAATGTTTTGTCCATTGACGCTTAGTGTAATATTTGCTTTCTGTGGTATTGTTTTTTTGGCGGGGCCTTTATCTTCTACCAAAATGGAGAGCGTTTGTGGTTTGTTGACAAGGGCAAAGCGTGGAGGAGAAATAAACTTGATTTGGCGATCAAATTCATCTGAGTGTCCTGTAATCAGAGCATTGAGAGGTGCTTTATGATGAAGGTCTGAAATGGAAGGGATGTCATGTACTTGTCCATCGGTGATAAAAATGGTTCCTGCATAACGAGAGGACGGCACATCAGATACTGCTTGTGTTAAAGCATCAAACAAATTCGTTGAGGGCGCATACTGATTATCAGCAAGTTTTCCAGCTTCAATAAAGCGTGGTTCAAATTGTGGATAATGCGCCAATGCTTGCGTTAATTGCGCGCGCGCTTCATCACTATCGTTTGTACGTGTTCCAAATGTTTGGCTTTTGCTGCGGTCAATGACAATACCTACTGTGCTTTTCAGTGGTTCGCGCTGTTCTTTTATGATCATTGGATTGAGCAAAGCAAGGATGAGGGCGCTTAATGCCATCAGACGAAATAAAGAACCTTGACGTTGCGTAACAAGACCAACAACGACAAAAAGCATCGATATTCCACTTAAGAACAGAATCCAAATGAGTGGTAAAAAAGGCTGAAAAGTGAAAAATGATATCATTGCCTTCTTTCTCTTTTAAAGCGTTCCAAGAGTGCTGGAACATGAACTTGGTCCGCTTTATAGTTTCCTGTAAGAACATAAAGGACAATATTTAAACCTGCACGAAATGCCCATAGACGTTGCATTGGATCATTGGGAACAAGGGGATATTTCCATGTCCCTTTTTCATCCAGTGCCCAAGCACCGGCAAAGTTATTGGCGGTGATGAGAAGAGAACTTACATTATCACCGCTAGCAAGAGAATTTTTATTTTTTTTGTTTGTTGATGAGGATTCAATCCATAAAGGTGAACCACGGTAGAGACCAGGAAAATCTGGCATAATATAAAAAGAACGTGCAACAACATGATCCGTTGATGCTGGCTCAATGGATGGAATATTTAACTCTTTTAAGATATCTCGTAATCGTTGCGTTTCTGGAGTGGCATCTCCTTCAAGATTAAGATTGCTCTTTATCTGATCGCGTGTGTCAAATAAAATTGTTCCCCCATGTTTCATAAAGTTATTTATTTTTTCAAGACTTTTGGGAGTAGGTATAGGACTCTTAACATCAATTGGCCAGTAAATAAGAGGATAAAAAGAGAGTTCATCTTTATCGAGATCAAGTGCTGTAACAGAGCCTGGGGTAAGCATTGTACGTTCTGCGATAAATTGACTTAACGCTTCTAGACCACTTTTACTCGTTGTATCAATTTCATGATTATTGGTTATAACATAGGCAAGATGTGTTGCACCAGCAGCTTGTACACTATCATGATGATTTTCTTTCGTTTGTGCATAAAGAGTTGGATCATATGAAAACAAGGCAATAAGACTTATAAAAGGGAGGAGAAACATATTACGCCGTTTCATGAAAGAAAAAATATCTCCCATCCATAAAATGAGAAAATTGTCAAAGGCGAATAATAAGATGGCTAATCCTAAAAGTGGACCGATAAGATTTTTTTCTTTTGTATCGTAAGATAAAGGGCTTTTATTAAGAGAAGTTGGCAATGATGATTGTTTCATCAAGTGCGACGAACGAGTTAAGAGATTGAGTGCATAAAAATCGCTTTTGACACCATAAAGTCCTGGGGGAGTATTATAGGAAGGATGGGGTGGATTTTGAGAGTCAAAGACCAGTGGAACAACATGAGAGGGCGGTACTTGTAATTGTCCGTCAGCGGTTATGGTTCGCCACGGGTTTTGTACCATTGTTCTTTTTTCTCTGTGTGTTAGGTTTGTGTTTTCGTTAGACCCTAATGTGATTAGTTTTTGCAACATTTGTGCAAAAAAGCCAGAAAGAGGAAGATTAGACCATGTGGGGTCAGGAGCAACATGAATGAGAATGAGGGTTCCTTTACCACGTTTGGCTGCGGTAATAAGAGGGGTTCCATCCGAAAGGCTAAGCCACGTTTTTTCAAAAAGATCTGGGGTTGGTTCTGCGAGGATTTGGCGCGAGACAGTGACATCTTCTGGAAAAGGAAGATCAAAGAAAAAGCTATTTTTTGCAAAAGGGGCAAGCTTTTGTGGTTTCGTCCAAGACATAATACTTCCAAGGAAACGTTGCCCCTGACGTAGCGGTATCGGAAGGAGACTATCATAATGTTCTGCACTACTGAGTTTTTCTCCTGCAAAGCGGATGAGTGTTCCCCCTTTATTCACAAAATCAGAAAGTTTTTTTTCTGCTTTTTCAGGCATGTTAACCATGTCGCTCATAATGAAAACAGATGGATTTTGTTTAAGCAAATAATCAATATCCGTTGAAAGCTCTCTTCCACCGGCGGTTATAAGCTGTGTATATTTCTGTAATGCTTTGATAATGTAATAAAATGGAGAAAGTAAAGGCTGTGCCATTTCATTGGTATCGGGTGATAGAAGAGCAACACGGCTTATCTTGTTATGGCTGTCTACCAAGAAAGTTGCAGCAGCATGGTTTTGATTATTCATTTTTATCCAAGCGATATCATTACGTAGTTCAAGTGGTACATCAAAAGGAACAAGAGCTGTTGTTTCTCCTTCAGAGAAATTTTTCGTAAATTGACCGAGAAGTTGATTGTTTGAATCGTAGAGGTTGAGTGTAGCGGAAGTTTTGCCGTGTGTTGTTGAGCGGATAATACGCGCGACCATGCTTCCATCGTTATTTTCTACGGATGTTATGCCGATTAAATCGGAAATATCAGCCAAATACCATAAGAATTTTTCAGGTTTTAATTCTTCAAGCAAAGCAAAAGCTTGCTCATCTTCATTTGTTTGTAATCCATCACTTAAATAAGCAACATCAAGAGGTTTTCCTTTGGTTATTTTTCTGAGTTTTTTCAGTGCGTGCACACGGTTGACAGGCCAAGGACGCGGTTGCAAATGCATTAAATGCTGTTTTATAATCTTGGCGGGTTGCGGCTCTATATTGGAGATATCATTTTCAGCCGTTGCAATAAGATAAATATTTTTTTGCTGTTTTTCTGCCTGAGCAAGGAGCATTTCAGCGATAGAGATGCGCTTTTTCCATTCTTTTACAGAAGCCCAACCATTATCAATAATGAGTGCAAGGGGTTGAGATCCGGAAAAGCTGATTGGTTTTTGATCCCACGTGGGGCGTGCTAACGCTATGATAACAAGTGCCGCTATGGTTAAACGCAACAAGAGCAACCACCAAGGTGTATGTTTTGCTGTTTCCTGCTGATGAGTTGGTTTGGGTAAGAAGCGTAACGGAGGAAAAAGCTCTTTACGCGGAGATGGAGGAGTTATCCGCAACAGCCACCAAATGACCGGTAGGAACAAAAGCCCTAGTAACAGAAAGGGAGCAGCAAAACTCAAAGGGCCCTCCTTTTTTGCAATGGAGAGTCGCCCATTGTATTTGCAAGATGAAAAATGGTCTCTGTTAAAGGTTGATCCGTTTTACTAACGTGATAAGACCATCCTTGACGTGCGCAAAAATTTGCCAACTCTTGTCGCCTTGCGTGATATAGTTTACAATAGCTCTTACGAAGATCTTCTGCTTTTGTGGAAACATGTTTCTCTTTCGTTTCAGGATCAAAAAATTCTGTGTGACCTGCGTAGGGAAAGCTTTCTTCTGCGGGATCAGAAATTTCAATTAAATGAGCTGTCACCTGTTTTGTAGTTAAAACGGTTAAATGTTGGATGATTTTTTCAGGATAGTCGAGAAAATCACTCATTATAACGACATGTGAAAAGCGTGTAATCGTTGAAAAATCCGGAAATGAATTTTCATCTGAATGATTTTCTAAAGCAAAGGCTATTCGCTCTACGACATTGGATGTCATTGTGGGGGACATTAAGTTTGGAATAGCAATATGTTCGCCACTGCGAGCAAGAAGTGATGCTAGGGTAAGGGTAAGAATAATGGCATGATTACCTTTAGAGATTTTAGAAAAGCGCGAACAGTAATGCATTGATGCGCTCTGATCAGGACAGAGCCAAACGGTTTGTGTCATTTGCCATTCGTGTTCGCGGAGATATGTATTTTCATCACGCGCTGAGCGCCGCCAATCAATGCGGGTAATGGATTCTCCTTCAACATAGGGACGAAATTGCCAAAAGTTTTCCCCATTACCGCGTTTGCGTTGTCCATGCCATCCGGTTATCAGTGTATTAGCGATATGACGTGCTTGTAAAAGGAAATATGGCATTTTGCCAGTATCCTTATCCAGTTCATTTGCCAGCGACAATGGAGGCTTTTGTAAAACTTTTTTGCCAATAGCCATTCAAAGAGCATCTTTCACAAGGTTATTGATAATATCTTTTACAGTTACATCTTCAGCACGGGCAGAAAAATTAAGAGCCATGCGGTGTTGTAATACGGGATAGGCCAATGCTTCAACATCATCAAGTGAGGGGGCTAAGCGTCCATAATAAAGAGCACGGGCGCGAACACAAAGTGAAAGGGCTTGTGATGCCCGTGGACCAGGTCCCCAAGAAACATAAGTATTAGCAAGGCTATTGTCTTTATGAGGGCGAGTTGAGCGGACAATTTTTAAAATAGCTTCGATCACATTTTCTGAAAGAGGCATTTTGCGAACGATATTTTGAATTTTTTGCAATTTTTTGGCGGATAAAATTGGTTTTGCATTTGATTTTTTTTCTTTTGTTGTTTCTAAAATGATCCGTCGCTCTGTTGTGAGGTCAGGATAGTCAATATCGATTTGCATCAAAAAGCGATCCAGTTGTGCTTCAGGAAGTGGATAGGTCCCTTCTTGTTCGAGAGGATTTTGCGTTGCAAGAACATGAAAAGGTTGTGGCAAATCATAACGGATACCTGCAACAGTAACATGATATTCTTGCATAGCTTGTAAAAGGGCTGACTGTGTCCGTGGGGAAGCACGATTGATTTCATCGGCCATGAGAAGTTGCGTGAAAATAGGACCTTGAATGTACCGAAAAGAACGTTTACCGTCTTTATCGGAATCCATAATTTCAGAACCAATAATATCCGATGGCATTAAGTCAGGAGTAAATTGGATGCGTTTTTCATCAAGCCCTAAGACTGTTCCCAATGTTTCAACAAGACGTGTTTTTGCAAGTCCTGGAGCACCGACAAGAAGGGCGTGACCACCAGCAAAAATAGAGATTAAAGCATATTCGATTACCTGACTTTGCCCAAAAATAACTTTGTCAATTTCTTGTTGTAAAATATCCAATTCTTTGTGTGCCATATCAATATCATCAATAATGACTTGAGCCTCATGATTGATATTGACCTTTTTTACAGAATTGGATGATAGATCATGTTGACTCATATTTCTTCCTTAAGGCGTTTGTCGCAAAAATGGTAATTTTCTCTGCATGATAATGGATATTTTATTGTTTGTAACAGAAAATGAGAAGAAATGAAGTATCATATGCCATTTTTTTCATATTCGTATACAAGAAGAGAAAAGTTTTTTTTGGAAGGAATAGACGTGTTTTATAAGGGATGTCTTAAAAATTTTGTTTTATGAAGAGAGTTCTTTAAAGCAATGAAGACAACTTTTTTGAAAGGTTAAAGGGTGAATATAAGACAGGACTTCAAACAGGTTGCGTGGTTACAACAAAAGGATATCCAAACACTTCTTCGTGTTTTGTCTTTGGAGGGAGAAGAGGCGCGTATTGTAGGGGGAGCAGTGCGCAATCAACTGCTAGGGCAGCCTATTAGTGATATTGATATTGCAACAACTTGTTTGCCGCAACAGGTTATTACACGTGTAGAAGAAGCAGGATTTAAAGCTATTCCTACAGGGATTGCTTTTGGTACAATAACAGTAGTTGCTCATTCATGTTCTTATGAGGTTACAACGCTTCGCTGCGATATTGAAACAGATGGTCGTCATGCAAAAGTGGCATTTGGTCGTGATTGGAAAAAAGATGCTGAACGGCGTGATTTTACGATAAATGCGCTTTATTGTGATGCTGCTGGCAATCTTTATGATGATGTGGGAGGTTTGAGTGATATTGCTAGCCGAACAGTTCGTTTTATTGGGATTGCAGAAGATCGTATTTGCGAAGATTATTTGCGTATTTTACGTTTTTTTCGCTTTTTTGCATGGTATGGAGCAGGGCGACCTGATGTACAAGGATTGAAGGCATGTGTTAGTTTAAAACACGGTTTAAAAAAACTTTCTTCTGAACGTATTTGGGCAGAAATGAAAAAGCTTCTTGCGGCGTTTGATCCAACGCGTGCTCTTTTATGGATGCGACAAAGCAGAATTTTGGCACTTATTTTTCCTGAAACAGAACGATGGGGTATTGATGCAATTCACGCATTGGTGAAGACAGAACACGCTTTTGGTTGGAAAGTTGATCCATTGTTACGGCTAGAAAGCCTTCTTCCTCCTGACCCCATACGTCTTCATGAAATGGCACAGCGCTTGCATTTTTCCCATAAAGAAACAACACGATTAAAAGAATGGGCAGAGTTAGAAATAATAAACCAAAACTGTTCTGATCATTTTGTGCAAAAACTGATTTATTTTCATGGACGACAGCCAGTTTTAGATCAATTATCGTTGTCTGTCGCTGCATCACATCTCGATAATCTGGAAAAAAGTGATGCTTTGCAAAGAGCAGAGGATTATGTCAAGCTTCATCAGCTTGCCAAAAAATGGCAGATTCCAACTTTTCCCATTAATGGTAACGATTTAATAAAGAAAGGTTTTGCTAAAGGTGTGCTTTTAGGAAAAAAGCTTAAAGAGTTAGAAATGATATGGGTCGAAAGCGGATTTTTAATGGATCGTCATGCATTATTAGAAAAAATTGATTTATAATAATAATTCATTATTCGTCATGTGAAACAAGAGCTCCGAATATTGTGAGGTTATTTCAAACCTGTTCATATTACATAAATCCAAATTATAGCCTTACACGTTACAAGTGGGGGAAGCCGTGTGAGGAAAAATGATTACAGAGAGAAAAAATGTCTCTTATGAACCATCTCAAAGATAAGGATTCTCGAAAGTGAAAACGGATAAAGAGAATAATGATAGCAGTTTGCACTTTGTATGAGCATAAAGAGGGGGATGTCCAATGGATTTTTACTATGAGGAGTATTTAATCATTCATAAGTGGTGATATGAAATGGATGTGATGGGCACTAAGAAATGTTATTTTATCAGCACTTGATTGTTGGAAAATGATAAGCGTTATACGCTCTAACTATTCTTGATATGTTGTATATTGTTTTTCGTGATAATTTATGAGTTTTTATAGGCATTCTATAAGTTATTCCAAAAGTATTATTGAACTTTATGCGCTTTTAATTACTATCTATATTCTATAAAAAAGATTTTTTTAATTATTTAAAACCATATTTCATGTATTTTTATTGTTCTATTAAAGATTTTAATGGAATTGTTGTGTTTTTATAGATTACAGTTTCTTTCATGATAACCAATTTGGCGTAATGCTTCTCCCGTTGTTATGGCTACGCACATGGCGAGATTTAGAGAGCGTGCCTGTGGTTGCATGGGAATTTTCAATGTGTAATCGGCCGTTTCATGAACATAATCGGGAACGCCAGCTGTTTCACGACCAAAAAGTAAAACATCATTTTTTTGATAGCATATCTGCGTATAGCATGTTTTTGCTTTTGTACTTAAAAGCAACAGACGGCGGTTAAAGTGTTTCATGGAGCTTATAAAATGTTGCCAATCAATGTGTCGTTCTAAGGAAGCATATTCGAGATAATCCAATCCTGCGCGTTTGAGATTACGATCCGACAGATTAAAGCCTGCGGGTTCAATAATGTGCACATGTAAACCAAAACAAGCGCTAAGACGTAAAATCGTTCCGGTATTACCAGCGATATCAGGTTGGAAAAGAGCTATATGAAGTGTCATGTTCTCTGTAATATGATTTTTCTTTCAACTTTGTAAAGAAGCGTTACAATTTATTCGAAAAATATGCTTTGAGAAATACATGTTTTTTTATGTTTTATTTTTATTCACTTTAAATTTCAGGGAAAAAGTTATGTACACAGGTTTGTTTGGGATAAGAGAGAATCTCCCTATTAGGGACTTCCTTTTATTGAGCGATACATGAAATGGATTGGCTCATTATGTTGAAAAGTGGGATATTTAATGAGGTTAGATCATCCATTTTAATGAAAATCAACAAAATATGCTTTTTATGCAAAAGCAGAAGCGGAAAAAATACTCATTCAACCAGTTGGAATTGAGGGAGGGAGAGATGCTGTAAATGTGTTAAAGAAATAACCGATAAGCTCAACTTATTTACTGAGATCTGGTCATAATAAGACTATGTTTCTTTCTTTAGGAGTGTTTATTTACACGCTATCTCCGTTTTTCACAGGCGGGGGAGTAATTTTGATTGATTAATATGAATAGGTTTGAAATGAAAGAAACTTACGGTGTTTCAGGATTTCATTCACTCTGTAAAACGATGAATTATCATTATAAAACAGTTTTTTGTATAGACCATACAAATGGCAGAAGTTTTTTACGGGGATGTTTTTATGGTTGATGCAACTGAGTGATCAAGCATTGTACAATGGGAGAGGGTATGGTAGAAGAATGTTTTAGCAAATAGTCTCTTTAAGTTAAGTCCATGGGTGAGCAAACGAGGCGGGATTTTCTGTTTTTGGTAACAGCTGTTGCAGGAGCAGTTGGAATGGGAGCGGTTGCGTGGCCTTTTATCCGTCAGTTGCGTCCAGATCAAGCTGTTTTGGCATCTTCCTCTGTTGAGGTTGATCTTTCTGGTATTGAAGAGGGGATGTCGGTGACGGTAAAGTGGCGAGGACAGCCTGTTGTTATTCGAAACCGTACAACAAAAGAAATTGCTGATGCGCGCGCTACTGAATTGAGTCTTCTAAAAGATCGTCAAGCGCGCAATCCTAATCTTGAAGGTGAAAAAGAAGCAACAGATTTTGCGCGTTCAGCAGGTAAAGGACGTGAAAATTGGCTTATTGTTATTAATCTTTGTACGCATCTAGGCTGTGTAACACTTGGGCAATCGGGTAAATTTGGAGGATGGTTGTGTCCCTGTCATGGATCTGTTTACGATACCGCTGGAAGAGTGCGGTCAGGTCCAGCTAACTATAATTTGGCTATTCCACCTTACCAATTTCTTTCTGATACTTTGCTCAAAATAGGATAAGGTTATGACAAGGTTTCCTCCTTATTGTCCTAAAAATGCTCTTGCTCGTTGGTTTGATAAGCGTTTTCCTCTTCCTCGTTTTTTTTATAATACATTTGTGATTTTTCCTGTTCCGCGTAATCTTAATTACTTTTACACATTTGGCGGTATTTTGACCATTATGCTTTTATCACAGCTCTTGACTGGTATTGTCTTGGCTATGCATTATGTTCCAGATATTCATTTGGCTTTTGAAACTAGTGAACGATTTCGGCGTGAAGGGCAGTTTGGTTGGCTTTTTCGTCCATGGCATTCTGTAGGCTCTTCGTTTTTTTTTATTGCTGTTTATATCCATTTGGCACGTGGACTTTATTATGGTTCTTATAAAAATATGCGAGAAATGGTGTGGGTTACAGGTATTTTTATTTATATCATCATGATGGCAATAGCATTTTTTGGTTATGTGCTTGTTTGGGGGATGATGTCTATTTCAGCGGCTTCAGTGATTGCAGGGCTTTTAAAAACGATACCTTTTGTGGGGACATGGTTGCATGAGACACTTCTGGGTGGTTATGGCGTAGGACAACCAACGTTGAATCGTTTTTATGTTTTCCATTATGTTTTATCATTTGTTTTGCTTCTTTTTGTGGGGCTGCATATTTGGGCAATCCATTGTGTTGGGCAAGGCAATCCAACGGGTCTTGCTATACAATCAGATAAGGAAACGGTTCCATTTTCACCTTATGCGCTTATCAAAGATATTTTTGCTATTACTGTTTTTTTGATCTTCTTTGCCTGGTTTTTGTTTTATATGCCTGATTATATGGGGCAGGCTGAAAATTATAGTGTGGCAGATCCTTTAAAGGCACCTCTTCGTGTGGTTCCAGAATGGTATTTTTTGCCTTTTTATGCGATACTTCGTGCTATAACTTTTGATATTGGTATTTTCCCTTCAACTTTTGTGGGCTTTGTTTTATTTGTCAGTTCGATTTGCATTTTAATTTTTGTGCCATGGTTAGACCGCTCTAAAATATGTTCAGCAAGATATCGACCTGTTTATAAAATTTTCTTTTGGGCGTTGGTTATTGATGTCGTTTTCCTTGGTTGGTTGGGGTCAAGAGAAATAAATGACAAAATCCTTTTATGGACGCAATTAGCTACGGTTTATTATTTTATATTTTTTTTGGTTATTTTGCCGACTTTGCCAGCGTTTGAAAAAAATTGTTCTCTTCCTTCTTCAATTATGCAAGATTTAAAACAGAAAAAAAAGAGACTATGGTAAATGTTTTTGTCGGACTGATTGTTATCGTTGCTATGAGCTTTTCTGCTCAGAGTTTAGCGGGGGATGCCTCTGATCAGGAGGAGGAATTTATTTCTTTTCCTTTAAGGATTCCTAAAAAACAAGAATGGAGTTTTTCAGGTCCATTTGGGCTTTATGATAAGGCGCAATTGAGGCGTGGATTAAAGGTTTATAAACAAGTTTGTTCCAGCTGCCATGGGCTAAAATATGTGGCTTTTCGCAATTTAAAAGCTCTTGGGTATGATCAAGAACAGATTAAAGCTTTGGCGCGGCAATATGAAGTGCGCGATGGTCCTAATCGAGAAGGAAAATTTTTTAAACGTGCTGGGGTTGCAACGGATTATTTTCCTTCTCCCTTTGCACATGAAGAAGAAGCAAGATTTATTTTAAATAGTGCTTATCCTCCAGATTTGTCATTGATGGCACGTGCACGTGGTGTATCTTTGCCGTTTCCTGCTTTAATTACTGATGCATTGGCTCATTATGATACAGCTGGTCCAGATTATATTACAGCTCTTTTAACAGGATATCAGAAGGCACCGAAGGAGATAAAAATTGCGGATGGTTATTGGTATAATCCTTATTTTATTGCCGGTAATTCTTTAACTATGGCTCCTCCTTTGAGTGATGGTATGGTTGTTTATGAAGATGGAACCCCAGAAATCATTGAACACTACGCGCGCGATGTTTCTGCTTTTTTGATGTGGGCTGCCGATCCTCATATGGAAATTCGTAAAAAAACCGGTTTTCGTGTTATTTTATTTTTAATCATTTTTGCCGGGCTTGTTTATATTTTAAAAAATCGTATTTGGTGTGGTTTAGAAGAAGAGTTAGAGAAAGAAACAAAAGACGAAATAAAGAGAAAATGATAAAGCGACAAGGCTTGAAAGAGTATAGAGTATAAAGAGCATAAGGAACAAATCTGTTTATGATGCATTGAGGTTTTATAAAGTAAAAACGGAGATGTTAAAATGAAAAAAATTGCATGTACTACTCTTATGTCAATTTTGATGGTTTCTAGTACTTACGCCCAGTCTTTTGAAGTGCCTTCAAAACCTGAAATGATCTCTTCGACGGGTATTGTACAGGTGGGGGTAGATAAGTCTGTGCGTTATGTGACACCTTTAGCAACGGATTTTGTTGCTTCCAGCCTTATAGGCGCCAATGTATATAATATAGAAGATGAAAATATTGGTGAAGTAAAAGATATTATTTTACGTGAAAATAATATTGCAGGGTTTGTTGTTGCTGTTGGTGGTTTTCTTGGCATAGGTGAGAGTTATGTGGTCGTTTCTCCAGAAACAATCCAGATGACAAATGATTATGGTAAATGGAAACTCATTACAAATGCGACAAAGGATTCTTTAAAGGACGCTCCAACATTTAAATACGAAGGGCGTTGGACGCGCTAATTTTATATTCCCATTCTTTAATGGATAAAACTGTTGCTATCATAATAATATGCTAGCAACATTTTTTTGTTCAAAAAATTCTTGGGAGCTTTTGCGACAAGATTCCAAGGACCTATTACAAAGTTTTCAAGATAAACTATTAAGACAGAGTGAAGATTTAAGTATTATGTTTAAATAACATGACATCGCCATCTTGCACAATGTATTCTTTTCCTTCATCGCGGGCTTTTCCTGCTTCTTTTGCACCGCTTTCTCCACCCAGAGCAATATAGTCATTGTAGCTGATGGTTTGGGCACGAATGAAACCGCGCTCAAAATCTGAGTGAATAACGCCAGCTGCTTGGGGAGCTTTTGTACCACGCGTAATTGTCCATGCTCGTGTTTCCTTAGGCCCACAGGTGAAGTAAGTAATGAGATCAAGTAAATGGTAACCAGCACGAATAAGGCGATTTAAACTTGGTTCAAAGAGTCCTAGAGCATTGAGATATTCTGATGCTTCAGCATCACTCAGTTGTGTGATTTCCGCTTCGATAGAAGCAGAAATGATAATGCTTTGCGCATTTTGCTCTGTTGCCATTTTTTCAACTGTTTGGGTAAAGCTATTTCCATGAGCGGCGTCATTTTCGCTTACGTTACAAACATAAAGTACAGGCTTGGAGGTTAAAAGATTTAAACTCTTAAGAATGTGGTGTTCATCGGAAGAGATATCTTTGAGTAATAACCGGACAGGGTTTCCCTGTTGCAGTATGTTTAATGCTTTTTCCATAATGGGTAAAATTGTGAGAGCTTCTTTGTCTTTTCCGGTTGCACGTTTACGGATTTGTACGATTCGTCGCTCAAGGCTCTCAAGATCGGCAAGCATGAGTTCTGTTTCAACGGTTGTGGCATCAGAAACAGGATCAATACGTCCTTCTACATGGGTAATATCTTCATTTTGAAAACAGCGTAAAACGTGAACAATGGCATCGACTTCGCGAATATTGGCTAAAAATTTGTTTCCTAAACCTTCGCCTTTTGAAGCTCCTCGTACAAGCCCCGCAATATCGACGAAGTTAATGCGTGTAGGAATTATTTCTTTTGAACCAGCGATTGATGCAATTTTTTCCATTCGTAAATCTGGAACAGCAACTTCACCGGTATTGGGTTCAATGGTACAAAAAGGATAATTGGCAGCCTGTGCAGTGGCTGTTTTTGTTAATGCATTAAAAAGAGTTGATTTCCCAACATTAGGTAATCCGACAATACCGCATTTAAAGCCCATGAGAGTCTTTCTTTTCTTTTGATTTTATAGTCAAGATAAAGCTTCTTTTTTATAGCATATTTTTAGAAGAGTTATAGTCTTTGTGTTGCGATAAGTGAGAAAAAAGTCTAAAGTAACAGATAATTTGCTTTTTTTACCTTAGTTCTTCTTATCTTAATGCTCTCCTTAGTCTCAAGGATAAGAAAACTTCGAATTAATGTTAATAATGTGCTAAGTTTTTCATGGTATGCAAATCTGCATAAATAATTAATCGGAGAAAATAGAAGAGTGTTATCTCGTTGTGTCTTTTTAATTGCAGCACTTTTGGCTTTAGCTGGATGTGCTACACATCAGTCAGATATGTCATCAGTTCCTTTTCAACAAGTTCGATACATTCCACCAGAAATACAGGCTTTGTACGGTCCTGTAACGAATGAGACCTATTTGTTACCTGCTGTTGATCTTGCGACAATTGATCCAAAGTTTTGGCGACAAGAAGTGATTTATTATACATCTTATCCACCTGGAACATTGGTTGTAGATACGCAAGAGTGTTTTCTTTACCTTATTGGTGAAAATGGAAAGGCTTTACGTTATGGGATTGGGGTCGGTAAGGAAGGTTTAGCATTTGAAGGTGAAGGGGTTGTACAGCGCAAGCGTCGTTGGCCAAATTGGGCTCCTACTGCAGCTATGATGGCTCGAGAACCAGAACGTTATGGTCATCTTGGGAAAGGAATGCCACCAGGACCCGATAATCCATTAGGTGCGCGGGCACTTTATTTGTTCAAAAATGGGAAAGATACACTTTTCCGTATTCATGGCTCACACGAATCGTGGTCAATTGGGCGTGCTATTTCAAGTGGGTGTATTCGTTTGCTTAATCAAGATATTATTGATCTTTATGATCGTGTTCCCGTTGGTTCGCGTGTTGTGGTATTACAAAACAATAGGAATATTCCTACAGTTTATAGTCAACAATCAAATGGCTATGATCCGCTACAGTCGACCATTCAGCCAAATGAATTTTTTTAATTTAGGGGAGAAAATTGAAGAGAACTGTTTGAGTATTTTGGTTTGCTGTTCAATCTTCTCTTTCTCTCAAGAGAGAATATAAGCCTTTCTTTTTCAAAAGTGTGTATAAGCTTGTATTCTTATTTTATTTTCTAGCTTCTCAGGTTGCCAACAGATTTTGCCTTTGAGAAAGTGTATAAGAGACATTTTTTTCAAGAGTTCTTATCCATATGCTTCACGCGACTGTGACACGCAAGTCAATGGTTTTGATTGTTTTTTATCGTTTGTGAAATTTCATTCATAAAGAGGGATTTGTCATCTTTTATAAGGAGAGCGATATTTTTTGCAATTGTCTCTAAGAGAGGGGATAACCACTCTTGATCAGATTTGGTAAAATTTCCCAGAACATGCTGATGAACAAGTTCTTTGCTTCCAGGATGACCAATTCCTATGCGTATACGACAATAGTCAGTGCCACAATGGGCATCAATAGACTTAATACCATTATGCCCATTATTTCCTCCACCAATTTTTATACGAACTTTTCCCGGTGACAGGTCTAACTCATCATAAATGATGATCAAATTCTTCAGATCTACTTTATAAAATCGCAAAGCTTCACCGATAGCTTGACCAGAGAGATTCATGAAAGTTTGGGGTTTGATAAGAAAAATTTTCTCATTATTTATGAAACCATTAGAGATTTCTGCTTGAAACTTCTTCGACCATGGAGAAAAAGAGAAGGACTGATAAATGGCATCAACAGTCATAAAACCGATATTATGGCGGTTATTTTGATATTGTAAACCAGGATTGCCAAGACCAGCGATAAGCCACATGTGTATCTTCAGTCAAAGTATGAGTAAGGGTAATGTCTCATAAATTAAGGCGGAAAAAATTCCCGCCTTTTGAGTTTTATGAAGTTTGCGTGTCTTCTTCTTCATCTTCTTGTTCAGAAGTTTCATCACTGACATCCATGCCAGCAGGAGCTGCAATGGTTGCAATGGTAAAATCTCGATCTTGGATGATGGGAGTCACATCTTTTGGCAGTTGCACTGCTGAAATGTGAATAGAGTCACCAATAGAGTAGCTGGAGAGATCAATTTCAATAGCTTCAGGAATAGCACTTGCTGGAGCCGTACATTCAATTTCGTGCCGAACAATATTGAGGACACCACCCTTTTTAAGTCCAGGTGCTGTATCTTCATTGAGGAAGTGGACAGGAATATTCACTTCTACAACGGATTTTGCTGAAATGCGTAAGAAATCTACATGGAGGGGAAAGTCACGCACGGGATCTAATTGATAATCTTTTGGCAAAACCATAATTTTTTGCTTGTCAAGAATAATCGTTGCAATGGTGGTACGAAAGCCACCGGCATGAATTTTGTAGAAAATTTCTTTATAGGGAACTGTTATTGCCAAGGGAGGTTGTTTTTCACCATAAATGACAGCAGGAATAAGACCGTTGCGGCGAAGTTCACGGGAGGACCCCTTACCAACCCGCTCGCGTTTTTCGGCCTTAAGAGTGTAGCTTTTGCTCATAATTTAAGTCCTTTTTACATGATTGGAGATCCTTCAAAAACAGTAATAGTTTTTGCATGGATATGAAGATATGCGCTAACTAACAGCGATCGCTCCATTCTGCGTTGCCTCCAAGGGTGTCTACACAGAAGTTTGTTCTATAATTCAAACTATTCATAGATGCAAGAGTTGTGGGAAAAATCGATGATTTCTACCCTTAAAAAGGAGGAAATGTTACAAATTACGGCGTGGATGGAGAATCAGCCAATATGCGCTGGCACTGATATGTTCAAAATCAAACACTGGAGATGTTATGAAGGTTGAGATTGCCTTGGGTGAGATGTCAGAGAGTCGTGCTTTGCATAAATCGATGCCAGCACTTCTTGATCTGGAAGAGTTATTGGCGACACGTCTTCTTGTACAAGGTAATTCCGGTTCAGGGAAATCACATCTTTTACGCCGTCTTTTGGAGCAAAGTGCTAAGTGGGTTCAGCATTGTGTAATTGATCCAGAAGGCGATTTTGTAACTTTGGCAGATAAATTTGGTCATGTTATTGTAGAGGCTCAACGTAGTGAATTAGAATTGACTCGTATTGCCCATCGCATTCGACAACATCGGGTTTCAGTGGTATTTAATCTTGAAGGTTTGGATACTGAACAACAGATGCGTGCTGTAGGGGCTTTCCTTGGAGCACTGTTTGATGTGGAACGTGATTATTGGTATCCTATGCTTGTCGTTGTCGATGAAGCACAATTGTTTGCTCCAACTGCGGCAGGAGAAGTTTCTGATGAAGCACGTAAGATTTCTCTTAGTGCTATGACCAATCTTATGTGTCGAGGGCGTAAACGTGGTCTTGCTGGTGTTATTGCGACACAACGATTGGCTAAGTTGGCCAAAAATGTTGCTGCTGAAGCTTCAAACTTTTTAATAGGGCGGACTTTTTTAGATATTGATATGGTACGCGCTGCTGATCTTTTAGGAATGGAGCGCCGCCAAGCGGAAATGTTTAGAGATCTTGAGCGGGGGAATTTTATAGCTTTAGGCCCCGCTTTATCACGACGTCCTTTACCAATCATTATCGGTTCTGTTGAAACTTTGGCACGCTCTTCTAGCCCTAAATTAATGCCACTTCCAACAGAGCGGGATGATGTGCAAGAGCTCGTTTTTACTGCTTCACCAGAGGAAATTTTAAAGCCATTTAAACAAACACGAGAGCCGATGAGGGAAAAATCAATGCACGAGATGTTAGAGGAGGTAGTGCATAAAAAACAAGAGTTGTTGGAAGAAACCCCGAGTTTATTTCCTGAACTTTCTGATGTTGAGCGTGACGGCCAAGCAGAACATATTATTCGGGAAATTCTTGAGGATTCTGAGGCTTTTTATCGTTCAACAGCGGTGCTTTATCAAGATTTTTCAGTTCGTTGTCGTATCCATGGTATGTCAAAGGTTCCTTTTAATCTTTCACAGTTTCGGCGTAAATTGGCTATTGCTCAGGCTTTTGTTGATGAACAAACGGCTGTCAGTGAACATTGGAAACATATTTTGCAGATATCAGAAAGTTTAGAAGAAGATGTCCAAGGAGTCTTCTTGAATGTAGCACAGGCTGCATTAGGGGGAAAGCCATGTCCATCCGATGCATTTTTAGCACGTCTTTATGGGACTCATTCTTTAGGTCGTGCACGCCGACTTTTAACCTACTTTGAAGAGCGTGGTCTTATTGTTATTCATACGCATTTTAGTGGCCAACGTATTGTTGCATTTCCTGATCTTGGTGTTGAAACAGCACCAGGAGACCCCAAGGAACCTCTTTAACCAAATAAGCTGGAAACCGATTGTTCTGCTGCTGTCCTTGCAATTGCTTCCCCAATAAGGTCGGCAATGGGCAAAACACGAATATTATGGGCTTTCTCAATAGTTTGTGTTGGCATAATTGAATCTGTAATAACCAATTCTTTCATCTCTGAATTGGTAATTCGTTCGATTGCATTACCAGAAAGAACACCGTGCGTGATATAAGCCGTGACACTATTGGCACCATGTTTAAGCAGGGCACTTGCTGCATTGCATAAAGTTCCACCTGAATCAACAATATCATCAAGCAAAAGGCAATCTTTTCCCGATACATCTCCAATGATATTCATAACCTCTGATTCACCGGGACGTTCACGACGTTTATCTACAATAGCAAGCAAACTGTTCAAACGCTTGGCGAGCGAGCGTGCGCGTACAACACCACCCACATCAGGTGAAACAACAATAACATTTTCAAGAGAATAATGTACTTTGACATCGCGAGAAATAACAGGAACAGCATAGAGATTATCCGTAGGGATATCAAAAAAACCTTGAATTTGTCCTGCATGAAGGTCCAATGTTAAAACACGATGGGCCCCTGCTTCAGTAATCAGGTTGGCAACAAGTTTTGCGGAAATGGGAGTACGCGGACCAGGTTTACGGTCTTGGCGGGCATAGCCAAAATAAGGGATAACAGCTGTGATGCGACGTGCCGAAGAACGACGAAGCGCATCAATCATGATGAGTAATTCCATCAAGTGATCATTGGCTGGATAGGATGTAGATTGCAAAACAAACACGTCCTGTCCACGCACATTTTCATGCAATTCTACGAAAATCTCTTGATCAGCGAAACGTTTTACGGTGGCTTTGCCTAAGGGGATGTTCAAATAATTTGCAACATCTTCAGCTAGGCGTGGATTAGAATTTCCGCAGAAAAGTTTCATAGTAGAACCTCTGAATCATCATGGTGGGAATGCGACACGGTTTTAATTTCTTTTTATTAAATTGCAAGAGAACAATTACAAAAGTACAAAAGCCTTACAATTTTATCGATTATTGTTAAAGAGCTATGCGGTATGTTTTTTCTTTTTCCAAAAGTTTGTTTCTTTTAGAGCAAAGTTTTTTCTCCATGCGGCAAATAAATACATATTGATTAAGCTTTTTGGTTATTACGTCATAAAAAATGCTTTCAATATGGGGAATGTTTCATATTTAAGATGAATGAAGGGGAGTAAATAAAAAGGAGTATCATCTTGCCTTCAATCATTATAACCAAACATTGAAGATGATTCAGAGAAAAAGCTATCATATTTTATGGGCTGGTAAATGATTTTGTAAAAAAAGCAAAGCAAAATACAATGGGATTTATTTTTACATTTGAGTAAAAAGTTTAGTTTTGCAGTTTTGGTATTGTTTTAAAGCATAAAAGAGGATCATTTTTTATTTTTTAGCATAATAGCAGAAATTTGCCGTCCGTAATCAGGTTCGCTGCGGTGGATTGCACGGCGATAGGAGAAAAAACGCTTTTCATCTTTGTAGGTACAAAGCTCCACACAAGAAGCATTAACGCCTGCTTTGATGAGTTGATTCATAATGAATGCCCACAGATTAAAGTAAAAGTGATTTATTTTGTCTGTTTTTATAAAATATTTTTGGTATTTGCAGTGGCAATCAATAAATTGGTCGTAAAATTCACTTGTTACTTCGTAGTGACAAGGACCAATACAAGGTCCAAGGACTGCTGTTATTGATTGTCTTTTGGCACCTTGTTTTTCCATAACAGCAATTGTTTTCTCGATAATTCCATTTAAGCTTCCGCGCCAGCCAGCATGAGTTGCAGCGATGACACCTGCTTGTGGATCAGCAAACAGAATGGGTCCACAATCTGCTGTAAGAATGCCGATTACGAGTTCTTGTGTGGTGGTAACGAGAGCATCGGCTCTAGGAGGGGAGCCGATAAAAGCTTTATCAACGACAATGACTTCACAAGAGTGTATTTGATTGACAGTGACTAAATTTTGTATCTCAACATCAAAATAATGAGCGACCAAAGTGCGGTTTTGTGTAATATGTTCAGGGTGATCATTTGAGCTTTGTCCAACATTAAGGCTTTGGTAAAGGCTTTTTGAAACACCACCTTGACGAGTAAAAAAACCATGTTCTATCCCATGGGTGTGTAAAGTAGAAAGATTTTTTGCAAGAATGGGATGAGGAATAGATTTCATAAAAGTTCCTTATGGAGATTATTTGAAGTGAGGGTGGAGATGTTCATATTTATCAATGAATATTTCAGATAATGATGTGCTTATTGACAAAAGCGCCGATCATCAAAATTGGGGAGGTATGGAGATGTTTTTATCACTGAAATGTAAAACTTTAAATAATTTTCCCATTTGATCTTGACCAGCGAGCCGTTCGATGTCTTGGCGGATTTTGTCTTGCAAAGGAGCACTTTTGCCAACTCCAAGCTGTTTTGCGCGCTCCAGTAGCCCCATTTTTAAAAGAAAATCTCCTTGCTCGAAGATTTCAGCAAAACAACCTTGTTCAAGGGCTATGTTTTTTAAAAAAGAAAAACCAACATGGGATGTTAAATCATGTTCACCAGGGGCATCAAAAATATCACGAAATCTATGTTTTGACAGTGCTTGCAAGGTATCGCCAAATGCAAGATCAGCAGCACCATAATCAATGAGCAAAGCAGAACCTGTCACTTGCACTAAATGGTGGCTGATTTGTTGCATGAATTGATGCCGTAAGGGGGCATATTCAAAAATTGTTCCGTCAGGCACTTTAGAACAATAGGTTTGTAGATAAGAAGAGGGAAGTTTATGCGGGGCAGCAATAAAGATGAGATCTCCATCTTGATTGACTGTAATGCAGCGCTCTTTCCATTCTCCATTGACTTTAATATATTGGTTGATAGGGAGTGTATCGAGAAATTCATTAGCTATGAGGAAGAGAGGTTTTGAAGGAATTTGATTAAAATTTTCAATGCTATGGATTTGTTTTTGATAAGGGCAAAGGCGCTTTTTTTGTTCTTTTGCAAGCTTTTTACTTATTTCAAGGAGAAAAACTTCAGCAGATTCAAATGCTGTCGTGGATAATTTTTGAATGGTACGCAAAACATCATCCATGAGAGTTCCACGTCCTGGACCTATTTCAGCGAGGATAAAAGGGCGAGGAGAACCATGAGCGTTCCAGCTTGCGAGAGCCCAAATCCCGATCATTTCTCCAAATAATTGGCTTATTTCAGGTGCTGTAATGAAATCACCGGTACGTCCAAAAGGTGTTTGTGTTTGATAATAACCAAATTGAGGATCGGTAAGTGCCAACGTCATATATTGGCTAACAGTGATTGGTCCATTAAGGGCAATAATTTCTTTAATTTTTTCTTTTAGATTGGCCATTTTCTGTCGATTTATATTTAAAGGCATGGAGAAGAAGATAAAACCCTAAAAGAAGCATGGGAAGAGATAAAGCCATGCCATAGGTAAAACCAGTAGAATGGAAAAGAGTCGAAAACCATTCTGGATCTTCTTGAGGCGCACGGTAAACTTCAGAAATGCTGCGCGCTACTGCGTAGCCTATAATAAATGTTCCTGCAACAGCTCCAGGGCGCTTTAATGCTTTGAAGGCAAAAATGATAAGGCATAAGATGATGAAGAGAAGAAATCCTTCCATGAAAGCTTCGTAAAGTTGGCTTGGATGGCGCGGTAGATAGTGAGGATCGAGAGGAAAACAAACAGCCCAAGGACGTGTAGTAATATTGCCCCATAACTCTTGGTTAATGAAGTTGCAAATTCGTACAATGCCGATACCGATAGGAGCACCTGCAGCAATGATATCAAACATGGCTCGTATGTTAATATGATTTTTACGGGCAAACCAGATCATAGCAATGATAATACCAATAAGTCCGCCATGAAAGGACATTCCCCCATCCCATACGGCAATGATAGCACTTGGATGGTTAAAATAGTAAATGGGATCCCATACAAGAACTTGTCCTAAACGCCCTCCGACAACAACACTTATGGCAGACCAGACAACAAAATCTCCGATCTTTTCTTTATCCATAGGAGGGTGGTCTCTATACCATAGAGATGTTTTTTTTAATAATTTTTGCGCATACCACCAAGCAAAAAGAATACCCACCACGTAACCAAGTCCATACCAATGAAGTGCTATGGGACCTAGCTGGATAATGACAGGATCAAGAAAAGACGGAAAAGCAATGGCTGGACAAGACAGATTATTCATGAATTAAGCATCTTACATTATACGAGATGAATATGAAGTGACTCTAATGGTCAGAAATGACAGATGAATGCGCAATGGTCAAGTCAGTAGGGAGGCTAGTCAGAAAGGGGGATAGATTTCCACTGGTTTATCGCGGTAAAAAAATATGGTGATAAAAGAAATATTAAAAAATCTTAAAAAGATCGTCATGAAAAATCTGCACAGTATGTAAAATATAGGGTAAAAGGAACAAATTACAGTATCTAAATGTTATGAGAATACGCTATAATGCGTGCGTCAATAATTAAAATTTAAGGAAAAATGTTATGCGTAATGGATCAAATCGTATTCTTGATGAATTAGCAAAATTAGCAACAGATGCTGCTGACGTCGCGCAAGGTATACGACGTGAAGCTGGAACAGCTTTTCGTGTGCAGGCTGAAAAGATAGCAAACAAACTTGATCTTGTTTCTCGCGAAGAGTTTGAGACTTTTAAGGAGATGGTGCTGAAAATCCATGCTGATAATGCTGATTTGAAAAGGCGCCTTGATGATTTAAAAAAAGATGATTTAAAAAACGCAGACACAAAAAAGTAAGATAGTTTCTTAAAAAAAAGAATCTTCAAAAAAATATCCCCAATTTTTCAATATGATGCGTGAAACTAAAAAATGCTTAATCTTGAGTCTGTTAGAGTGGAGCATTTGTTTATTTTTGATTTTTTTTTGGGTAAAATACATTTTTTTGAATCAGGGGGGCTGGCGCTATGAAATTGTATCAATACACTGAAAAGACTTGATGATTCGTTTTATGACTATCAGGTTGCCCTAAACAGCGCGATTGTGTTCTGGGTGTTTGTGTACTGTCGATGTTTTTATGTGTATTTGTTTGGTGTAAAGGTTCTGATTGTAGCAAAATATTGTTACAGTTTAGGCGGTTTATATTCTGTTGACAATGTTTTTAAGATGATTGAGGATTGTGATGAGGCTTGCATTTTGCGCCACAGAGAGAAAAGAGCACCCTGTTGACTTTATCGAACAGATTGCCTGTGAATATGATTGGTCGTTTGAGCGGGATGCGCAAGATGAAATTAGCGTTTGTGTGGAAGGAAAGCGCGCAAATTATCGTCTTGCTTTTTCATGGATGGAAGAGCATGAAGCACTTCATTTGGCTTGTTCGTTTGATCTCTCTATTAAAAATGCTCGAACAGCTGAAATACAGCGCTTATTGCTAGCAATTAATGAAAAGTTGTTGTTGGGACATTTTGATTACTGGCAAAGGAATAATTCAGTTATTTATCGGCAAGGTCTTCTTTTGGCTGGTGGGATGCATCCATCTCATATACAGGTTGAAACATTGTTGATACATGCACTTAAAGTCTGTGAAAGCCATTATGTTGCATTTCAGATGGTTGCTTTGTCGGGAGAAAGTGCTTACAAGGCACTGCAGTACACTTTGTTTGAAACTGTAGGGAATGCCTAAAATACACAGTCTGTTATTTTTACAGATGGTTTGCTGAAATATTGCTCATAGGGGGATATCAAGAATAGCGCGTAATCCCCCAAGTGGGCTTTCATCTAATTGTATATTGCCACCATGGCTGCGTGCTATGTCTTGAGCAATAGAAAGACCAAGTCCTGTTCCACTTGCATCTTGATTTCGTGCTTTATCAAGTCGAAAGAATGGCTTAAAAACTTCTGTACGCATATTTTCATGAATTCCAGGTCCATTATCATCGATTATCAATATAAAAGATTCTTGTTGAGAGTTAGCTGTTAGTTTAACGGTTGTGCCGTAACAAAATGCATTTGATACAAGATTGCTGACCAAGCGTGTGAAAGCACGGGGACGTACTTGTATTTCTGTAGGACCTTCAATGGTGTAAGAAAATTGACGTTTGTGAAGATGAGCATCGGCGGAGAATTTTTGCATAAGAGCATTTAAATCAAAAGTCTTGACACTTTCACTTCCTTCACCACGAGCAAAAGCAAGATAATCTTCTAATATATTTTGCATGTCACTTACATCTTGCTCAAGCGGTTTAGTATCAAAGTCAGTATTTACTAATGCTAGCTGAAGTTTAAAGCGTGTAAGAATGGTTCTTAAATCATGGCTTACTCCTGAGAGCATCATGGTGCGTTGTTCGATTTGGCGTTCAATACGTTCTCGCATACGTAAAAAAGCAATGCCAGCACGACGGACTTCATCAGCTCCTTGTGGTTGAAATCCTTTTGGTAAAGGACGACCGCGTCCAAAGCTTTCTGCTGCTTCAGCCAATTGTTGAATAGGTTTAATTTGATTGCGCAAAAAGTAAATTGCTATCAGTAATAAAACAAGAGCTGTTCCTACCATCCAGCTTAAAAAAATAGCAGTATTGGAAGCGTAGGCTTGGCTGCGTGGAGCAAAGACGCGTAAGATATTGTGACCAAGGTGGATACGGATTTCAACAAGATCAGAATCTCCTACGGTATCGATCCAGAAGGGACGGTTAATTTGGCGGGTGATTTCTTCACTTAAAAAATAGTCAAGAATTGCAAAAAATGGCTTAGGTCCTGGAGGGGGTAAGGAGGTAGGAGATAGAATAGAAATGTTTAATCCCATGCGTTGTTGTGCAATACGCTTGATATCTCCATAGTTATCTTGTTGTGGATATGTTTCAAGAATATCAATAATGGCTGAAATGTCATGCACGACAGCCATTGAAAGACGCTCGGTTACCATTTGCCAATGGCGTTCCATAAAGACATAAGCAATGACTGTTTGCAGCAGTACCATTGGAGCGATAATAATGATCAAAGAGCGAGCATAAAGCCGTTTAGGCATTTTTTTCGTTAACCATCGAAGAAAAAATCTTAAAGGTTTGATCATTCTTGTGCCTATTCAATAGAGAGTTTGTACCCTATTCCTCGTACGGTTTGGAGCCATATAGGCAGTGTTGGGTTTTTTTCGATTTTACGACGAAGGCGGTTGATCTGTACATCAATGGCACGTTCACTTATATTGCTGTCATCGGCCGCGAATTTATGGCGCGGAATTGTATCGCCTGCATTTTCGGCAAAAATGACCATCATTTCTTGTTCTTTATCTGTTAATTTAATAATTTCTCCCCCTTTTTTGAGTTCGCGCCGTGAAATTGAAAATATATAAGGTCCAAAAACGATCTGCTCAATTTTTGGTTGGCTAAGGGGAAAGCCACGCCGTAAAATGGCATTGATACGAAGGAGAAGTTCACGAGGATCAAACGGCTTAGCAAGATAATCATCTGCACCCGCTTCTAAGCCATGGATACGATTGTCTATTTCTGATAAAGCTGTTAGCATGAGAATGGGAACATCTTTTGTTTGGCGGAGTGAATGAGTAAGATCAATACCGTTTTCACCAGGCATCATGACATCAACAATAAGAAGATCAAAATCTAAACTTGCCAACAGTCGTCTTGCTTCATTAGCATTGGCTGAAACTGAAACACGAAATCCATTTTTAATGAGAAATTGAAATAAAAGATTGCGAATGCGAGTATCATCATCAATCACAAGAAGGTGAGGGGCATCGTCACACAAAACTTGAACGTGATTGGTCATTCTTAAAAACCTTGATAAAAATTTAGTTTACACAAGATGCAAGTTTACATAAGTTGTATAAAGCTGTCGAGCAGACTATTTTTTGTAGAGGGAGAGGAATGCTCCTTATAAACTTAGTAAAATTTTACTTTTGAAAAGGACGTCATGGGGAATCTTAGTGCACATATTATTCCAGTTACGACATTCCAACAAAATTGCACTTTGCTTTTTGATAGTGAATGTAAAACGGGGGTTCTCGTTGATCCCGGTGGTGATTGGCCGCGGATTCAAGACGTAATCGAAAAGAATGGCGTTATCGTTGAGGCTATTTGGATAACACATGGTCATTTTGATCATGTGGGAGCAGCAATGCAAGCGAAAGAGGCGCTTAATGTAAAAATTATCGGTTCACATCGCGATGATAAGCCTGTGATGGATGCCGTGAGCGAAAGCGCAAGAAATTACGGCATCACTGATGCGTGCATCTGTATTCCTGACCAATGGTTAGAAGATGGTGAGTGCGTTCATTTTGCTGGACATGTGTTTAAGGTTTTTCACACCCCAGGACATTCTCCTGGTCATGTTATTTATTTCAATGAAAAAGAACGCTTAGCTCTCTTGGGTGATGTGCTCTTTCGTGGTTCTATTGGACGCACTGATTTCCCCTTCTGTTCTCATGAAAAATTGATGCACTCTCTTCGAGAAAAAGTTTTACCCTTAGGCGATGATGTTTGTTTTATCTGTGGGCATGGTCCTAAAAGTAGCATAGGCTATGAGCGCCAAAATAATTCTTTTCTTCAAGATTTTAATATATGAGCAAACAAAAAAACGCTTTGAAGCGTTTTTTTGTGCCATTTAAGACTTTTTTAGTAGAACAGAAGTTAATTTATTGGGGCATAACAAATGTGTTCCAAACCATTACGGTCTCGAAAAGTCCCTGTTTTAGGGTTGAAGGAACGGTATTTTTTCTTGCAATAGTTAAGCCAATCAGATTCTAATGATTGCTGGAGTGGCTCATATTCCACCGTTTGCTGCACCTGATAAACTCTTTGATTTTGCGGAACTTTTTGATAAATTACCTGATTTTGTGGTACTATTTGATAAACCACTTGTGGTTGTTCTGGTTTTTTTAAAATTGTACCAAGAATACCCACCGCTAAAGCATCTCCTGAGTTGTCTATATGAATATTACTGTGTTTTGTCTTTTTACGCTCAATGTGATGATATGTTTTGTTTTCAACATGATGATAATAATGATGATGATGATGATGATGATGATGATGTTGATGATGATGTTGATGTTGTTGTTGTTCCGTCCTATTATGTTTGGCTTTAAATCTTCTAGAGTTTTCTTCAGAAAGCTTGCGGAAATCATCAACAAACTTTTGGAAATCATCAGAATGACAGACATTTTTGCTATCAGAACAATGGGAGCTAGAAAAACGGGAACGCCAGATATCATCAATTTTCTTATCAATTTCCCTTGTCGCATCATCTCTTTCTTTACGCATCTTCCTCTTCATATCATCTATTTCTCTCGTGAGAGGGTGAGTAAAGTCCCATGCCATATCCGCAAGCGTTGCATTTAGCGGCATGAAAACGGTTGCAGTTGACATTGCTGATAATACCGCTAACCTGA